>DIYM01000071.1 GCA_002429045.1 Phycisphaerales bacterium UBA6054
GTGTGCTGGGGGCAGGCGCCGCAGCGGCCGCGGCGCCGTTTTCGGACGCGGAGCGGATGTCCTTGGCGGTCACCCGACCGCCGATGCCGGTCCCCTTCACGCCGTCGATGTTCACGCCCAGGTCTCGCGCGAGGCGTCGTACGGCCGGGGCGGCGAGCGCCTTGCCGTCGTTCGATCCCATGCCGGCCATCGAGTCGCTCATCTTGCCGACCACGGTGCCGGCGTCTTCTTCGGCGGGCGCCGCAGCCGCGGGCTCGGGCGTGCTGCTCGCCGGCGCGTCCGCGCCGCCCTCGTACGTGACGAAATGGGCCCCGACCTTGATGATGTCGCCGTCGGACCCGTGCAGCGTTTTGATCGTGCCGTCCCGGGGGCTGGGCACCTCGACGAGCGCCTTGTCGGTCTCCATCTCGGCGATGATCTGGTGCTCTTCGACGGTGTCGCCCTCGGCGACTTTCCACGCGATCAGCTCGGCCTCTTCGAGGCCCTCGCCGAGGTCGGGGAGGATGAAGACGTTGGGATCGGATGAGACTTTGCCGGCCATCGCAGCTCCGTTGCTGATCGTTGATGCAAGATCGTGTGCGTTCCGTTCGCGATTCTAATCAGGGGTTTCCGTGACGCTCGGTCAGTACGCCAGGCACTCCTCGATGCCCTTCTGGATCCGCGGGGCCTCGGGGAGGTACTCGAGCTCGAGCTTGTAGTACGGCATGATCGTGTCGAAGCCCGCCACCCGCTGCACCGGGGCGTGCAGGTGCAGGAAGCACTCTTCCTGGATGCGGCTGGAGACTTCCGCGCCGAAGCCGCCCGTCAGCGGCGCTTCGTGGACGATCACACAGCGGCCGGTCTTCCGGACCGACTCGCACACCGTGTCGATGTCCCACGGGAAGATCGAGCGGAGATCGATCAGCTCGACCGAGACATCCTCGGGCAACTGATCGATCGCTTCGAGGCACTGGAACACCGGCGCGCCCCAGGTGACGACGGTGAGGTCCTCGCCCTCGCTGAGGACCTTGGCTTTGCCGATCTCGATCTCGTACATCTCCTCGGGCACTTCCTCCTTGAACGTGCGGTACACACGCTTGGGCTCGAAGAACATGACCGGGTCGGGGTCGTTGATCGAGGCCAGCAGGAGCCCCTTGGCGTCGTAAGGCGTCGAGGGCATCACCACCTTGCAGCCGGGCGAGTGCGCGTAGATGACCTCCGGCGAGTCGGAGTGGAGTTCGGGGGCGTGGATGCCGCCCCCGACCGGCACGCGGACGGTCATGGGCACCGTCACGGCGCCGCGTGTGCGGGTGCGCATCCGGGCGGCGTGGTTGACGAACTGGTCGTACGCCGGCCCGAGGAATCCGTCGAACTGGATCTCGGGCACCGCCTTCATGCCCGCGATCGCCAGCCCGATCGCCGATCCCATGATGCCGGACTCGTCGAGGGGGGTATCGACCACGCGGTCCTTGCCGTGCGTGGCCTGGAGCCCGTCGGTGACGCGGAACACCCCGCCGTTCAATCCGACGTCCTCGCCGAGAAGAACGACATCGGGGTCGCTCGCCAGGGCGAGGTCGAGCGTGTGGGTAATCGAGGCGACGAGGGTCATCTCGGGCATGGGTACTCTCCGTTATCCGATCACCGCGATCAGCACCGCGGACTCGGTCTCTGACTGTTCTTGCTGCTCGGCGTCCAGGAGGGCGTCGAGGCTGTTCGGCAGCGAGGCGTTGACGATCCGGGCGACGTCTTCGGCCGGCTGTTTGACTTTCAGCTTGGTCGCCCACCCGGAGATCTCGATCTCCGTGAGCGTCCCGTTCTTGGGCGTGAGCGACTTGATGAACGCCGCGTTGATAAAGCGTTCCTTGTCCTTGTGATCGATCACCTTGACGAGCACGCTGGGCCCCTTACCTGGAACCCGCCTGGACCGGCTTGCCGCGCAGCCCGACCTGCTCGGGGTGGCGCCCGATCGAGCTGGTCCGCAGGGTGTCCCGCTGACGCTGCATGTCCTCGGGCAGTTCCGCGAACATGTGATCGAAGAAATCGTCGGTGTGGGGCTTCTCGATGCCCTCGGCGGCCTTGACCACCTCGCCCACGATCTTCTTCGCACGGTCTTCAAGCTCGGCCTGTTTCTTGTCGTCCCAGACGCCCTGGGATTCCATGTAGAGCCGCGTGCGGATCAGCGGGTCCTTGGCTTTCCAGGCCTCGACTTCCGCCTCGTCGCGGTAACGCCGGGCGTCGTCGGCGGTCGTGTGATCACCCAGGCGATAGGTCACCGCTTCGATGAACGACGGGCCGCCGCCCTCCACCGCCCGTCGCCGGGCGTCCTTGACGGCCTTGAACACCGCGAAGATGTCGTTGCCGTCGACCTGCAGCGTCGGCATGTCGTACGCCAGCGCCTTCTGCGCGACCGTCTGAGAGTTCATCTGCTGCTCTCGCGGCACCGAGATCGCCCACTGGTTGTTCTGGCAATAGAAGATGCACGGGACCTGCATCACAGACGCGAAGTTCATCGCCCCGTGGAAATCGCCCTCAGAGGTCGCGCCGTCGCCGAAGTAGGTGATGACCGCCTTGTCCTGCTCCTTGCGGATCTTGCTCGCCCACGCGATTCCGGTCGCGTGCAGCATGTGGGTCCCGATCGGCACCGAGAGCGGGGTGATGTTCACGCCCTCCGGGATCTTGCTGCCCCGCTCGTCGCCCATCCAATAGACGATGACGTAGTGCATGGGCAGCCCGTGCATGAAGAGAGCGGCGTTCTCGCGGTACGCGGGCACGAGCCAGTCGGTGCCCTTCTTCATCGCGAGCGCGGACCCGACGGCGTTGGCCTCCTGCCCCTTGTTCTGCGGATAGGTCCCCATACGCCCCGAACGCTGGAGCTTGAACGCGATCTCGTCCAGTTCGCGACAGATGCGCATCTGCTCGTACAGATACACGACCTGCTCATCGTTGAGGGTGTCCTTGGCCAGCTTCTTGTCGAGCTTGCCCTCCTCGTCGAGGATCTGGAGGTGCTCGATCTTGGCGTCGTAGACGGTGCGGTGGGGCATCGGTGCTCCTGAGTCGGTTATCCGTCCGGCCCGGCCGGAACAGGGCGGGGGCGACCGCGCCGGCGTCGCCCTGGAAGACGGCCGCGGGAGGGTCGCAAACCCATGAGCGGCAAGAGAACCATTGTAGGAAACCGCCTGCGGCGTTTCCCGACCCAAAGCGCCCGGAACCCAGCTCGTGCCGAGAGCATGCACTTTCGTTGCTCTCCGAGCCAAGAAAAAACCCGCCGGAGCGGCGGGCTTGGACTGATCGGCGGAGCCGTTGGGATCACAGTTGCTCGATGGTCTGCGCCATGTGCTCGCGCCCGTTGCCGCCCGCGACGCCCTGGCCGGTCCCCGGGAACTGGCGGATGTGATCTTGCTTGAGCGTGCGGCCCGTGCCCTGGGCGGTGGGGGACCGCTCGGGGATGCTGTAGTCCGAGTTGGGAAGCGTCTCCGAGTGGGCCAGAGCGGCGGCCGCGGCGGACATCATGGTGTCATCGGCGTTCTCGTGCAGCCTGCGCAGGGCATCCTGGATCTCCAACTCTGCGATATCAAAGAAGTGGAACGCGGCGGCCTTGTTCCGCTCGAACTCGGTGCCCGACTCGCCCTTCTTGATATCGTGATCAAGGCGGGACAGCGTGCATAGCCAGCCGTGGATGAACAGGGCGGCGTCTGCCAGACGCGCCTGCACACACTGGCGGGTGACGATCGCTGAATCGTGCTTCTTGCTGGCGATCTTGAACTGGTAGGTCAGCTCGCTGATCAGCTTGCACACCCGGTCGGCCGAGGCCCGGAGCGACGCGTCCACGTTGGGCGCTTTGGGGGCCTTGGGTCGGATGCCCATGAAGACCTCCATGCCCAGCGGGATCGCGGCCTTGAGCATCGTGAGCGAGAACTGCTTGTTGTCGGCCATCTCCTTGATGCCCAGCATCTTTTCGGCCAACTGCTTGCCGCCGTAGGCAAAGATGAACGACTGCATCACCTCGTTGGCGCCCTCGACGATCGTGTTGATGCGGGAGTCACGGAAGATGCGCTCGACTTCGTTCTCGGTCATCATCGATTCGCCGCCCATGATCTGGACCGCATCGTTGACGGCTCGCCAGCCCATCTCGGAGCAGAAGACCTTGCAGACCGCGGTCTCGACCATGATGTCCTCGTCGTGGCGGTCGAGCATCCCGGTGGTCATATAGAGCATCGAGTCCATCGCGTAGGTCAGCGCCGCCATGTGCGCGATCTTCGACTTGACCAGATCGAAGTCGGCGAGCGGGCGGTTGAACTGGTGCCGGGTCTGCGACCACTTGATCGACTGGTCCATCGCCCGTTTGGCGCCGCCCAGCATGCCGGCCGACAGCGTGCAGCGCCCGTAGTTCAGGCAGGTCAGCGCGACGTTGAGACCGCGCCCCTCTTTGTGGAGCAGGTGGTCCTTGGGGACCCTGACGTTCGTGAACTTGATCCGTGCCTGCCAGGTCCCGCGGATGCAGGCCTTGGACCGGTTCTTCGAGAAGATGTCCACGCCTTCCATGTCGGGGTGGCAGACCAGCGCCGTGACTTTCTCCTTGCCGTCGGGCATCTTCTGCTTGGCCATCACGGTGAACAGCCCGGAGATGGCCCCGGAGGTCGCCCACTTCTTCTCGCCGTTGAGGATGAAGTACTCACCGTCCTCGGACTTCTCGCACCGCGTCTCCTGGCCGCCCGCGTCGCAACCGACGTTGGGTTCCGAGAGGCAGAACGCGCTGAGCCACTCGCGGGCGAGCTTGGGCAACCAGCTCTGCTTCTGCTGATCGGTTCCGAACAGCATGACTGCTTTGCAGCCGATCGATTGGTGGGCCGACACAACCACCGCCGTCGAGCCGCAGTACTTCCCGATCGTCTCGAGCACGCGGTTGTAGGAAGTGATGCCCATGCCGAGCCCGCCGTGCTCCTTTGGGATGGTCATGCCGAGCACACCCATCTTGAACAGGCGCTCGAGCGCCCATTCGGGGATGTACTGCTCCTGGTCGATCTCGATCGACGGATGCTCGTTCTTGAGGTAATCCTCGAGCTCTGCCAGCAGGCGGTCGCACTCGGCGGTCTCTTCGGGCGAGGTCTTCGCGATATCGGGGTAGGGGAACAGAGCGTCCTCACGGAGCCGGCCCCAGAAGTAGTTCTTGACCGGGCCCATCGAAGAGGGCTCGGGACCGAGCAAGGTCTCTGCCTCGGCGATCATCTGCTTATCGCGCTCCGAGACACCCTTGAGGTTCTTCAGATCAGCGTTCTTCAGGTCGGCCATGCGTTATCCCTCCTCGGAGCCCCGCCTGCCGGGGTGCGGTATCCGTTGCTGGTGCCCCGATGTTCTCGGGCGTTCGAGGCGGGCCGGCATCTCGCCGGCCCGCGGAGTTAAGTGGTCTGCTTCGGCTTCGCCGAGCGTGCGAAGAACGATTCGATCGCTTCACGCGCCGGCCCGGTGTGGCGGAGGCGGACGAGCTCATCGCGCTCGTTCTGGATCGCCGCTCTCCAGCCCTCTTTGAGCCCGGTATGCACGCAGTCCAGCACGGCGTCGCCGTGGGGAGACGGGTCGAGGTCGGTCCGCGCACCGTCCAGCCCGGCTTGCACGCGGGCGTAGTGCTGGTCCGTCCCGATCCACTCCTTGGGCGTGCCGGAATCGGTGTGCCCGCGTTGGTCTTTGATCCAGTCGACCGAAGCCTGGATCAGACCATCGCGTGTGGCGGTGGTCGCGTCGAAGAGCCCGAGTTCGTTGGCCGAGTGCGCATCGAAGGGCTTGCCGACCGCGGTCGCCATGATCGCCTGCTTCGCGTCGATCCGGGCCGGCAACAGATTGGTGCCGCCCCATCCCGGGCAGATCTTCAGGCCGGCTTCGGGCAGCCCGATCGGGTACGGCTTGGCATCCGGATCGACAACACCAACGAGCCCGTCGCAGTGCGCGGCTAGCTCGAACCCGCCGCCCAGACACGCTCCACCGATCGCGGCGACCGTGGGGCAGGGCAGGTCGGAGATCCGCTGGAAGACCGACGCGCCGAACTCGAGATATCGGTGGAGCGCCGGATCGTCCATCGCCATGATGGCTTTCAGGTCCGCCCCCGCCACGAACGCCCGCGGCGCGGACGACTCGATCACGAAACCGGCAAGGTCCCCGGGCAGTCCGGCCAGTGCCGCGTCCAATCTGTTCAGCAGCGATTCATCGATCACCACGACCGGGCGATCGCCCTGCTCCAGCGTGAGCACCAGCACCGGGCCCAGGTCGGGGACATCGATCGAACGCGTCGGAAGCGTGGCACGGTCTGTGGACATGGTCACCTGCCCGGCACGGGCGACAGCGGCATCGGTCGCGGGCGTCCCTCACGCCCCGCGGTGTCCGAGCCGAGGATCGAACTTGAGCCCCATTCTATCCGGCACAAACGCCCGGAGAGCGTCCGTTTTAGGTCTTCATGCGGGCCTTGAGCGCTCCCTGGGCCTCCGGCGTGGCCAGCACCGAGGCGCTCAGTTCGGCACCCCGCAGCACCGCGTCCCGTTCGAGCGACCCGTCCAACGAGTTCAACAGCCCCTTCGTCGTCGCCAGAGCGTTGGGCCCCCCGCTCGCCAGCCTCGCGGCGGTCTCTCGTGTCAACGCCTCCAGCCCGTCCCGGTCCGAAGCGACAAGGTCGACCAGCCCGATTGCGTGAGCGTCAGCGCCGGACATCACCCCGCCCATGAGCATCGCGGCGCGGGCACGGCTGGGGCCGAGCTTGCGAACGACCCACGGCGCGATCACCGCCGGGCAGAGCCCCAGATCGACCTCCGGAAACCCCAGCTTCGCGTCCGCGTGTGTCAGTGTTACATCGCACACGCAGGTCAGCCCGCAGCCCCCCCCGACCGCGGCGCCGTTCACGGACGCGACCGTGACCATCGGCAACGCTCTCAGCCTGAGCGTGAACTCGGCCAGCGATGTCAGGAGCTTCTTGCCGAGCGATGCGTCGCCCGACAGTTCGATCAGAACCGCTTTCAGATCCATCCCGGCCGAGAACGACCGACCCGCCCCGGTCACCACGAGGACGTGGGCCCCCCCGGGGCCCGACTCCAACTCATCCATCCGCTCGTGCAACGCCGCGAGAAGGTCAAGGGACATGGCGTTGCGGGCATCGGGCCGGTTGAGCGTCAGCGTCGCGACGGGCCCTTGGATGGTCAGCGGTGCGAGGTCGGTCATGGTGTGCCTTTCATGATGATCGCGCGTCAGGACCAGAGCGCCCCGAGCCGGTCGCGCTCTTCGTCGCCGCCCGTGAGAGAGAGCGACGCGCCCAGCCCGTCTTGCGCCCGGTCGGTTATCGGGGAGGTGATGTGATTCAGCAGCGACTTGGTCGCCCGCACGCCCACGCCCGGTTTGCACGCCAGCGAGCGTGCGATGTCGGCTGCCCGTTCCTTGGTTTGTCCGGGCCCGTCGCAGAGTTCGTGAACGAGCCCGATCTCCATGGCGCGGCCCGCCGAGATCACGCCGGGATCGACAAGACGGGCTCTGGCAGCCCCCGGCGCCACTGAAGCTCCCAAGAACGGCGCCGAAACCGCGGGCGACACACCGATTCTGACGACCGGATACCCGAGTTGCGCCGATCGCTCAGCGACGACGACGTCTGCGCCACCCAGGAGAGCGCACCCGCCCGCGACCGCGCTGCCGTGCACGCCCAGCACCACCGGGCGCTCCAACGCACGCATCGCGCTCACACACACGGAGAGCCCGGCGAGCAGCGACCGCATGGTTTCGCCCGAGGGATCGGCGGCGCACTGCTTGAGGTCGAAGCCGGCGCAGAACACCGCCCCGTCACCAGAGACCACGACCGCACCGATCTCCCTCGGCATGTGTTCGAATGTGCTGGCGAGCGAGCCGAGCATCTCGGGGGTGAGCGCGTTGCGTTTCTCGGGGCGTGCGAGCGTCACCGCCGCGATCGATCCCGCGACCTCGGGCGGCTCGGTGTACTCGACGCGGATCACTGGATCAGCCCTCTCGCGAGCGCTTCCGCTGCGGCGAGCGCGTCGCCGTCAACACCGGCATCCTCGCCGCCCCGGTGGAGCGCGGCAACCAGTGTCGAGAGCGCGATGTTGCCGGGCGCCCGTTGGGTTTCTGTCGAGGCATACGGACACCCGCCGAGCCCTCCCGCGGAAGCATCGAACGACCGCACGCCGAGTTCCAGCGCCGTGCCCACGCACTCGGCAGCGTGCCCGAACGTGTCGTGGAGGTGCAGCGTAAGCGTCGGGTCCCCAAAGCTGTTGATCGCCCGCCCCTCCAGGGCCTCGATCGTATCGATGATGACCGGCTCGATCGTCTCGGGCGTGCCCGCGCCGATCGTGTCACCCAGGTCGATTTCGTCCACGCCGATCGACAGGAGTCTGCGGCTGACATCCGCCACCGCGGCCGGGGACACATCCCCTTCGTATGGGCAGCGCACAACGCACGACACATAACCCCGCACGGACATGCCGTGCTCATGGGCCGAGGGGATGATGCTGCGAAAGCGCTCGATTGTCTCGTCGATGGTCGCGTTGGTGTTCTTCTGCGAGAATGTCTCGGACGCGGCGGTGAAGACGGCGACCTTGTCGACCAACCGTTCGACGCCGTGCGTTTCCCGCGCGGACCGGTTGACCGCCAGCACGCCCTCGAACCCGCGCCTGTTCGGGACGAGTGCCGAGTAGACGACGCCCGAGGGCTTCTCCGACGCGAGGAGCCCGAAGAGATCGGGGGCGTCTCCCAACTGAGGGATCCACCTCGGGCTGACAAAGCTCGAGACCTCGACCTCGCGCACGCCGGTGCGCTGCACGGCCCGGACGAGATCGGCCTTGCGTTCAGTCGGGACGGGCGTGGTCTCGGCCTGGAGGCCGTCGCGCGGTGAAACATCCGTGATGCGGATCGGGCTCGTCACTCGCCGGATCCCTCGCCGGATGTGGTTTCGCTCTGGCTTTCCAACTGCGCCTTGTCTTCCTCGTCGTCACCGGAGATCTTCAGGAACGGGATCGTCGAATCGATGTTGTTGATCGTCTTGCGGAGCGAGGCGAGGTGCTCGCTCACCGCTCTCAGATCGGCCTCGAGGACCTCGATCCGCGCATCGGTGGTCTCGAGCCCGCCGTCGATCGTCCCGAGCTTGGCGTCGATCGTGGCGAGGTTGGCGTTGATCGAATCAAGGGTCGCGAGCTGCTGATCGAGTTGCTCCAGCAACCCGTTGGCCCGCTCGACTTTCGCAAAGCTCTCATCGATCTGGGACAGCTTCTCGTTCGAGATCGCGATCTGATCGTGGATGTCCTGGACGATGCATCCGGGCAGCAGGGGGGTCAGCAGCAACAAACACAGGGCGATCGGGGTGCGGGTGCGTGGCATAGAGGGATCCTCCAAGCGAGAGCGTAGGTCGCGCTGACCGGGCGGCGTCGCCCTCGCTGCCCCGGGCGATGGGGTGGCGCCCCATCGCGCCCAGGACCGCTGCGAGCCCGGCCTCTACGGCTCGGCGGGCACGCTCTGGGTCGTGCCCGCGGGCGAACTCGATTGTCAGCGTCGGGATCCCGGTGTCCAGGCCCGCGAAGGTGCCCAGCGATCCGGGTGTGGGGTAGCCCATATCTGCAACGACGCGCCAGCGTGGATCCCCGGTCTGGCTGGCGCCCTCGGCAAACGCCGCGGCCAGGTCCGCCGCTGGTGGAGGACCGTCGAAGTTGACGAACGGGCCGCCCCGCCTGATCGAGTGCAGCACAACGAGGACGTCGGGGCGGAATCGCACGAGATCATCATGCACGGCGCGTGTCTCCGGCTCCGAGAGCGGGGCCGTCCCTCGCGTGCGGTGGGGAGAGAAGTTCGACGCGGGCCAGTTGCGGTTGAGGTCCACACCACGCGCGTTGCCGCGCGAGCCGGCGAGCAGGCCGTCTGGGTTCATGTTGGGCACGAGGCGGGCCACGGCCCGGCCCTGCGCTCCGAGCACCGTCCGTACGGTGTCCAGGGTGGGCAGGCCCTCGGGCTCGTTGCCGTGGATAAGCCCGATGATGTAGACCCGCCGCGAGCCCCGCCCGAGCGTCTCGGCGAGGATGGGCCTCTGGTCGACCGTACGACCGATCTCGGCGGGCGCCCGCAGCGATGCCCCAACACCAACGGGGGGCGGGACCGGTTCATGGGAACTCGGCGCCGGCGGGCGGGCGGTGCATGCCGCGAGCAGCAGCGAGACCGCGACGGCCAGAACACAACGCGTCATACCTGCAGCACGCCGGTCTTGAACGGCGTCTGGGCATCCCATCCCTGGGCCGCGGCATCGAGCGCGGCGATCAGCTCGTCCCGCGTCTTGTGGGGCTCGATGATCCGGTCCACCCAGCCGCGGGCCGCCCCGTAGCGGATGTCCTGCTGCTCGTTGTAGCTGTCGCGGACC
The DNA here is from genome assembly GCA_002429045.1 of Phycisphaerales bacterium UBA6054. Classification (GTDB taxonomy): domain Bacteria; phylum Planctomycetota; class Phycisphaerae; order Phycisphaerales; family UBA1924; genus UBA6054. The sequence goes on from DIYM01000071.1 coordinate 10,364, forward strand.
GCGTCGAGGATCTGGTCGCGGGTCTCCGGATCGATCGTCTCGCCCTTGCGTTCGCGGGCACGCTGCTCGATCATCGCCAGCGTGCCGGAAGCCGACCCGGCACCCATCACCGCGCAGCGGCTTCCAGGCCACGCGAGCGCGAGGAACTGATCGAACGCCCGGCCGCACATGGCATAGTTTCCAGCGCCATACGAGCCTCCGGTGATGACCACGACTTTGGGGACCACGCAGTTCGACATGGCGTTGACCATCTTCGCACCCGCGCGGATGATCCCGCCCTGCTCGCTGTCGCGACCCACCATGAATCCCGTCGTGTCGTGCAGGAAGATCAGCGGGACCCTGCGTTGGTTGCAATCCATAATGAAGCGGGCGGACTTGTCCGCCGAATCGTCATAGATCACCCTGGGCATGTTGGTCGACTTGCTCGGCCCGGCCTTGCCGCCGGGCATCTGGCGCGTGGTCAGCTTCGACTGGTTGGCGACGATGCCGCACGCATGGCCGCCGATTCTGGCGTAGCCGCACACAACCGATTCGCCGTACTCGGGTTTGTACTCGTCGAAGTCGGGCGCCAGCGAAGTGTGCCCTTCATCGTTCGGCTCGCCGCGCGCGTCCACGATGCACGCGATGATGTCTTTGACGTCGTACTGCTCGCCGGGCTTGTCGGTGAATATGTCGTAAAGGTCTTCGCCCGAACGGACCGGGTTGAGCTTGTTGCGGCCCGCGTCCGCAGCGGGGGGGTTGGCGCGCGGGTACTTGCCCACCAGCGAACGGAGCCGGCGGAGGCACGATTCGTCGTCGGGCTCGCGGAAGTCGATGGTCCCGGAGATCTGCGCATGCATCTCGGCCCCGCCGAGCTCTTCGTCGGAGACGTCCTGGCCGATCGCCGCTTTCACGAGCGCCTGGCCCGCGAGGTACAGGCCCGACCCCTCGGTCATCAGCAGCGTGTCGCACAGAACCGGCAGGTACCCACCCCCCGCGACGCAGTAGCCCATGATCGCCGACAACTGCGGGATGCCCGCGGCGGATATCACTGCGTTGTTGCGGAAGATCCGCCCGAAGTCGTCCGTGTCGGGGAACACGTCCTCCTGCATCGGCAGGAACACGCCCGCGGAATCGACCAGGTAGATCAGCGGCAGGCGGGCCGCCATCGCGACGTGCTGAGCGCGGATGATCTTTTTGCAGGTCATCGGGAAGAACGCGCCGGCCTTCACGGTCGCGTCGTTGGCGATGATCATGTGCAGGCGCCCCTCGACACGCCCAATCCCCGTGACAACCCCGGCGCCCGGCGCCCCGCCGTGCTCCTCGTACATGTTGAACGCGCACCACAGGCCGAGTTCTTGGAAGAACGTGCCGGGGTCGATCAGCCCGCCGATCCGCTCACGCGCGGTCTGACGCCCCTTGGCGTGCTGGCGATCGATCGCCTTGGCGCCCCCGCCCTGCTCGATCACCGCCTGCTGTTCGAGAAAGGTCTCCGTTGTCGCTCGCAATGAACTTGCGGATACGGTCGTCATCTTGCTCTCACCCTCGTCCCTGATCGCAAGCCCGGCTCTGCCTGGCGGACCCCGAGCGTCAACGTAAACCGCCCGCGGTCCGGAGAACACCGGATGGGCGCCCGGGCAAGCCTATTCACGTCATCTGAACCAAGTCTGATCACGAATACATGGCGTCGTCACGACCGATGCAACGCGTCGGGCGAGTGACCGAAGTACAATACTGCCAGAAGGATCGCTCGTTCGCCGGCCTTTCTGATCGAACCCGCTCGCGTCGTGTCCACGTCTCGGGTGACGCCATTTCCCCTGCGAGCACGAAGGGTCAAGGTTGACCAAGCTAGCTGCACCCGCCCGACCGGTTCAGGTCCCGGCGTTGGATGACGATTCGAAGACCACCGCCGCGACGACCGCGCCCGACCACGTGCCGGCCCATGAGGCCAGCAGGGGGGTCCGGATCGCCACCGCGATCACCATCTTCCTCCCATTCGCGGCCCTCATCGTCGGGCTCGCGATGATCTGGCCCATGGGCTACGCCCTCGGGTGGACGTCCCTCGGGCTCCTGCTGGGCTTCTACCTGATCACCGGCAAGGGCATCACCGTCGGCTACCACCGCTACTTCACCCACAAATCCTTCGAGTGCCCGCGCTGGATGAAGTGGTACCTCGGCGTCACCGGCTCGATGGCCTGCGAGGGCTCGATCCTCTACTGGTGCGCCACGCACCGCTGCCACCACCAGCATTCCGATTCCGAGAACGACCCGCACTCGCCGCACCACCACGGCGAGGGCGTCTGGGCGATGCTCAGGGGCTTCTGGCACGCCCACGTCGGCTGGATGCTGCCCGGCGAGCACCCCAATGTGCACCGCTACGCGCCGGACCTGGCCCGCGACCGAGACATCGTCACGATGAGCCGCCTGTTCCCGGTGTGGGCGCTCATGGGGCTGGTGCTGCCGACCGTCATCGGCGGGCTGATCACCATGTCGTGGTTCGGCGCGTTCATGGGCTTCCTGTGGGGCGGGCTGATCCGCGTGTTCATGGTCCACCACATCACCTGGAGCATCAACTCGGTCTGCCACATCTGGGGCACCCGCCCGTTCAAGAGCCACGACCATTCGACCAACAACTTCATCTTCGGCGTCCTCGGCTTCGGCGAGGGCTGGCACAACAACCACCACGCCTTCCCCCGCTCGGCCCGCCACGGGCTCCGCTGGTGGGAGATCGACACCAGCTACATGATGATCAAGGGCATGAAGTGGCTGGGCCTGGCCAGCGACATCAAGGTGCCGACGAAGGACCGGATCGAGGCGAAGAAGAAGGCGGCGTGAGTACGTCCATATCGAGGTGATTTGTGGTAGAAGACTGGTTGCCAGTGCTGGCAAGTCACTACCGCGTGACAATCAATCTCACCGAGTCGCAATCTGCTGGTCGCACGGCATTGGAGTACAAGCTAAAGCTCATCGAGATGCAAAGCGAACTAGCAAACCAGCGTGACCGCTTGCAGCAGTTATGTGCGACCCAGTTGTCCGTCAAAGGAACGCTTGACTCGCACGGGCCAGTACAGCACTGATCGCAACTCAGTTTTACAGAACATACATGGGCATACGAACCCCTTGCGTGCCCTCTCAGCGCCTGATATACAACCCATGCACGGTCGCCCGTTTCTCATTGTCACGGGCTCCAACAAGAAAACCACCGGCTGCAACCGGTGGCTTTCATTCCCGGGCGTGTTGAGACCACCCCGGACCGGCGTCGAGGATTAGGGCCTCGATCGCGGACGTATGGTATCACGGCTTTGGCTGCGCGCCAATCCGGATGCCTGCGCCCTCAATCACACCCTATCCAACCACGCTGATCGCGTGTCCCCGATGGGCGGGGGCATGCGTTTTCCAGTCTCCAGCCGGGTAGCGCCCGGCAGGGGTACCCGTGGCCGCAAAGCCCACTTCTCCCGCGATCGACGCTGCCCAGGGCGGCGCCGCACTCCTCGTCTACGGCCGGGTCAGTTCGTCCCGTGCCTCGACCGACCAGAGCACCGGCGAGGTCAAGCACTTCGTCCAGATCGAATGGTGGGGCGGCAACAAGTACTTCATCACCGACCCCGCCTCGGACCTCGCCAAGGTCAAAGAGGGCGACATGGTCGAACTCCACCAGCCGTACACGTTCGGCAAGAACGGCGCCCGCCAGAACGGCGACCCCCTCCTCATCGCATCCGGAAAGGCCGCCTCATGACCTGCAAGTTCCCGCCCAACGACCCTCGAGACCAGCGTGCCGACCCCGAGCAGTATTCCTGGTGGTACACCATCATGGAGTACCTCAAGTCTCTGTGCGGGGGCTGAGATGCTGACCGTCTACGTGTTCCAGAACGGCCAGCCGCACCGCGTCGCGGAATGCGTTGATCCCACCGACGCCAACGATGTCGCCATCAACAAGGCGGCGTCGTTCGGCTTCTCCCTCGTCACGTCGTCGTCCGGCAGCGCCGCCTACTGCGTCGACAAACACACCGGAGCCGTCGGCACGATCGGCAATCTGCCCGAGCTCGAAGGTGCTCTCTCCGACCTACTCGCGCTCTCCGACGACATCGACACGTGACGGAACCCCACCCCGGCCATCGGCGTCTCGGCGTCGTTGGTCGGGGCCTTTTACGGAGCCCGCCATGCCCCTGTTCATCGATCCACCCAAGTACCGCCCCGTCACCATCACCCTCCCGGCCCGCATGTCCGAGCGTCTGCGCAACCGCGCCATCTTCGTCGGCCACGAACCCCAATCCCTCATCCGAGCCTTGATCCAGTGCTATCTCGACCAGCCGGAGATCTTCGAGCGTCACCGCGATTCCCGCGGCGATCCCGTCTTTCACGTTCAGCCCCAGCTCGCCTACACCGGGCCCGACCTCGAAGGCATTCCCGACTGCTAGCCCTCGTCCTTGTCGATCGTCACAGTCACGGTCCCGAAGTTTTCCTTCACCCAACTCATAACTGTGTCACGAAACACAAATAACGCGATGTTTCCACAGATCAGTGTTCCTGCGATCGTCAAACCCACCACCTGCCGCCTTTGTTGTTTCTTTCGCAGCCGTTCCCGCTTTGTGATCTCTGCTGGGTTGTAACCGCTCATCGACACCTCTTTCGGCGCCCGATGTTACCATGAACACAACTCTCTCCTCCACCAACAATGACGGCGAGCGGGCGAAGCCCGCCGCCGTTGTTGTTGAGCCCCCCGTCAGTAATACGGGGGGCAAGTGTCCAAATGCGGCCCTCGCCGCCTCCGAAGGGCACGCGTCCACCCGCATCCTGATCGACTGGCTCCGCCTCTCTGGCCCGCGTGCGTCCGTCAACGCAGCCCGCCGGATTCTCGTCAAGCACCTCGGCGATCTCACGCCCGGCAAGGGCCGCTTCATCGGCCTCGATCTCGGCGAGCACATCGGCACCGCCGGTCTCTTCTACTCGACGGACCCTTCCGTCCACCACTGCGTGATCGAACTCCCCGCGACCGCCCTCGCCGAGATCGATCCCGCGGTGCAGTTGACCCTCGCGAACGAACTGCTCTGGCACGGCTTCAAGGCGACCCGCCTGGACATCGCGATCGACTTCTACGACCGCCCGGACCTCATCGAGCAGATCACCACCTCGTGTGACCTCGGAGAACTCTGCCATGCACGCCGATACACGCCCGTCAGTACCCACTCAAACCAGCATCTCATCGCCCACGGCATCAACATCGGCGCACGCGGCAAGAACGGCTCTGGCCGCTATCTACGCGTCTACGACAAGTCTCTTGAACAGCAGCGCGGTGAACCCGGATCTTGGGTCCGTTGGGAGGCCGAGCTTTCTGATGATGTTGCTGCCGCATCCCTTCGTGAGATTCTGTCGGTCCCGGCCCCATTTGATACGGCTCGTCGGATTGCTCTTGGCGTATGCGATTTTAGGTCTGTTGGTGGGCATCGCTCAGCAAGCCGTCGCCCTCGCGCTCGATGGTTCACCGAGTTCCTAGCGGGCCTCGAACAGATCCGCTTCGTTGTCTCCCGGCCCGATCCCACGCCCACCACGTACGTCCGTTGGATGGCCAAGGCGGTCCTGCCCAAGATGCGGACCATCGCCGCGGCGTCCACCGGCTCCCTCGAAGCCTTCGCCGACCAGGTCGCTCCCGAAGTCAGGCCCAACGAGACCTACCTCGGCGATGCGGTGGTCCGCGGCTACCTGTACGCGATGGACATCCCCGCCGATCTCGCTCGTTCTCGTATCCGTCTGGGGTGCACACCGTGACGGATCTTCACGTGCTCACGGCGTCCGCGTTGGGCGCCGGAATGGCTCTACGCCTCGTTGCGGTTGCGGTCGGTGTCCTGCTGCAACTGCTCGCACAACTGGTCAGGGCACCATGAGGTACTTCACGATGAAGTTCTCCAAGAAGTTTCGCAACGTCTCGGCTCTCGCCTTCGTTCTCGCGGCTGCTTCCGCCCCGGCTCTCGCGGCTCCGACCCCGACGATGCCTGCGGTTAACTTCCCGCTCGACATCGCGTCCATCGTTGCTTCCGTCGGCACTGCTGGCGCGGCCATGCTCGGCGCGTGGGCTGGACTCTGGGTCGCCTTCCGCCTGATCAAGAAGCTCATCCGCGGCGCTGCTTCGGCCGTGTAACTCAACCCGACGCGGGGAGACATCCCCGCTTCGGTTTTCTACCAAGGGGACACGCCATGCCACAGCTTGCAGGAGGAGGATCATCACGCATCGGCTGGACCAACGACGACGTTGCCCAGGTCCTTGACGATACCGCAGCCATCAAGGTCACAACCGAGTCGCTCCTTGATAAGCAGACACTCCACACCAACGTCACCGTGTGGTTCTACTTCGTCTTCGTGATGATGGCCGGCTATGTGCTCGCCCGGCACTTCACGCCATCCGAGCGGGAGATCACCCGATGAAGATCGTCCTTGGCATCCTTCTGTGCGCCGGGATCCTGTACATCGCTGTTCGATTCAAGCGTTGCGTCGTCCGCATGAGCGAGCGTCTCGCAGACCAGCAGGCCAAGCCATGAAGCACGCCGCCTTCCTCCTGTTTCTGTGCTCGTCCACGGCTATCGCCCAGGTCGACTGGAACGATGGCTGCTACGGCAGCACCAACGGCAGCCCGAACCCAGAGAGCGATGACTTCAACCCGCTCCACCCCGATTCCGACTTCGACGGCGACGGCGTCCCCAACCGCCACGACGACGATCTCGACGACGACGGGAAGCCCAACTGTTCCGACGACGACGGCCCGACGCTCCCCAGTCAGAACCCCTTGTACCCCGGCGATCGTCCTGTCCCCGTCTGGGACGAGGGCTGCCCTCCCTGGGATCCCTGCATCGAGTCCGGCCCGTGCTCCCCGACCGGCCCTTACCCGAACGTCCCCGTCCTTGCTCCCTGTTCCGACCCCGACGGCGACGGGCTTCCCAACGAGATCGACTCGGACGACGACAACGACGGCACCCCGGACATCAACGACCCCGACCACCCGACCTACGACCCGAACCACCCCAACTCTGACGCCGATTGCGACGGCATCACCAACGCCAACGACACCGACGACGACAACGACGGGTACCCGGACGAGTGCGATTCGTCGCCGACTTGTCCCGCCGAGACCCAGGGTCCCGGCGTTTGCGACGATGACGACGACAACCCCGACG
>DIYM01000141.1 GCA_002429045.1 Phycisphaerales bacterium UBA6054
GGGCGGTATCGGCCGGCGGCGATCCAGGCGCGCCGGGAAGAACGCCTCGGGGGGCTCGCCGCCCGCCTGCATCGCGCCGCGAGCGATCGCGTTGCGCGGGAACGCGACGCGATCGACGCCCTGCACCGTGAACTGCACGCGGTCGGGCCGATGCAGGTGCTCGCCAGGGGTTACTCGGTGACGACCGCCCCGGACGGGCGTGTGATCCGCTCGGCCGATGATGCGAGACCGGGCGACGAGATCACGACCCGTCTGGCGGATTCCTCTCTTGCGTCGCGGGTGCTCAAGGGTTCCGGTGACGCAGCCGCACCGGCTGGACCACCCGGGACGGGTCAGCCGCTCCCGGATCGACGCTCCCTGAAGCGGGGTCGCGATGCGCGGCGGACCGATCGCGACCAGATGGACCTGTTCTGATCCGCGGTGCCGATGGATCACGCCGCGCGGGCGAGGTAGGCTTGGCGGAGATGCCCAAGCCGAGCCAGAACGCGAACAAGCAGGACGCCGCAAGCCGGGATCCCGGGCCGTCTCCGGACCGCTTCGAGGACCTCATCGAGGAACTCGAGTCGCTCGTCGAGCGCATCGAATCGGGCGATATCGGGCTCGAGGAGTCCATCGATGCCTACGAACGGGGGAGCAGGCTGGTCGGCAAGGCCAGGGAGATCCTGACCAGGGCCGAGCAACGCGTCGAGACGATCGGCGCCGACGCGCTCGGGTCCCGCCCCGAGGACACCGCCGAGTGACGGGCCCGCCACGGTCCGCGGACACTTATCCGGCTCGCCGATCCAGCCCGCGCCGCGGGCGAGCCGATGAAAACGTTCCATGCCCGACTGGCTGATGCTCCGCATGCCGATGATCACCACCGCGATGTTCGTGTTCGCGGTTGGTGCGTGCGTGGGCTCGCTCATCAACGTGGTGGTGTACCGCATGCCGCTCGGGCTGGACGTTGTTCGCCCGACGTCGCGCTGCCCGTCCTGCGGGACCAAGCTGACCTGGCGGGAGAACATCCCGGTCCTGGGGTGGGTGCTGCTCGGGGGCAGGTGCCGTTTCTGCAAGGCGCGCATCTCGCCCGAGTATCCCGTGGTCGAGCTGATCGTGGCCGTGCTGTTCGGCGGGGCGTTCCTCCTCTGGTACATGACGCCCGCCGATCTGACGGTGCTGGGCGTCCCGCTCGGGTCCGTCGCCCCGGAGTGGGCGGAGAACGGCGCACCGCGGACCTGGCCCGCGTTTGTCGTGCTGATCACGCTTCTGGGCTCGCTCGTGGCGATGACGATCGTCGATGCGCGCACCTGCACCATCCCGCTCGTGCTCTGCTGGATCCCGACGGCGGTCGCGCTGCTCGGGCACGTCGGGCACGCGCTGTGGATCGAGACGGCGCACGGCACGCCCAGGGCGATCGAGCCCGGGATATGGGCCGTCGGGCGGCTGCGGTGGGAGAGCGCGATCGGTGAGGTCTGGACGCTGGCGACGGGCGGGACGACCAATCCCCGCTTCGTCGGGTTCGGGATCGGTGGGGTGATCGGCCTGGGGGTGTCGAACCTGCTTATGCTCGCCGGGCTGATCGGTCGCAGCTTCGCCGACTACGAGGAGTGGGAAGCCGGGGCAATCGCGGAGGCCAAAGAGCAGCAACCCGGAGCCGAAGACGCCGAATCAGGAGTCGAGGAAGACGGCCCGGCGCCGACCGACCTGTGGATCCGCTACCCGCACGCCCGGCGCGAGATGGTGCGCGAGCTGGCGTTCCTGGCGCCGGTGGTGGGGCTCGGGGTGCTGGGTGGTTGGATCGGTGCTCGGCTGGCCGGGGGGGGCGAGATCGGGCCGGCGGGCATCCCCGTGCCGACCGAGTCGATGCCCCTCTGGCTCACCGTGCTCGGCGGGGTGCTCATGGGCTACCTGATCGGGGGGGGCATCGTCTGGGCGATCCGAATCCTCGGGACCCTCGCTTTCGGGAAGGAAGCTATGGGGCTGGGCGATGTGCATCTGATGGCGGCGGTGGGGGCCTGCCTGGGCTGGATCGATCCGGTGATCGCGTTCTTCGGGGCCGCGTTTGTCGGCATCGGATGGGCGTTGCTGGCCGCCCTCGCACGCGGCAGACTCAGCAAGGCGATGCCCTACGGCCCGTTCCTGGCGATCGCGACGGTGCTGGTGATCGCGTTCAAGCCGGCGATCGAGGCCGGGTTGGGTCGCATGTTCGGATTGGATACCCCATTGGACTTGCCCTGAGCGGGCGATCGGGGCGTGATCTTGCTACAGTCACACAAGGGCAGCGTTGCCCGGAAAAAACACGCGGAGGTTGCACGGATGAAGACTCGGCTGATGGCGTTGGCGTTGGGATTGATCGCGGGTGTTGGGCTGACGGGGTGCAACTCGATCTCTCAGGCCGACTACGACGCGGCGATCGATGAGAACACCCAGCTGCGCGAGCGCCTCGCGACGCTGCAGGGCAATGTCCGCCAGAGCAACGAACGCAACGCGCAGATCGCCCAGGAGAACGAGAGCCTCCGCCAGCAGGTCCGGGACCTGAACAACCGCTCCGCGGCCCAGCAGCCCGCCGTCCGGCAGCCCAGCGGGTTCGAGGGCATCTCCGGGGTCGATGTCGGGTACAACGCGTCTGGGGAGATCATCGTCGGCGTTGCGGGAGATGTGCTGTTCTCCTCGGGCAAGGCGACCCTGCGCAACTCGGCCAAGGCGTCGCTCGATCAGATCATCGGCGTGATCAACCGCCAATACGCGGGCAAACGCATCCGCGTCGAAGGACACACCGACTCGGACCCGATCCGCAAATCCGGCTGGAAGACCAACGAGCGCCTCGGCGCCGAGCGTGCCATGGCGGTCGAGGAGTACCTCGTTTCCAAGGGTGTCGACAACGACCGCGTGTACTCCGCGACGTTCGGATCGAGCCGGCCCAAGGGCACGAAGCAGGACTCTCGTCGGGTCGAGATCGTCATCCTGGGCGGGAACGTCTGACGCGGATTCCCAGGGCGGGCGGGCGGGCGGGACGGGCATCGGGCTTGCCGCGCGGTTCGGGAGGGATACAATGGTCCCCTGCGGGCGATTGGCGCAGTTGGCTAGCGCGCCAGTATGACACACTGGAGGTCACAGGTTCGAGCCCTGTATCGCCCACTTCAGACGCCGGCCCCGAGGAGACTCGGGGCCGTTTGCTTGGATCGGTGCCGGCGGATCGTTCGCCGGCGGGCCCGCCGCCTTAGCTCAGCTGGTAGAGCGGCTGATTTGTAATCTGCAGGTCGCCGGTTCGAATCCGGCAGGCGGCTTTGGATACGGTTTGCCAGGCGGAGGCGCGCGGCGTATCCTTCCGACCCGCCGGATCGTGCGATCCGGCGACATCCCGGGCGTGTACCCAAGTGGCCAAAGGGGGCAGACTGTAAATCTGCTGGCGTTCGCCTTCGCAGGTTCGAATCCTGCCGCGCCCATTCCATTGTTTTTCAAATCCATTGCCGCACCGATCGGGTTCGATCGTGTCGGCGGTGCTGTGCGCCCCCTCGATCCAGTGCAAGAGTGGTTGGTCCGAAAACCGAGCCCGCAAGGTCTCGGGGTTGGGTTGTGCTGGTGTAGCGGTATCCTGTGATGACCGGGGAGGGCTGCCCATCAAGTGATGGGCTGGGCTGCCGATAGTTGGGGTGTGAGCCCGTACAGGCTCTTGCTGGACCCCTGGCTGCGATCCCTCCATGTCACAAAGCCGCCCATATCGAGTTCGGTCCCGTCCTCTCCGTGCTGTCGGCACCGTGTTGCTGGCGGCTTGCGCGGTGATCGTGCTCGGTTGTGCGCTGCTGAGCGTACACCACGCCAACTCGCAACGTGAGCAACTGAGCAGCGGGCGCGTTCAACTGGCACACTCCATGTTGCGAGCCGCAGCCAACGCGGGGGTTGACTTTGAGTCTGATGGCTTTGCCGCGATGCTGAATGCGATCGGAGAGGCTCACGGTATTGCGGCTGCGGGAATCCTGAGCGACCACGTCGTGAACCACACTTCTGATCCCGTATGGCATGGGAGAGTGCTGTCTTCACTGCCTCTTGAGACGGCAACCGTGGACGTTGTACGTGGTGACAACACACTCACACTTTGGGTCATCCCTGAGGAACACCAAAGGCATTGGCAGGCATGGGTACTCTCACCGATCGGCATGCTGCTCGGGGGTGGCACCATCCTGTTGGGTGGGATGTTGACGTGGTTCCGCAAGCGTGACCGAGAATTGGGCACGGTCGTCTCCGCGGTTCGAGCGTTTGTGGGCGGGGAGCGGAGCAGGGGCGGTCTGCAGGTCGATGCCGGGTTTGGCCCCACCGCCGCGGGGTGGAACACGGTGGTGGAGGCCCTCACCGAATCGGTCTCCCAGACGATGGACTCACAGTCATCCGTGACAAACCAGAGCCCAGAATTCGCGGGCGAATTTGTCTTGCGTGCCCTTCCCTGGGGCATCGTGGTCAAGGACGCCGCAGGAGATTCGATATACGAGAACAACGCCGCGGGGCACATGCTCGGGCTGTTGCGCAGCGACTCCGGCGAAGGAATGGGCATCCCGGAAGTCCACGACACCATCCAGTCGATCTGCAAAGGCGAGCGGAAGACGCCTTGGACCAAGGCGTTCGAGCATGACAGCATGGAGCAGACTTCGATTCGGGTGCATGTGATGCCGGTGGAAGTCTCCAACACCATGCAGATTGTGATCCTGCTCGAAGACATCACCAAGCAGCACATGGCCGAGAAAGCGCGTGAGACTTTCCTGGCCCATGCGACCCATGAATTGCGGACGCCCCTGACCAACATTCGTCTGTATGCCGAACAGGCTTCGGAAGACAATGAATTACCGGCTTCAGAACGCAACCGCGCCCTGAATGTCATCAACCAAGAGTCGCGGCGTCTTGAGCGTTTGGTGGGCGACATGCTCAGTTCGGCCGAGATCGAGAACGGCTCGATGCAATTGCGCATCGATGACGTGCGGCTGGATGCGTTCTTTGCAGAGTTGCAAGAGGATTATGCGGCCCAAGCCGCGCAGCGCGAGATTGCCCTGGCGTTTGACCTGCCGCCCAAGATGCCGGTGATCGAGGCCG
>DIYM01000050.1:0-16917 GCA_002429045.1 Phycisphaerales bacterium UBA6054
CCCCGTTGATGCGGGGGCCCGCTTCGTTTCCGTGGCTGGGGCGGTTCCGCTGGTTCGCTGCCCGAGCGCCCGTATCATCCGGACCGCCGGCACGAGACAAGGCGGGGCGGTGTGGGATTGGAATATGCCGGCGGCATCGGGCGTTGGCAGGATCCCGCGATCGGCAGGAATGGCAGCAGCCCGGAGGACGGCGTGAGCGAGAACGGATCATCGGACGGCGTGGAGAAAGTGCTCATCATCGGCTCCGGGCCCGCGGGGTGGACAGCCGCGATCTACGCGGCGCGGGCCAGCCTCGATCCCGTCGTCTACGTGGGCGTGCCCAAGCAAGACCCCGGGCCGGTGCTGCCGGGCGGGCAGTTGATGCTGACCACCGAGGTCGAAAACTACCCCGGGTTCCCCGAAGGCGTGCAGGGGCCCGAGATGATGATGAAGTTCGAGGAACAGGCCAAACGCTTCGGGACCCGGGTCATCGGCGAGGACATCACCGAGTGCGATTTCTCCACCGACGGCTCGCCGCACACCCTGCGCACGTCGGGCGGGCAGACCGTCAGGGCTCACGCGGTGATCATCTCGACCGGCGCGACCGCCAACTGGCTCGGTCTTGAGAACGAGATGCGTCTGGCGCAGACCGGCGGCGGTGTGTCGGCGTGCGCGGTCTGCGACGGGGCCCTGCCCGCGTTCCGCGACCAGCACGTCGCGGTGGTCGGCGGGGGCGACACCGCGATGGAGGAGGCGACGTACCTGACCAAGTTCGCCAGCAAGGTCTCGGTCATCCACCGACGCGACGAGCTCCGTGCGTCGAAGGTGATGCAGGAGCGTTTCCTCTCCAAGCCCAACGCCGAGGTGCTGTGGAACAAGACCGTCGTGGACGTCCACGGAGAGGAGAAGATCTCCGGTGTCCGTCTCAAGGACACGGTGACTGGCGAAGAGGCAGACCTCGGTGTCAAGGGGCTGTTCGTTGCGATCGGGCACACGCCCGCGACCAAGTTCATCCGGGACACCGGGCTCGAGTTCGACGATGCCGGCTACCTCGAACTCAAGACGCGGTCCAGCGCGACCAACATCCAGGGCGTGTTCGGTGCGGGCGATGTGTCCGACGCGCAGTACCGCCAGGCGGTGACCGCCGCGGGCATGGGCTGCCAAGCCGCACTCGATGCCGAGCATTACCTCGGGGCCAAGGGGCTCGCGTAACGCCGCTCGTCGTGCGACGGCGCACGCCGGCCTGTCGCACGGGGGGGTGCTGTGTATCGATCCCACCCGGGCGGCGCTCAGCCCCCGCCCAGGATCAGATCGAGCTGAGGCTGGAGTTCCGGCTTGCTGGTGTCGGGAGCGAGCTCGATGGCCTTTCGTTGCCATTCGATCGCTCTGTCCCTGTCCCCGTTCTTGAACGCCGCGAGCGCGTATGTGTCGAGGATCATCCAGTCTCGCCACTCGGTGAGTTCGCAGGCTCGTTCGGCGGCGTCGTACGCGAGCCCCAGGATGCCCTTGGTGGCGTCCGCGTATTCCAGCAGCCGCAAAGAGATGTGGTTGAGCGCAAACGGAGATCCGCGGTAGCCGTCGTACACCAGCGTCTTGCAGACTTCGAAGAGACGGTCGGCCTTTCCTTCGTGCGCGGAGATCAACATCTGACTCCATGCCATGCTGGCCAGATGACCGTTCCACTTCTTCGCGGTGACGGCCTCGACGTCGTAGCCGCCGTTGATGATCTGATCGAGCGGTTCGTCCATCGCCATCGGATGCCCCATCCACATGAGCTTGCCGGTGCCGTCGACGATGAACGCCGTGGGGATCCCGTCGCGCCCAGAGGGTTTCATCCAGTTGTCGGCCATCGAGGTGCCCTGTTCGATCGCGACGGTGTACCGCATCTCCGGGTGGTTGGCAACAAACTCCTCGATTTCATCCGCGCGGCTCTCCCCATCCGACCCTTCCCAGATGTTGACACCGATCACGCGGAGCTTGTCGCCGTGCTTGTTCTGGAGTGCCGCGACATGCGGGAAGGCCGCGATGCACGGGGCGCACCATGTGGCCCACATCTCGACGACGTAGGTCTGGCCGGGCTCGAACGATGTGACGGCTTCTCCGCGTACGAAGCGCGACAGCGTGAGCTCGGGGGCGTCCGAGCCGATCCAGAGGGCGGGCGGCTCCGCGTCGGGAAACAACTCTTCGAGTGACTTGTGCTCCGGCAACGCGTGCGCCGGCTCGGGCGCAGCACCGGCTTGCTCGGGTCCGGCGTGGCCGGTCCCCGAGATCAGGCACGAGGCGAGCGCGAGGAGTGTGCGTGTCATGGATCTCTCCCGCTGGGGGCTGTCGTGGGCGATGCGATGCAGGTTGCCTGCTTGAGCAACGTCGGGTCCGGTAGGCATATAGGCCCGATGCCGGCGGGCGGTTGCGGTCGGGTCGGCCGAGAGAGCCGATCGGCGTCGCGGGCGATCGGAGGCTGATCAAAGAAACACCCCGTCCTGAGCGGACGGGGTGCGGTGGGGTCAGCCGGTGCCGGGATGCCGCGTCGTCGGGCTTTAGCCTTCGCCCTCGTACATCTCGAGCCGCTGCTGCATGAAACCGGCGTAGTTCTCGGGTGACATCTCGATGACCTTCTCTTGCCACTTGACAGCCTCGGCCCGGTCGCCGATCGCGTGGGACGCCCAGGCGTACGCGTAGAGGGCCTGCCAGCTCTTCCAGTCGGTCATGCCCGCCGCTCTCTTGGAGGCGGTGTGGGCCATCCGGAGGTGATCCTCTGGCGCGTTCTCGACGCCCAGGATAGTCATGGCGGTCTCACCGAGCCCGGCGGCGTTATCGGTGTGCGTGTTGTTGATCAGGATGCCCGCGATCTCGCCGAGCCGATCGAAATCGCCCTCGGAGCCGGCCTTGCGCATGTCACTCAGCGCCATGGACGCGAGCTGCTCGTTCCAGACCCGCACGGCGGCGGCTTCGGTATCGAACTCGCCGCTGATAATCTCGTCCAGCGGTTCGTCCATCGCCATCGGGTGCCCCATCCAGGCGACCCGCCCTTCGCCGTCGACGATGAACGCCGAAGGGATGCCGTTGCGGTTGGCGGGTTTCATCCACGTGTCGGCCATCGCGGTGCCTTCTTCGATCGCCACGGTGTATTGCATCTCCGTGTGCTCGGCAACAAAGTCGTTGATCAGTTCGACGCGCTCCTCGCCCTCGGCCTGCTCCCAGATGTTCACGCCGATGACATTGAGTTTGCCTTCGTATTTCTTCTGGAGCTCGGCGAGGTGAGGGAAGGCCGCGATGCACGGGCCGCACCAGGTCGCCCACATCTCGACGACGTAGGTCTGCCCGGGCTCGAGCGAGGTGATCGCCTCGCCGCGGGGGAAGTGGGCGAGTTGGAGTTCCGGAGCCGCCGAGCCGATCCAGAGCTCCGGTCTCTCGGCGTCGGCGTAGAAATCGGCGAGGGTCGCCTCGCCCGACTGCTCGGGGTGGGCCTCGTGCGTGTGCTCGCCCTTGTGATCGCCCTTGTGATCGTGGGCGTGGTCCGGGCCCGCGGTGGCGATACCGGCGGCAAGACCGGCGACGAGTGTCATCAGAGTGCGGGACATGGGTTCTCCTCGGGTGCTATCGGCTGCTCGGCCGGGTCATAACGGGATGCGATGCCCGGTCGGTCCGGGCTCTGGCTCTGCAAGAACGGTCATCGTACCAGATGCCGGACCGACGCCTGGGCGTCAGGGTTGTACGCCGATCGACCGCGCCGGGGTGCGAATCCTGACGGGAATGTCGGTTGAGCGTGGGCGGATGTATGCCCGCGATTGGGGGGGTCAGCCCATTTTGGGCAGGTCTGCCTCGCCGAGCAGCGTGAACCCCTTCCGGCGAAGAATCTGGCCTGCAAGCGTGTGGTCGTCCACGGCGATCGCGATCGTGGGGTCACCGTTCGGCTTGATCATCAGGGGGTAGGCGAACGCGATATTGATCTCGGCGCCGAGCAGATGGAGGCAGAGCCGGGAGAGGGTGTGCCCCTCGCAGAGGCTGACGACGAGCACTTCGTGCTCCCCGTACGGCAGCCCGTCCTCCTTGAGCAGCTTGCGGGCTTCGGACGCGTTGTTGGTGATCACGCGGACCACGGCGTGGTCGGACGATTCATGGACGGACACGGCGCAGATGGAGCACGAGGCCTCGTCGAAGTTTTCGACCAGGTCGAGCAGTTTGCCCACCTTATTGACCAGGAAGACGCTGAACTGCACCACGGTGGGGGGGGAAAACCCGTGTGCGGTCTCAAGGGGCGTGGGTGCCTGGCTCATTCGGATCCTTCCAGGGAGCGTGCCGCGGGCGTCCGCCCGAGGGTTGGACCGTTATTGAACCATCCCGCCGGTGGGATGGCAACCCCAATCGTTCCAAAAGACGGTCTGGAAAAGAGATACCGCCCGATCGGGCCGGGCGGCATCGTGTGATCGAGCGGTTGGTTGATGGGCGGGCGCGGGTCTGGCCCGTGCCGAGGTCTTCAGACCGCGAACGACGAGCCGCAGCCGCAGTTGGTCGTCGCGTTGGGGTTCGAGAACACGAACCCGCGCCCCATGATCTCGTCCTTGAAATCGACCATGGTCCCGCCCAGGTAGAGCAGGCTTTTGGGGTCGACGATCATCTTGATTCCGTGCTGCTCGAAGACCTCATCGGAGTCCTTCTGGGTCTCGGTGAGATCGAGGATGTAGGAGAAGCCCGAGCAGCCGCCGCCCTTGACGCCCACGCGGAGGCGGACCTTGTCGGCGTCGAGCTCCTGCTCGGCGACGATCCGGTTGATCTCTCTCGCGGCCAGCTCGGTCAGGATGACGGTGCTCTCGGCGGTTTCGGTGGCCATTTCAGATTCCTTTCCAGCTATCGATCGGCCCAAACGCTGACGGCGTTGAGCCGGATCATTCTACGCACGCGTCGAGCAGAGGGATCGCCCCTTGCGCGGGCCGGGACACAACTCAGTGGCTGTGGGCTTTGGTATCGGACGCGATGCCGTTCTTTTCTTTGTAATCCGCGATCGCGGCCCGGATCGCGTCCTCGGCCAGGACGGAGCAGTGGATCTTCACCGGGGGCAGGCTCAGCTCCTCGACGATCTGGGTGTTCTTGATCTCGAGCCCTTCATCGAGTTCCTTGCCCTTGAGCCATTCGGTGGCGAGGGAGGACGACGCGATCGCCGAGCCGCAGCCGAAGCATTTGAACTTGGCGTCCTCGATCTTGCCGTCGTCATCGACCTTGATCTGGAGCTGCATGACATCTCCGCATTCGGGGGCCCCGACGAGCCCGACGCCGACGTCCTTGCGCTCGTGGATTTCCTTCTGCGTGCCGAACGTGCCGACGTTGCGCGGCTTCTCGTAATGCTCAACGACTTTGGGGCTGTATGCCATGGTGTCACCTCACGGGTGGGAGTGTTTGCTGTTGGAGGAACCGCTCTCGGGTTCCCTTTGTTCGTGCCGGATTCCGGGTCCGGCATGGGGGCTCACGCCCGGTCGGGCGTGGCGACGGTCAGTGCGTGTTCCATTCGATCTTGCTCACGTCGATGCCCTCGTTGTGCATGTCGAACAGCGGGGAGAGTTCGCGGAGCTTGCCGACGGCCTCGATGATCTTGTCGGCGGCGAAGTCCGCCTCTTCCTCGGTGCTCCACCGCCCGAAGCTGATCCGCAGCGACGAGTGGGCCAGGTCGTCCCCGACACCCAACGCCTTGAGCACGTAGCTGGGCTCGAGCGAGGCGCTGGTGCAGGCAGAGCCGGACGACATCGCGACATCTTTGACGGCCATCATCAGGCTCTCGCCCTCGACGAAACCGAACGAGATGTTGGTGATGTGGGGCAGACGCTTGTCGGCGTGCCCGTTGACCTGGATGACATCGAGCGACGCGGAGATCTTGTCCTCGACCCGCTTGCGGAGCTTGAGCAGGCGCTGCTGCTCGCTATCCATCTCCTCGGCGCACAGCTCGCAGGCCTTGCCGAGCCCGACGATGCCAGAGACGTTCAGCGTGCCCGAGCGGAGCCCGCGTTCCTGCCCCCCGCCCTCCTGGATCGCGGTCAGGCGGACGCGAGGACGGCGGCGACGGACGTAGAGCGCGCCGACGCCCTTGGGCCCGTACATCTTGTGAGCGGAGAGCGAAAGAAGGTCCACGTTGTCACGCTTGACATCGGTCGGCATTTTGCCAACCCACTGGGTCGCGTCGGTGTGGAAGACCACGCCCCTGTCGTGGCAGAGTGCGCCGATCTCGGGGATCTCATTGATCGTGCCGATCTCGTTGTTCGCCCACATGACGGTCACGAGGATGGTGTCGTCGCGCATCGCCGACTCGACCATGTCCTTCGTGATCAGACCGTCGGTGCCCGGCTCGAGGAAGGTGACATCGAACCCCTCCTTCTCCAGGCGCTTGCAGGGGTCCAGCACGGCCTTGTGCTCGTGCATCGCGGTGATAATGTGCCCGCGCCCGGTCTGACCGGCGGGCTTCCTGGCGTACATGTTCGCCGCGCCCTTGATCGCCAGGTTGTTGCTCTCGGTCGCGCCCGAGGTGAACACGATCTCCTTGGGATCGGCGCCGATCAGGTCGGCGACCTGCCTGCGGGCCGTGTCCACGGCGTCCTCCGAGTTCCACCCGAACGAATGGTTGCGAGAGCCGGGGTTGCCGAAGTTCTCGGTGAACAGCGGGAGCATGGCGTCGACCACGCGCGGGTCGCAGCGCGTCGTGGCGGCGTGGTCGAGGTAGATCGGCAGGGTGACAGCCATGTGTCGTCTCCGGTCGGGGTGTCGATCGCTCTTAATGAGGATAAACAGATCCTCAACATAAGAATCATTCTAAACAAGTGTACCCTTCGGCGGCAGCAAGGGCAAGGCGGGACCGGCGGATTCCACGCCGGGCCCGGGACAGTCTGGCTATTCGGTGCGGGCGGGCGGGCCGATGCCTGTGCGGCGTATCAGCAGCTGCCGTCGGGACGCCGCGAACTCTGGCTCCGAGCCGGTGGCACAGGACCGGGGCGCTCGGGGAGCGGGCGTCTGCGGGCTCAACACTCGCGGCGATAGGTGAGACGCACGCGGTTGCCCGAGTCGTTGAAGACTACCTCGCTCATGTACGCCCGCATGAGCATCACGCCCCGCCCGGACGGCTTGGAGAGGTTTTCTTCCTCGGTGGGGTCTGGGAGCCGTTCCGGATCGAAGCCCGGGCCTCGGTCCTCGACGGCAACGTCCACGGACCGGTCCGAGACCCGGTAGTCAACGGTCACGGTCGAATCGGGCGGCATGGTGGAATGGCCGTGCACGAAGGCGTTCGTGATCGCCTCTTCGATCGCGAGACGGATGGCGAAGGCGGAACCGGCATCGAAGCCGTGCTCTGTCGCGAGCCCGAGGATGCGTTCGATGACGTCGTCGATGAGCCCGCGGTCCTTGGCCAGTTCAACGCGCGTCGCGTCCCGGATGACGGTTGGATTGGTGTCCATGCGTCTGGTCCTCACGGGACGAGCGGCGCCCGTCCCGGAACGGTCAGGCGAAGCTGGCCGTGGCCTCGTCGGCGGTGTCGTGGATCTCGAACAGCTTGTTGAGACGCGTGATCACGAAGACCTCGTAGATCTGCGGGTCGATGTTGGCCAGTCGGAGCTGCCCTTCGCGATCACGGACCCGATGGTTGATGGTGATCAGCGCTCCGAGGGCTGCCGAGGACAGGTGGTCGACGTTCGAGAAGCTGATCAGCAGTTTGGGCGACTCGCTGCGGTCGATCAGCGCGGAGATCTCCTCGCTGATCGCTTGGATGTTCGCCTCGTCCAGGATGTTCCGGTCAACGAACTCGACCGTTGTCACCCCGTCGCGATCCGAGACACGCAGTCTCGATTCGGCTTGTGCCATGCCTGACCTCCCTATCAACCGCCCGGACCCGGACGAGGAGCACTATAGAACACGAATCGTGCCTGTGCGTTTCCAGGGGTCAACATCGACGCCGCTGCTGCTGCGGGCAACAGAAAAGGCGTGCCGGTCCGGCACGCCCTTCGGATCGTTCTTGGCGTGTGGGGGCTGGGGAACCCGGCCCCCTCCTCCTCCGCGGCCCGTTCAGCCGTCCAACTGATCCAGCAGCCCGGGGAAGTTCTTTTCTTCCTCTTCGTTCTGGATCAGGATGGTCGGCTTGAGGAGGACGAGCAGGGTCTGCTCTTCCTTGGTGTCGATGCGGTTGGAGAAGAACCGGCTGAGGATCGGGATCTTGGAGAGGACCGGCACGCCGGACTCGACCTCGACCTCGGTGACGAGCCTCTGCCCGCCGAGCAGCACCGTTCCCTGGTCGGGCACGGTGACCGTGGTGTTGATCTGGGTGGTGGTGACGATCGGGATCTGGAACGTGCCCTCGAAGGTGGTGTTGGTGTTGACGTTGCCGCCGCCGAGGTTGTTGCCGCCGCCGCCCGCGGCGCCCTGGACCGTGCGGTCCTCGCCGAACTCGACCTCGGAGATCGCCGTCCGGACGTTGAGGGTGACGTATCGGCGGTCTGACGAGACGACGCCCTCGATGTCGAGGAGCACGCCCTCGGACACGACGCCGATCTGCGGGTCGAAGGCGCCGGAGGAGTCGCTGGTGACGGGGGTCAGGTCGGAGACGAAGGTCTGCTGGGTCGCGACGGTGATGAACGAACGCTGGCCGTTGGTGAACGTCACGCGCGGGGCGGTAAGGATCACCGAGCGCCGGTCGGCCTGGGTGGCCTCGACCAGGAAGTCGACCTGGATGTCGTCGAGGAAGCGGCCGCTCACGCCGAGGGCGGGGCTGATGCCGAGGATCTGCGTCGCGAACGAGCTGGCGGCGCCGAGTGACTCGGTGATGCCGAACGAGTTCTGGGCGGCGCGGATGATGGACCAGTCGTCCGAGTTGACAACCGTGCCATCGGGCAGCACGCCGCCGTTGAGCCCGGGCGAGAGCACGGGCTGGGTGACGGGCGTGTCGGGGACCCCGTCGCCGTCGGTGTCGACGAAGAAGCCGCCGCCCGTGACGTTGTCGAGGATCTGGCCGTTCTGATCGAAGTAGTCCGAAGGGAGCAGCGAGGGGTCGATGGCCCGCGCGAGGGCGAACTCGGTGTTGTCCGCGTTGAAGTAGACATCGAGGTCGAACCCGATCTGCTCGAAGAAGTCCTGGCTGACGGTCAGGAACCTCGCCTCGACGTTGATCTGCAACGCCCGGACGGCGCGGAGCTTGCTGAGCAGCCCGATGATGGCGCGGTGGTTGCGGCTCGTGGTGGTGATGACGAAGTTGCCGTTGAGCTGTGTGACCGAGCTGGTGTTGCCGCCCAGATCGACCCAGCCGTCGGGGTCGATGTTGGCCTGGATCAGATCGACGATCTCCTGGACGCGATCTTCGAGCTCGACGACGTCGTCGTCTTGCTGTCCGCCCTGGAACGGAGACTGCCCGCCGCCGCCCTGCGAGCTCTGCAGGGCGCTCTGGAGGTCGAACTGCGGCGCGTTCTCGAACTGCGGGATGACAAAGAGCAGGTCTCGGATGTCGTAGATCTCGAGGACCGTGTTGCGGCGCAGCACCTCGTCGGACGCGATGGTGATGATGCCGTCCTGGATCGACCAGCCCGCGGGCAGGGTCGGATCGGAGACCTTGGCGACGACGCGGTCGAGGAGGGTCTCGAGGGGCACCTCGCGGAGCCGCAGCGTGACGGGCGTGTCGGGATCGACGCCGACGTCGGCCAGCGACTCCCAGTCGACATCGATGTCGAGGCGGGTCGTGTTGCCGATGAAGGCGATGACGTCCTCGAAGGCGTTCTCGTTCAGGTCGACCGGCAGCCTGGTCTCGCGGAGGGCCGAGAGGACCGCCCGGTCGGCCTCGGATTCGGCGAACTCGAGGGGCTCGCCCCGCCGGAAGCTGATCGCCGGCCAATCGCTGGGGTACCCGATGATGTCGTCCGGGACGATCATGGCTTCCTGGTTGTCCAGGTCCTGTCGGGCGTAGGACATCTGCTTGTCGCGCTGGTAGCCCAGGAACTTGCGGTAGACGATGGTGTCCTCGATGATCTCCTTGAGCAGCAGGCCCGACGGGTTGATCGGATCGAGGAACAGGATCGCCTCGACGACCTCGAGGGCTTCCTCGTACTTGAGTTCCTGCTGGAGCGCCCTGACGCGCTCGATCTGCGAGAGGATCCGCTGATCGCGTTCCGCGAGGCGCTCGTTGCGCAGGATCTCGGTCTGCTCCGCGAGGCGTTCTTCGGTGGCGCGCTGCTCGTCGATCCGCAGGCGTTCCTCGGTCGCGGCGATGTTGATCTGGAGCTCGTCGACCTCGGCGAGCCTGGCGTTGAAGTCCGACTCCGCCATCACGTCGCGGGCCTGGTTGATGGTCAGCTTGGCCTGGGCGGCGATGTTGCGGGCCTGCGTGGTGTCGCCCTGCTCGAGGGCCGAGCGGGCCTGCTCCATCTGATTGCTGAACGTGGCCATCGCCCGGTCGCGGGCGAGCTGGCGTTCGTTGGTCACGTCGGTCAGCGCGTCGCCCGGGCCGCTCTGGGCGCGGGTCTCGACGCGCAGCTCGCTCAGGCGTGTGTTGACCGTGTTGCGTTGGTCTGCGGTGAGGTACGCGGAGAACTCCGTCGCGAGCCGTTCGTATCGTTCGCGTGCCGAGCCGAGCCGGCGCTCTTCGTACGCCCGGGCTGCCTCGCCCAGGAGCGTTTGCGCCTCGAAGCGCCGTGCGGCGTCGATGAGGTCGACCTCGGCTGGTTGTGGCGTGGTCGCCGGCGTGTCGCCGCCCGGTTCACCCGAGGCAGGCATATCCGCGGGGTCGATCTCGATCACCTGGATCGGTTCGGGCTCGTCTTCGGGCTGCCCCCCGCCGACGAAGGAGCCGCTGGACCGCGCGCCGTCTTGCGCGGTGCCGAGCAGCCAGGCCGTCGCGTTGCCCGATTCGGGCGCGAGCAGACCGAGCGATGCTGTCTGGAACGCATCGCCCCGGGCCATCTCGAGCTCGACGATCCGCGCACTCGTGCGCTGCAGCAGACGCTCGGAGCGGTCGTCCAGCGTCACGCCCAATCCCGAGACGAAGGTGACGAGCTGCTTGGCGGTGGAATAGTCGCCGGCCTGGAACGATTCACTCGCACGGGCCACCGCGTGCCCCGCTTGCGGGGCCAGGTCGTTGCGGCGGGCATCGACCATGCCCAAAATGACGCGGGCGTTCTGCTGCAGGGCGGCGTCCGCCCGATCGGACTTGACCAGCGTGGCGGCCTGACGCTCGGCTTCGTTGAGCCGATCCTGCGAGAGCGCGAACTTGGCACGCTGCAGGCTGATCTCGAACTGGTCGGACTGGTGGATGCGTCGGTCCACCCCCGACCGGAGCGTCCAGAGTCGTTTGCCCTGTTCATCGCTCATCGTCGCCGCGGCGGGCGATGCGTGCAACGCGTCGAGCATGGCTTTGGCGCGGATCAGTTGACCTTCCGCGATCAGCGACGCGGCGTGATCCAAGACCCGCGTGGGCTGGACCGCCGACGAGTCGGACTGGATCGCGGGCGTGCCCGCCGCGACAGGAGCGGCCCAGACCGCGGTGGTCGTGGCGCACGCCGCGAGGAGAAGCGAGCAAACGGAACGGTGGGTCACGCGAGACATCCAGTGCACTCCAGATCGTGGGGAGGGTGTGGCATCGGTCGGCGTGGCCGATCCGTGCGGTGTCGTCTGATTCTCCGGCCTGCCGCTCGGTCGCCCGAGCGGGGTTCGCGGGGAAAACGCGGTTCTGAGCGAACCCCCGGAAGGGTCGGACGATATCGGGGATCAGCCCGGATCGCAAACCCGATGGGGGACGAGATTCGCCCGCGACACCTCGACGAACGGAAGCGGGGCCGCCCGCAGTGGGGGGTGTCACGATGGAGATTCGGGCCGCCCGGTGCCGCGGTTCCTGCGGCTTCGCAATATGGCGCCGCGGCGATGGGCACGCATCAGGCCTGGGGCATGGGTTCGAGCCAGCGGAAGTTCAACGCGGACTCGGCCTCTAAGTGCTTTGGTGTCAGTCGGCTGCGAGATCCTGCCGCGCCGAGCGACCCCGCTGCCGCCTCCGGATCGAGCCGATCAGCGCCCACGATGACAACATCGGACCACTCCCCCGGGTCTCCGAGTTTTTCATGGGCGAGGGCCAGGCTCGCGTCTTCGGCGGCTCGCAGCGAAGATGCCGTCAGCAGAATCTCCGCGTAGCGATCTTCCGGACTTTTCTCGCTCGAGCACCGCGCCAAGCACCGCCAGAAGGTGATCCCGAGTGCCTCCCCGTCGTCATCGACGTTGGAATCGGGATCGATGTTGAGCACCAGACGCCAGCGCTCGCGGAGTTGCTCGACGATTTCCTCGGCCGTTAGCAGGTCGGGTCGGTCTTTGGGCGCCAGCAGCACGCCCCGGTGCTCGTGGGCGGCCGAGTCGGCGCCGGCGGGCTCGGCGACCGGCTCCAGATCGAACGCCTTGAGAATCGCTTCCACCTTGGGCTTGAGGTCCGGCTCGACCCGGATCGTGATGATCTTGTGCTCGTCGAGAAACGCATAGAAAAAAGGCTCGTCGGACACCGCCCCGAACCCGACCAGCCCGTCCTCAAAGAAGAACGGGCGGAATCGGCGGACCGCGTCGGTGAGCCGCTCTTTCCCGACAGGCTCGTACGCCATGTAAGGATCGACCTCGCGGAACGCGTCGTGCCCGATGAAATCCAGGATCGGAAAGACACGCCCTGGCATGAGCGCGAAGAGCTGGTCCCAGAGCGTCGCAACCCGGGTCACCGGAACCACGATGTCGTAGACGTATCGGTCCGGCCAGGACTCCCAGTCGCCGGGCTGTTCCTCATCGGCGTCCGCGGGCTCGAAGTCGGCGGTGTACCCCGCGAGCGGCTGCATCGGCTCGACCGGGTAGACCCCGAGCGGGAATCCGAAGCCGTCGATCTCCTTTCGCTGGATCGATTCGTCGGCCTGGCATCGAGTCATCGTTTCTGGCTCCCGGGGACCGGCCCGGGCAGATCCGGGTCGGCTCGTGTTCGAGCAGGAGCGTACACGCGCGCGGGGTCCGGGGCCGCCCCCGGCGGGCATACGCTTCACTCTTATGACCGAAGACCCCGCAACGAAGGCATCACACCCGGACGCACGCGAGCGGCCCGGCAACGCGGATCTGGAGATCGGATCGCTGATCGCGCTGGCCGTGGGCAACTCTCGGTCCCGGATCGGTCTCTTCCGCGGCACGGAGTTGACATCCCCGAGTGCGCACGCCTCCGATGATCCGCTCGGGATCGCCCGTGCCGCCGAGGCGATGTCCGACACGGCGGACGGTGACGACAACCCCGCCGTCGCGGTCTCGACCGTGAACCCCGCGGCGGCGGACGCGATCGAGCGGGAGATCCGCAAAGCCGGTCTGCGGGTCATGCGCTTCGGGCGCGACATGCCCATCCCGTTCGTGCACTCGCTCGATGAGGATGGGGAGCGCACCGTCGGGCACGATCGCCTGATGTGCGCCGCGGGCGCCTACGCCATCGTGCAGCAGGCTTGTGTCGTGGTCGATCTCGGCACCGCGATGACCGTCGATTTCGTGGACGGTCAGGGCGTGTTCCACGGGGGCGCGATCGCGCCGGGCCTCAAGATGATGCTCGGATCCCTGGCGGACGGCACCAGCGCTCTCCCCAAAGTCGAGTACGAGCGTCCCGGATCGGTCTTCGGGAAGAACACGCCCGACGCGATGCGGATTGGGGTGGCGGCGATGGCACAGGGCGCCGTTCGCTTGCTCGCCGAGCGGTACGCGGACTTCTACGAGGCGTACCCCCGCATCGTCGCGACCGGGGGCGATATGGGGCTGCTCGAGGACGACGAACTCGTCGAGACGTTCCTGCCCGATCTCCAACTGCACGGCATCCGGCGCGCGTGCGAAATGCTGCTCGAATCCGAGGACGACGCCTGAGCACGCCCCGGGTCTGGGAGGTCCGCATGCCGGTCGATGCCCCGCGGTTCGAGATCCTAACGCCCCGCTCGCCCGGCTCGGTCGCGGTGATCCGCTTGGACGGGGCGTCCGATCCGTCGTGGACCGACCGGATCGGTCTCGGAGGCATCGCGGTCGGGCGGCTCGCGCTCCGCAGGATCTACGGGATCGACGACGCGTTACTCGCACGCCCGGACGATCGCACGCTCTTGGTGATGCCCCACGGAGGGGTCGCGGTGGTCGACGCGATTGCCGAGGCTCTTTCGGATCGAGGTTGCGAGCGCCTCGCTGCTGCCGATGGACGCACGATGCATGAACGGCTGCACCGATCGCTCGCGCGGGCGGCCAGCCCGCTTGCGATCGATCTCCTCCTCGATCAGCCCCGGCGTTGGGACACGCTCGGGGGTCGCCCGCCCGGTGACGGCCAACTGAGCGATGCGAGTGTGCTGAGGCGGCTGATCGATCCGCCCGCGGTGGTCGCGGTCGGGCGTCCGAACATCGGAAAATCTTCGTTGCTCAACCGCCTGGCCGGGCGATCCCTGGCGTTGGCGTCCGACCGGGCGGGGACCACGCGGGACGCGGTCGGCGCGATGATCGATGCGGCCGGTCTGGTCGTGCGATGGATCGACACCCCGGGCTTGCCGGAGCAGGGCACGCCCGGTGACGCTTTGGCGGACGAGGGGGCGCTGATCGGATCTGCGGTCGCGAGCGCCGATCTTGTGGTCCTATGCCGCGACGCGGGCGAGTCCGGCTTGGAACCGGGTGTGATACCCGGGATGACCGAGCATGCACCCCCGGTGCTGCGTGTGGTGACCCGGACCGATCGTCGAGGCGCGGCGGGGGAGCCCGGGGATCTGAAGACCAGCGCCGCGACCGGGAGCGGCATCGGTGATCTCGTCGTCGCGATCCGCGAGTCGCTCGTGCCCCGGCGCGTTTACGAGGACCCCCGTCCGTGGATGTTCTGGGCCTGAGGTGATCACGGGACCGTCCGGAGTGCGCAGAAAAAACCCCCGCGGGCGACCGCGAGGGCGATGGGTCAAGAACGGGTCCGTGCATTAGCGCCGGCGCCGGACGCAGGCGAGACCGGCAAGACCGAGCAGCGCGGCCGAACCCGGCGAGGGGACCACGGCCCGGAACTCGGTCAACGCAAAGTCGACACCGTCCCGGATTCCCGCACGGGGATTGAACACGATCTGGACCGCGTCAACATCGCTGGCATCGAAGCCGGTCAGATCGAAGTCGGCCAGAGAGATGAAGTCGGTCCGGATGATGCCCGAGTCCAGCGCGTCGATGGTCCGTGTGATACCCGAGACCACGCCGTTCCCGTCCTCGATGGAGATCCGGATGTCGAAGGCCTGATCAACAACCCAGAAATCCAGTTCGAACCCGATCAGCCCGAGAGCCGCCGCATCGAGCGAGAGCCCGTTGTCGTTGTTGTCCCAGCGGATCTCACCGATGAGTTCGACATCGGTGCCCGATTCAAACACGGCCGCACCGACATCCGATCCGGTGATGCCATCGGGGACGATGGTGCCGGTCTGGATCTCGAAGCTGGAGGACCCGCCGAATATCCCGCCGTTGAGGAGAATCGTGCTGACTTCGCGCGGGCCGCCGGCGTCATCGTTGGGATCGGCGTCGAAGTCG
Organism: Phycisphaerales bacterium UBA6054; assembly: GCA_002429045.1. Lineage (GTDB taxonomy): Bacteria > Planctomycetota > Phycisphaerae > Phycisphaerales > UBA1924 > UBA6054. Next base: position 15,505 of record DIYM01000050.1, read on the forward strand.
TCGAGGATCAGCGTGGGGTTCCCGCCGGCGGCCGTGACCGAGGCGCAGCCGCACACAGCAAGGGCTTGCCAGAGTTTCGTGGACATCGAGTCTCTCCTGAGATGCAGACCGGGGTACAGAGCCGGTCGTGGGCTGGATCAGCGTCGGCGACGCATGCAGACGATGCCGCCGAGACCGAGGATCGCTGCCGAGCCGGGCGTCGGAACGACAGCCCGGAACTGTGTCAGCACGAAGTCGAGTCCTTCGGCACGGTCCGAACGGAAGTTGAAGTCGAGTTCGATGGATTCGAGATCGGTGGGGTCGAAGTCGAGGAACGCGTTCAGATCATCGAGGGCGATGCTGGCGGTCTGTATGCCATCGTCGAGCAGGCTCGGAGCGATGCGGATCTCGGTGTTCGCGCCGCCGCCGTTGGCGGAGCGGAGGGTGAGCCGCATGGGGAACTCCTGGTCGACCGCGACGAAGTCGATCTCGAAGCCGGCGATGCCCAGCGCGATCGCGTCGAGCCCGAGCCCGGCGCCGTTGTTGTTCCAGACGATGGAGCCCCGCGCGGTGACGCCCGGGTCGGAGGCGAAGACCATCGCGCCCGTGTCGTCCTGGAATGATGATCCTGTGACCAAATCGAAGCGGACGCCGTCCCCGAACGGTCCGGGGGGGGCGTTCGTCGATGCGGAGAACTCACGCGGGCCGCCGGCGTCGTCGTTGGGGTCGGCGTCGAAATCGTCGAGGATGAGCGTCGGGTTCGAGCCCGCGATCGCGGTCGTCGCGAAGGCGGCGATGATAATGGATTGCCAGGGTTTCATAGGTGCTGTCTGGGTCCTTCGATAAGGTCGTGCAGGTTCGGGGCAGAACGGAGAGGCCCGGTTGGCTCTATCGGCGGCGGCGCAGGCAGAGCAGCCCGCCGAGACCGAGCATCGCGGTCGAGCCGGGTGTCGGAACCACAGCGCGGAACTGGGTGAGGATGAAGTCGAGCGAGGCGGTATTGCCCCCGGTGTTGAAGGTGATCGAGACGCTGTCCACGTCCGAAGCATCGAAGACGCCACCGGCAAAGTCGGCGAGCGCGAGTGATTCGGTCCGGGCACCGCCCGCGAGCCAATCGCCATTGGTCTCCAGAAGACCGTCGTTTCCATCGCGGAGGCGGACGGTGTACGAGAAATCCTGATCGATCAACGCGAAGTCGAGTTCGAAGCCGATCAGCCCGATCGCGACGGCATCGAGAGAGAGCCCGGCCCCGTTGTTGTCCCAGGTGATGTTGCCTGCTTGTGAGACGCCGATCCCGGAGTTGAACACAGCCGCACCGAGACCCGTGTCAACATCGAAGTTCGAGCCCTGCCCGAACAGGTCGCCGATGATGGCCGTCGAGACGACGCGGGGCCCGCCGGCGTCGTCGTTGGGGTCGGCGTCGAAATCGTCGAG
>DIYM01000050.1:16969-17896 GCA_002429045.1 Phycisphaerales bacterium UBA6054
GGGTCGGCGTCGAAATCGTCGAGAATCAGCGTCGGGTTGCCGGCGAGCGCGGTGCTGGCGGCGGCTGCCGCCCCGAGGACGGCCATGAGTCGAGTCTGGTCACGCATCGCGTGTTCTCCCCTCCGGTGGAACGAGTCCATCGGCGTCTGCCGCGCGGACGGTGCGCGGCTACGCCACTTCTCCGGGGGAAATGGGCCACGAGAACCGGGGTGGTGCCAGCCGATCTCGCGGTTTATCGGGTGATTTCCCGAAAAAGGGGGCTGGCTGGCTCAGGGCAGGCGTTCTTGACCCGATCCGAACAGCAAACCGGGTTGGGGGGACATGGCACGCTCGTGGTCGAGCAGCCAGCGTTTCCGTTCCAATCCGCCGGCGTACCCGTGCAGCGATCCGTCCGATGCGACCACCCGATGGCACGGGATCAGGATCGCGAGCCGGTTTCGGCGGTTGGCCAGCCCGACGGCCCGGGACCCGCCCGGGTTGCCCAGATCGCGGGCGATCTGCCCGTAGGTCCGGGTTTGCCCGGCCGGTATCGCCACGAGCGACTCCCAGACCCGGCGCTCCCAGGGCGTGCCTGGCGCATCCACCGGCACGGTGAACGGGCCCGGGTGCCCTTCGAAGTAGGCGTCGAGTTCGTGCCGGAGCCGATCGAGGATCGGGTGCTCACCCTCGGCCACCGCCCCCCCGTGCATGCTCCGGGCCGACTCGATGCTCGGGGCGGCGTCGGTGAGGGGGGTCAGTGTGAGTAAGCAGACGCCCGCGTCGGTCACGCCCGCTGTCATCGGGCCGAGCGGGCAGGCGGGGGGCGGGCTGATCTCTGCGATCGTGATCATGGGGCAAGCCTAACCATCCCGGGCATCGCGTGTCCGAGTGGCTTGCGTTGTTGGTGCGGCCGGGGCGCGGGATGTGAATCGGACGCCGAGCGTGTCG
>DIYM01000002.1:0-12728 GCA_002429045.1 Phycisphaerales bacterium UBA6054
CGCGGGGCGGATCGTCCCGGCCGGGACGGTCCGGTCTGGGCGTTCGACCCCGGCGGTGTTCGGCGGGGCGGCGAGCGGACGGACCGTCATCGGTTTCGCGTACGCCCGTGAGGCGTGTGCCGCGTTGAAGGGGATCGGGTTTCCGATTCGGTCCATCGTGCCGGCGCTCCGGTTCGCGTTTGACGCGTGCCCAACCCTCCGGTGCATCCGTGCGCCGGGTGGTGTCAGGATACCAGAAGCCGCCGTCGCGGGCGGCGCGGGGGCGCGTTCGCGTTGAATCAAAGCGGAGCGCGCGGGCAGATTCTGATTATCGGGACCGGCGGGGGCGGCAATCCCTGCGCGGGCAGGCGTTCGTTCGGGTTGTTGTTCGCTCAGTCCTCGTCGGCGTGCCCGTCGAAGGCGGCGATGACTTCCTGCTGCACGTGCGGCGGGGTGCTCTCGTCGTGGGAGTACTCCATCGTGAACGTGCCCGCGCCGGCGGTGATGCTCTTGAGTTCGGTCGAGAAGGTCTGCAGTTCCGACAATGGTGCCTGGGCGACGACGGTGCACATGTCCCCGGCGAGCATGCGTGTGTCCTGGACGCGTCCGCGTTTGGTGGACAGGTCGCCGGCGATATCGCCCATCTTGTCGGCGGGCACCGTGACCTCCAGGTTCACGAACGGCTCGAGGAGGACGGGATGGGCCTTGGCGACCGCGTCGATGAACGCGCGTTTGCCGGCGGTGATGAAGGCGATCTCCTTCGAATCAACGGCGTGGAACTTCCCGTCGTACACCTCGACCTTGATGCCCTTCATCGGGTATCCGGCGACGGCGCCGTGCTCGAGGGTCTGGCGGATGCCTTTCTCGATCGCGGGCAGGAACTGGCGGGGCACCGAGCCGCCCACGGTGGCGTTGACGAACTCGAACCCGGTCTCGTGCTCGGGGGGCAGCGGTTCGATGCGGAGATAGACCTCGCCGAACTGCCCGGCACCGCCCGTCTGCTTCTTGTGCCGGTGGTGGCCTTCTGCTTTGCCCGTGATGGTTTCCTTGTACGCGATCTTGGGCGGCGCGGTGAGCAGCTCGATGCCGTACTGGTCTTTGTATTTCTCGAGCACCACGCGGAGGTGGAGTTCGCCGAGCCCGCTGAGGACGGTCTGCTTGGTGGCGGCGATGCGTTCGAGCCTGAGCGAGGGGTCTTCGGCGAGGAGTTTGTGGGTCGCCGCGGAGAACTTGGTCTCGTCGGCGTGGTTCTTGAGCTCGATCGAGAGCCCGTACATCGGCTCTGGCATCGGCAGCGGCTTGAGGTGGAGGCTGTCCAGGTCGTGCCCCTCGTGCAGGACGGCGTCGAAGTGCACGTCGTCGATCTTCCCGATGGCGCCGATGTCCCCGGGCCCGATCGCGTCGACGTCGTGGCTCTCTTTGCCCTGTCGTTTGAGCAGGTGTCCGATGCGGATCGGCTTCTTGTGATCGCCGATGATCAGTTCGGACTTGGCTTTCACCGTGCCCTGGTGGACTCGGAAGACGCCGAGCTTGCCCACGAACGGGTCGGTGGTGACCTTGAAGATGTGGGCGATGACGGGCTTGTCCGGGTCGGGATCGGCGTGGAACTCGCGCTCTTCTCCGTCTGCGTCTTCGCGCTTGAGGAACGGGCGGGGGTTGCCCTCCAGCGGGCTTGGCAGCAGGCTGGCGAAGACGTGGAGGAGCTGTTCCGCGCCCGAGCCGGTGGCGGCGCTGACGAATGAGATCGGGACAAGATGCGCGTCGCGGAGGGCGGCCTCGAACGCGTCATGGAGCCGGGCTTTGTCGATGTTCGAGTCGTCGCCGTCCTCGAGATACTGGTTCATGAGGTCGTCTTGCATCTCGACGATCTGCTCGACGATGGCCTGGTGCGCGTCTTGCTGGCTTGAGAACAGGGTCTCGCCGGTCTCCTCGCTGTCGAAGACCGAGACGACGCCCGAGCGGTCCGGTGCGGGCAGCGAGATGGGCAGGCACTCTGAGCCGAACTCCTCGCGGATGGACTCGACGAGGGTTTCCAGGTCGGCGGACGCGTCGTCGATCTTGTTGACGATGATCATGCGCGGCAGATTGCGCTGCTTAGCGAGGCGCATCATGCGCCGTGTGGTCGGCTCGATGCCCTTGGGCGCGTCGATGACCACGGCGACGGTCTCGACGGCCGGGAACGTGCTGATCGCGTGCCCCGCGAAGTCTCCGAGCCCGGGGGCGTCGATCAGGTTGATCATGTGCCCCTCGTGCTCGACGTGGAGCAGCGTGGTGCGCAGCGAGTGCTTGTGGTGCTTTTCCTCGTCGGACCAGTCGGAGAAGGTGGTGCCTTCCTCGACCGATCCCATGCGCTGGATCATCCCCGTCAACAGCAGCAACCGCTCGGTGAGTGTCGTTTTGCCGGACCCTGTCTGGCCTGTGAGAGCGATGTTGCGGATGTCGTCGGGGTTGCGTACAGCGGCCATGGAACGGCCCTCCTTTGCGGGGGGGCGTCGGCCCATATCCGGTTTACGCACACGGGCCGATGCCCGGTTCGGGATGTCGCCGCCCGCACTCCCTCGCGCGGGCGGACCTGTCAGCGTATCACGATTTCGGATCAACGCAACTGGAAATCCGGTCCGGCGGGGTGCTCAGAGGCAACGGGTTTCAGGGCGATTCCAGGAGCGAACGGGCCGCATCCATCTGCTCTTCGGTGATCCAGTATCCGGGCACGCCGTAGTTGTGTGTCGGGGTACGTATCCGGAACGAGTAGATGGTGCTGGGCCCGAACATCCCGATGGTCAGTGTCGCATCCGCTTCCGGCATCGCGCGTGAGAGCCAGTCCTCGGCGTGCGCCCTGCTGAGTTCGGCTGTCAGCGTGTATCCTTCGAGTGTCCAGGAAGTGATTTGCCAGATGCTGTCGGAGTCTGATGTGCTGCCCAAGGTGTTCCCGGGGCTTGCCATGCCGACGCGTCCCCCGCCCTCGGTGATCTCCAATGCGATGCGCGCCCGCGGACTGAAGTATTGCCCGAGGGCCGATTCGTTCGTGGGAAGGGTTATCGTGACTTTGTTGTGCGTGACCACTCTGTTGGCGATGAAATTCTGATGCGGGATCACGGTCAGGTCGACAACCTCTTGGGGTCCTGTCCGGGTCTCGATTGCCGAGATCACGCTTTGTCCTGTGGCGAGTGCGATCCGGTCGCCAACCGAGAGCTCACCCGCGTGCCGATACACGCCCGTCTCGATCGCAATAGGGTGGGTGTCTGTGACACCGAGCCGCACGCCGTTCTCAAGCGTGAGCATCAGAATCTGGTCAACGCCGAACGTGTGCTTGGCTGTGACCTGGCCGATGCCGAGCAACCCGTCCGGCATGACGGATGTCACGAGATCGCCCGGCTCGAGCCGACTTGCTGGCACCTCACCCCCGGGTGTCAGGATCATCGCGTTGGCGTCCACGCATCTCTTGGGCGGGGTCGGCTTGCTCATCGAGCAGCCGCTGAGCAGCGAGATGAGCATGCTGATCGAGAGAACGGCGGCGATCGAGCGGGTCATGAGCGCAGTATGAGATGGATGCTGTGTGCGGTAAAGCCAAAACCTGCCGCTATCATGCCTTATGACCGAAGTCGTGACCCGATTCGCCCCCTCCCCGACCGGCCGGCTGCATGTCGGCGGTGCCCGGACCGCCCTGTTCAACTGGGCGTTCGCCCGCAGGCACGGCGGGAAGTTCGTCTTGCGCATCGAGGACACCGACCGGCGTCGCTCGTCCGATGCGGCCACCCGGGGGATCCTCCGCTCACTGGCCTGGATGGGCATCGATTGGGACCAGGGTCCTGAGTTCACCACCGACGACGGCCGTACGCTCGGCGGCGATCCCAACAGCGTCGGCCCGTTCGAGCAGAGCAAGCGCATCGATCTGTACAACGAGCACATGCGTCGCCTGATCGACGCCGGGCTCGCGTACCCCGCGTTCGAGACCCCCGAAGAACTCGAGGCCAAGCGCCAAGAGGCCATCGCGGCCAAGCGTGGGTATCAGTACGACCGGGCCGCGCTCGGGATCCCGATGCCCGAGCGCATCGCCCGCATGGAGGCGGGCGAGTCGCACGTCGTCCGGATGAGGATGCCCGAGGAGCCGATCACGGTGCATGACGAGGTGCTGGGCGATGTCACGGTCGGGCCCGAAGAGTTCGACGATTTCATCATCCGCAAGCGCGACGGCTTCCCGACGTACCACTTCGCGGTGGTGGTCGACGATGCGCTGATGGGTGTCACGCATGTCCTCCGCGGGCAGGAGCACCTGATCAACACGCCCCGGCACGTCGCGCTCCAGCGGGCGCTCGGGTTCGGCACGCCGACGTACGGGCACATGCCGCTGATCTTCAACCCGGACGGCTCGAAGATGAGCAAGCGGGATAAGGACAAGGCCGCCAAGAAGGCCGTGCGTGACGCCGGTCTCCAAGAACCGCCGGTCGGTTCGATCGGTGCCGACGAGTTCGCCGCTTGGCTGAAGGACAAGACCCGTCAGCTCGGCACCGACACGCTCTCCGAGCTCGCCGGATCGCTCGGCGCAGAGCTGCCGGAGATCGATACCGAGGACTTCATCGAAGCCGGCTACCTGCCCGGGACGCTCGCGAACTTCCTCGCCCTGCTCGGCTGGAACCCGAAAACCAAGAACGACGACGGGACCGATCTGGAGCGGTTCGACACCGACTACCTGGCGGGCAACTTCGATTTCGCGGGCATCGGCAAGACCCCGAGCAAGTTCGACCGGACCAAGCTGCTCGCGTTCAGCGCCGACGACGTGCAGGCCATGGACGACGGTGTGTTCGCCGAGGCGTGGCACGCATGGGCCAGCGTGTTCGATGCGGCGCTCACCGAGCGTTTCTCCGCGGCTGACATGCGGATGCTCGCCCCTGCCGTCAAGCAGCGGTGCAAGACCATCCGCGACGGGCGCTCGGTGGTCGGCTTCGCGTTGGTGGGCGACGACGCCATCGCCTTCGATCCCAAGGCGGTCCACAAGGTGCTGATCAAGGGCGAGAGGAAGGGGCTGCAAGCCCTCAAAGACCTGCGCCCGATGATCGAGTCGATCGACCCGTTCACGCCCGAACAGGTCGAGGCCGCGGTGTCGGGTCACGCCGAGTCCACGGGGCTGGGGATGGGCAAGGTCGCCCAGCCGATCCGCGTGGCGGTGACCGGGACGAGCGTGTCGCCCCCGCTGGGCCAGACGCTGGCGATCTTGGGGAAAGACTCCGTTCTCGCGCGGATCGATCGCTGCGTCGCATCGGTCGAGGCCCAGGCCGCCGAAGTCTGACCTATGAAGATTCTCGAGCCTCTTACTGTCGGCGGACTTGCCACGAGCAACCGCGTCTGGATGGCCCCGCTCACCCGCAGCCGGGCGCAGATGCCGGGGAACATCCCGCGCGCGCTCAACGCCGAGTACTACGCCCAGCGCGCCGACGCCCAGCGCGGCTCGGGGCTGATCATCTCGGAAGCCACGCCCGTCTCTCCGACCGGGCACGGCTATTACGCCACGCCCGGCATCCACACCGACGAGCAGGAGGCCGGGTGGAAGACCGTCACCGACGCCGTCCACGAACGCGGCGGCAAGATCGTGTGCCAGCTCTGGCACGTCGGGCGCGTCTCGCACACCGCGCTCCAGCCCAACGGCGACCCGCCGATCGCGCCGAACGGCCGCAACTCCAAATCCAAGACCTACATCGACGCGACGATGGAACGCGTTGACGCGAGCACGCCGCGGAAGCTGGAGGTCGACGAACTCCCTGGCATCGTGCGAGACTTCGCCCAAGCCGCATCGCGCTGCGTGCGTGCGGGGTTCGACGGCGTTGAGATCCACGGCGCGAACACCTATCTGCTCGATCAGTTCACCCGCGACGGCATGAACGACATGCCCGAGCCCTACGGCGGGCCGCTCGAGAACCGGCTCCGTTTCCCGCTCGAGGTCGCCCAGGCTTGCGCCGACGCGATCGGAGCTGGCAGGGTCGGCTACCGGATCTCGCCGCTGAGCGATCACCACGACGCGATCGACAGCGACCCGGGGGCCACCTTCAGCGTTCTGGCGGCCAGCTTGGGGAGGATGGGCCTGGCGTTCCTCCACGCCGTGGAGACCTGGGACCGTTCGAAGATCGACCCGCGCGTCGAGACGGTGATCCCCGCGATCGCCAGGTCGTTCAAGGACGCGGGCGGCGGGGCGTACGTCGCCAACGGCGACTACACGGTCGAACTCGCGAACCAGCAGATCGAGTCCGATTGGTGTGATGCTGTCGCGTTCGGCAAGATGTGGATCAGCAACCCGGACTTCACCGAACGCATCCGTCGCGGCGGGCCCTACAACCAATGGAATCGGGACACGTTCTACACCGGCACCGAGGTCGGGTACACGGACTATCCCGCGCTGGCGGATGCGTGAGCGAACTACCATCGGGCCTATGAGCGATACGCCCACCAAGCCCGAGCCCGCCGACACCCCCGAAGCCCCGGCCCGCCACTTCATCCAGCAGATGATCGACTCCGACATCGCCTCCGGGCGGTGGGGGGCGCCCGGCGACCGCTCGGTCGTCAAGACCCGATTCCCGCCCGAGCCCAACGGCTACCTCCACATCGGGCACGCCAAGGCGGTCTGCCTGTCCTCCGGGCTCGCCCGGGAGTTCGGCGGCACGTTCAAGCTGCGCTTCGACGACACCAACCCAGCCAAGGAGGAGCAGGAGTACGTCGACTCGATCGCGGCCGACGTCCGGTGGCTCGGCGCCGAATGGGAAGGCGACATCCGCTTCGCGTCCGACTACTTCGGGCGGTTCTACGACTGGGCCGTCGAGCTGATCGAGAAGGGGCTGGCGTACGTCGACGAGCAGCCGGCGGAGACCATCCGCGAGCAGCGGGGTTCGCTCAAGGAGCCGGGCACGCCGTCCCCCTTCCGCGATCGCCCGGCCGAAGAGTCCAAAGAACTGTTCGCCAAGATGAAGGACGGCGGTGTCCCCGACGGCGGCGCGGTGCTCCGCGCCAAGATCGACATGGCCAGCCCGAACATCAATCTCCGCGATCCGGTCATGTACCGCGTCGTCAACGCCCCGCACCACCGCACCGGCACCGACTGGCACATCTACCCGATGTACGACTGGGCCCACGGGCTCGAAGACTCGATCGAGGGCATCACCCACTCGCTCTGCACGCTCGAGTTCGAGAACCACCGCCCGCTCTACGACTGGTTCATCGAGGCGATCAACAAGGATCGGGGCCAGGGCTCCGATGGGCAGCCAAGCAGGTACGGCGAGCCGATCCACCACCCCCAGCAGACCGAGTTCAGCCGCTACAACCTCGAGTACACCACGATGTCCAAGCGGTACCTCAAATCGCTCGTGGACGGGGGGCATGTTGAGGGCTGGGACGACCCGCGGATGATCACCGTCGCCGGGCTGCGTCGGCGCGGCTACACGCCCGAGGCCGTCCGCGAGGCGGTCATCGGTGTGGGCATCACCAAGTTCAACGCGCTGACCGAGTTCGTCACGCTGGAGAACGCGCTGCGTGACGATCTCAACAAGCGTGCGCCGCGCCGGATGGCCGTGCTCGATCCGGTCAAGGTCGTCATCACCAACTGGGGCGAGCACGGCGAACCAGACCGCGTCGAGGAACTCGAAGCGATCAACAACCCCGAGGACGACGCGGCCGGCACGCGCACCGTGCGATTCGGCCCCGAACTCTACATCGAGCGCGACGATTTCATGATCGACCCGCCCAAGAAGTTTTTCCGCCTGGGCCCGGGGCGCGAGGTCCGGCTCCGCAGCGCGTTCTGGGTGACCTGCCAGGATTTCGACACCGACGCGGACGGCAACGTGACCGAGATCCGCTGCAGCTACGACCCCCTGACCCGGGGCGGCGGCAACCCCCCGCCCGACGCCGAGGGTAAGGTCCGCAAGGTCAAGGGCACGCTCCACTGGGTCAACGCTTCGGATGCGGCCGACGCGACCGTCCGCGTGTTCGACCGGCTGTTCGACGCCCCGCGACCGGGCAAGAAGACCGGGGACATCATCGACGATCTCAACCCCGACTCCCTCAAGATCCTCGCGGGCTGCAAGCTCGAGCCGTCGCTGATCGCACGCACACCCGACGAGCCGGAATGGGCCGACGGCATCCGCCGATTCCAGTTCGAGCGGCTGGGCTACTTCTGCGTCGATGCTGGATCGACTTCGGACAAGCCGGTGTTCAACCGCGCGGTGACGCTGAAGGACTCGTGGGCGAAACAGGCGGGCAGATAGGCCCGGCAACCTCGGACGACGAATCCCATAAACTAGTGCGATGCAACCCCTCGCCGCTTGCCATTGCTGCGGCCGGGTCCACCGGCTGCCGGACATCCCCGCGGGTTCGCTCGCGCACTGTGTCCGTTGCGACGCGGTCATACGGCACGCGGGACACCCCAGATCGAGCGCGAGGACCGCCGCGTTCGCGTCGGCGGCCCTGATCGTCTACCCGTTCGCGCTCACCTGGCCGGTCATGCGGATCGAGCGCCTCGGGCACGCCAGCGACGCGTCGATCTGGTCGGGCATGGTCGGGCTGCTGGGCGAGGGGCACGTGTTCGTGGGGCTCGTCGTGCTGCTGTTCTCGATCGTGGCGCCGGTCTCGAAGCTGGTGGCGCTGTTCGCCCTGTGCGCCGGGCGTCGGACGCTCGAGGCGCACGAGCGTGCGCTGACGTACCGGGGCATCGAGTTCATCGGGCGGTGGGGGATGGTGGACGTGCTCCTGGTCGCGGTCGTGGTGGCGGCGGTCAAGCTGGGCGATCTGGTCGAGGTCACCCCGGGCCCGGGTGTCGTGGCGTTCGGCGTCGTGGTCATGCTCAGCCTGATCGCGTCGATGGTCTTCGATCCCCACGCCATCTGGGAGGGCGATGGATGAGCGAGCCTGGGCAAGGCATCCCTGTGGCGGACGTCCGCCCGCGCCGGTTCAGCCTGGCGTGGCTGGTTCCGATCGGGGCGGCGGTGCTGATCGCCGTGATGCTGTACATCGATCTCGTGAAGGACAAAGGCCCTGCGATCACGATCCGCTTCGACGACGCGGCGGGGCTCAAGCAGGGCGACGCGATCGTGCATCGCGGGCTCGCCGTCGGCGTGGTCCGTGAGCTCCGGCTGACCGACGACATGACCGGTGTGATCGCGTCGGTCGATCTGGCCCGCCACGCCGGCGCGCTGGCGGTCGATGGAACCGAGTTCTGGGTCGTGCGCCCCGAGCTGAGCCTCGAGCGTGTCGCGGGTCTCGAGACGCTGCTCGGTCCGCAGTACATCGCGGCCCGCCCCGGGGACATCGGCGGAGCGCCGCGCACGGAGTTCACCGGGCTCGAGCGCCCGCCGGCGCTCGGGCCCGCGGCCGACGGGTCGCTGCGTGTCACCCTCCGCGCCGAGCGTCTGGGCTCGCTCGCGCCGGGCTCGCCCGTGCACTATCGCGAGATCCGGGTGGGTTCCGTGCGCTCGGCGCGGCTCGCAGACGACGCGACCGGGGTGCTCATCGCGGTCGATATCGATCCGCGGTTCTCGACCCTCGTCCGCGACAACACCCGGTTCTGGCGCTCCGGGGGCGTCGGGTTCGACTTCGGTCTGTTCAGGGGGCTGTCCGTCCGGGCGGACTCGCTGAGCAGCGTGATCAGCTCGGGCATCTCGCTGGCGACCCCGCGACGCCCGGGCGCAGCACCGGACGCCGGGGCTGTGTTCGATCTCGCCGACACCCCGGACGAAGACTGGCTGGGCTGGTCGCCCCGGATCGAGCTGGGCGGATGACGGGCGGCTGGTGATGGGGCGGGGCTCGCCCCTAGCATCGCCCATGAACCTCATCTGCACCGGAACCATCGGCATCGACACCATCGAGACACCCGGGAACGACCGGCGTGAGCACCTGCTCGGGGGGTCCGGTGTCTACTTCGCCGCCGCGTCTTCGTTCTACACCACGTCCCGGCTGGTGGCGGCGGTCGGTGACGACTTCCCGAGCGAGTTCCTGGACACGATCAAGTCTTTCGAGGGCGTCGATGTCGAAGGCCTGGAGATCCGCCAGGGCTCGAAGACCTTCCGCTGGGGTGGCAAGTACCTGGACGACATGGACCGGCGCGAGACGCTCTTCACCGAGCTCGGCGTGCTCGAAGAAGCGCCGCCCGAGATCCCCGATTCGTACAAAGACTCTGAGATCGTGTTCCTCGCCAACTCGCACCCCGCGATCCAGCTCGACATGCTCTCGCAGCTCGACCGGCGCACGCTCGCGGTCGCCGACACGATGGACCTGTGGATCGGCATCGCCAAGGACGAACTGACGACCCTGCTCGGCAAGGTCGACGGGCTCGTGCTCAACTTCGACGAGGCCGAGCTGTTCACCGGTCACCGCAACCCGGTGACCGCGGGGCGCAAGCTGCTCGAGCACGGCCCGCGCTTCGTGGTGGTCAAGAAGGGCGAGCACGGATGCATCCTCGTCCACCGCGACGGGCTCGCGGCGCTCCCGGCGTACCCCACCGAGCGCGTCGTCGACCCCACCGGCGCGGGCGACTCCTTCGCCGGCGGCCTGATGGGCCGGCTCGCGGACCGGTCTTCCGATGACCCCGGTTCATTCGAGTCGGTCCGCGACGCTCTGGCGCACGGCACGGTGGTCGCGTCGTTCAACGTCGAGTCGTTCTCGCTCGAACGTCTCAGGGGCATCTCCAAGCAGGACATCCAAACACGCTTTGCCGATTATGCAAGCATGACCCGGATCGGATGAGCGGGGATCGCGCGTATCTCGACCCGTACCTCCGGGCCGCCAGGGAGTTCGGCCCGGGGTTCGAGGCGCTGCTCTGGCGTTCGCCGAAAGCCCAGAGGGCACGCTTCCGCGCGATCGCTCGGATGGCGAGAACCGAGGGGAGAGTCCTGGCCGACATCGGGTGCGGCAACGCCGACCTGCTCTTCGATCTGCACGATCAGCAACGCGCCCCCGCGAGGTACATCGGCATCGACGGGGTGCCGCAGATGGTCGAGCACGCGAGAGATCTCGCCAGAGCCAGGGGCATCGAGAGCGGCGTGTTCCTGCTCCATGACTTTGTCGCCGAGCAAGACCTGCCGCGGCACCTGGTCGAGGACGCGGGCGTTCGGACCGTGGTGTTCAGCGGGTCGCTCAACACGCTTCCGATGCGCGACGCGCAGCGGGTGCTCGGCGGTTTCTGGGGCGCGCTCGCCGCGGTCCGGGGTGCGGCGTTGGTCTTCAACTTCCTCTCGGACCGCCACGACCGGGAGCGGTCGCCCGCCAGCCCGCCGGCGGTCCGGTACGACCCCGTGCCGATGCTCGAGTGGGCGCTCGAGCGGACGCCGCTGGTCACGATGCGCCACGACTACCTCGCGGGCCACGACGCGACGATCTGCATGCGGACGCCCGAGGGCGAGGCGGGCTGACGGGCGGGCGGGAGCGGTCAGATGCGGGGTTGGTCCACGACAGTCCGCTCGAGCATCCGCTCGCCGGTGTGCTTGGTGTTCGCCGGCTCGAAGAGCATGACCGCGGTGCCGGGCTCGGCGATCGGGTTGTGCTGGACGCCCCGGGGGACGACGTGCAGTTCGCCCGGGCCGATGACGATCTCCGAAACAGCACCTTCCCGGTCGCGTTCCTGCACGGTGAGACGCCCGGAGATGACGAAGAACAGCTCGTCCTCGTCCGTGTGGTCGTGCCACGCGAACTCGCCTTCGAGCTTCGCGAGCTTCAATTGCTGCCCGTTGAGTTCGACGATGATGTGGGGCGTCCAGAGGCTGTCGAACCGTGCCAGCTTCTCGTTCAGGTTGATGGCGCGTTTCACGGTGCTCACTCCTCCCAGACGTCCTCGAATCGTTCCGATCCCTGCCGCCTGATGGAGTTGTCCTCCAGGATTTCCTCGGTCGATTCCAGGAGTTCTTCGCGATCGAACACGAGCGTTTCTTGGCCCTGGTCGTAGAACTCGAACACGAGGAAGTCTCCGTCGGCGTCCCGGACGACCTCGATCATGTGGGTCAGCGATGTGATGGTCTCCCCGTTGACCTTCTTGACGGTGGGCCGGTAGGTGATCTCGTACCCCTTCGTGATCGGATGCGGCAGGAAGTCCCGCGCGATCACGACGAGCTCTTCGCCCTCGAACGCCCTGACGTGCTCTGATCGCAAGGCGATGGGCGATCCGATCACCGCGAGGTACGCGGTGTAGAAATCGCTGAGATGGTCGCGGGTGACGGGGCTGAACACCATCGGGCCCAGCACGAAGTACTCCGGGTAGTCGTTGCCGATGTACGACATCAGCAGATCCCGCGACTCGGCGACCGGGAGCTCGACCTGCATCGGGGTCCGATCGCGGATGATGGTGGCGCTGATCATGCCGTCGGCTTCGAGTTTGGGGATCAGGTACGCGAAGTTGAGGCGGACGCCGTCGCCGATGGTGACCATGCCGTCGTTGTCGATGTCGACACCGCCGATCCGATCGATCACGTCCCATCGTTCGAGGGGAAGATCGATGTCGTCGAACCCGCCGGAATCCGGCAGACCGGCGTAGATCACGCCGGTCTGCTCGCGATCGAGCCCCAGCCAGTCGCGCACCGCGTCGTTCTCGGCGGTCTGATAGCCGCCCATGAACAGGCGCTTCCGCCCGTCGTACGAACCGTCCCGGATGTCCTCGAGGAACGCCCGGACCTCCTCGACGGGGATGACGTACCCGATGTTCTCCGCCTGGTCGATCCCCGAGAAGGTCACCCCGATGACCTCGCCGCCCATCACGACCGGCCCGCCCGAGTTGCCCGGGTTCA
>DIYM01000002.1:12795-13158 GCA_002429045.1 Phycisphaerales bacterium UBA6054
CCCGCCCGAGTTGCCCGGGTTCAGCGCCGCGTCCACCTGCACGCGCAGACCGAACGTCTCGTAGTAGTAGTCGGCGTACTCGATGCGGCTGACGACGCCCTCCGTGATCGACAGCTGCTCTCCCCCCAGCGGGTAGCCGTACGCCTGCACGGTGCTGCCGATCGAGGGCAGCTCGCTCTTGAGCGGCAGCGCGGGGTGGTCCGCGTGGAAAGCCTCCCGGTCGGAGTCCCGCCTGACGCGGATGACCGCCAGATCGATGCCGCGTGCGATGGCGACGAGCTCGGCCCGGAGCCGGTCGGCGCTCTGCGGCGGCTGGACAAAGATCTGGCTCGATTGCTCGACCACATGGGCGTTGGTCAGGAT
>DIYM01000002.1:13220-13533 GCA_002429045.1 Phycisphaerales bacterium UBA6054
ACCACATGGGCGTTGGTCAGGATCAGGTCGCCCTCGATCACGAACCCGGACCCCGTGTACTCCTCCGGGGGGAGCTTGGTCCAGGGTGACTCGAAGTCCGGGCCACGGTACGTGGCGTAGATCTTGACGACCGAGTCTCGGACATCGGTCGGCTCGGGTGCGCCCTCCTCCTGCCCTCCCGAGGGGGCGGCGAGGAACGAGATCAGCCCGAGCACACAAAGCAGCAGTATCCGCATCGAAATCTCCGTCGGGGCCGGGCGTTGGGGTCAGGGGGTTCGCCGGGCGGGTCGGTCATCCTACCGGAGTGGGGGGG
>DIYM01000096.1:0-2056 GCA_002429045.1 Phycisphaerales bacterium UBA6054
GGTGTCCGTCGCCGAGCGGGATCTCGATTCGCTGCGGGCGTCTGTTCCGCCCCGTCGGGCGGCGGTCCGGTCGGCGTTTGCCGCGGTTGAATCGGCGCGGGCGGACCTCCGGAGCGCCCGCGCCGATCTGGCCGATCGCGAGAACCTTCTCAGGATCGCCGCGGGGGTCGCCGATCCGCGGGCGGTGTCGCGTGAGGAAGTCGATGGCAGGCGTTTCGCGGTGGATCGTGGCGAGGCCCGTGTGGCGGCTGCGGAGGCCGCGGTCCTGCGTGCGGAGGCGGATCTCGTGGGAGCGGAGGCCGATCTCTCGCGGTTCGTGGGCGCGGGGGGCGGGGATGGTCCCGAGATCCTCGCGGCCGTCTCGCGGATCGAACTGGCGGAGCGGTCGTTGACGAAGGCCGAGGCGGACCTGTCCCTGCTGACCGTGCGCAGCCCTGTGGCGGGGACGGTGTTGCAGGTCAACACCCGCGAGGGCGAGTTTGCGCCGGCTTCGGTGCCATCCGAGGGGCTCGTTGTGCTCGGGCGTGATGGCCCGCTGCATCTGCGTGTCGAGATCGATGAGGTTGATATCCCCAGGTTCTCGGCATCGGCGCGGGCTTGGGCGTCGCCGAGGGGTGAGAGCGGGTCCCTTATCGAGCTGGAGTTTGTCGGGGTCGAGCCGCTGGTTGTCCCCAAGCGCAATCTCTCGGGGCGAACGAGCGAGCTCATCGATACACGGGTGCTGCAGGTGATCTATGTGATCGGGGGCGAGTTCGGCTCACCCGGCATCGGGCAGCAGTTCGACGTGTACATCGAATCGAGCGGGGGCGGGTCGTGACCCGGGCGGTGGGCGTGTTGATGCTGGCGGCGCTGTCGGGATGCGCCGGCGTGCCTGTGTACGAGCGCCCCGGAGCCTCGGCCCTGGCACCAGGGGCCTGGTCGGCCGGGGGGTCGGCCGGGGGGTCGACCGAGGCGTCGGGCGGGTCGGCGCGAGACATCTCCCGGTGGTGGGGCGGGCTTGGCGACGACGAGCTGACCGATCTGATCGAGCGGTCGTTCGGTGCGAATCTCGGGCTGGCCGAGGCTCGGGAGCGTGTGATCGAGGCCCGCGCCCGGCGCGGCATCGCGAACGCGGATCGGCTGCCGACGCTCGATGCCGAGGGCTCTTACTCGCGTGTTCAGACCGGGGACGACTCGCTGGTTGTCGGGGGCGCGCCGCCCGGGATCGAGGCCGATGTGTACTCGCTGGGCGCGGTTGCCGGGTGGGAGTTGGACCTCTGGGGGCGTGTCGCTCGTCTCGTGGAGGCGGCGGACGCGGACATCGAGTTCGCGGTCGAGGATCTGCGGGCGGCCAGGGTTGCGCTCGCCGCCGAGGTCGCGCGGGAGGTCGTGCTCATCAGAGCGGTGGACCGCGACATCGAGCTCGTCGGGTCGACCGTTGCGACCGATCGCGACGCGGTCGAGATCGCGCGGGCCAGGGCCGCGGCGGGCTTCGGTGACGAGTTGGACATCGCTCGTGCGCAGCGTGAACTCGAATCGAATCTGGCGTTGCTGCCCGGTCTTCATGCGGATCGGCGCGGGTCCGAGTTCCGGCTCGCCGTGTTGCTCGGTGCCGCGCCTGGTGAGGTCGAGGTCGGGCGTGGCGGGATGCCGAGGCGTGACGTCGTTCCGTCGCTGGGCGTTCCGGCGGACCTGCTGTTCCGTCGTCCTGATCTGCGTCGCGCCGAGCGCGAGCTCGCTGCCGCGACCGCGCGTGCCGCGGCCGCCGAGGCCGAGCGTCTTCCGCGTGTGACTCTCAGCGGCTCGATCTCGCTCCAGGGTCCCGATCTGGGGGACGCGTTCAACCCGGACGCGTATCTGCTCCAGGCGGGCCCGGGGATCTCGCTGCCCGTGTTCCAGGGCGGGCGTATCCGCGGTCGGGTTCTGCAGGCCGAGAGCAGGCAGCGGGCAGCGTTGGTCCGGCTGGAGGCGGTCGTCCTCGATGCGCTTGCCGAGGTTGAGACCGCGAGCATGCGGCGTGTCCGGTCAGAAGAGCGTGCCGCGGGTCTTGCCGCCGCCGAGGCGGCGGCGCGGACGG
>DIYM01000096.1:2124-2890 GCA_002429045.1 Phycisphaerales bacterium UBA6054
GGCGCGGACGGCAGAAGACCTCTCGGCCGATCGGTACAACGCCGGGCGGGTGGACTTTCTCGATGTCACCGAGGCGAGGCGTTCCCGCCTCGCGATCGAGCGGGCCCGCGTCTCGGCCGAACGCGACGCGCTGCTGCGTCTGATCGATCTGTACGCCTCGCTTGGCGGGGGTTGGGCCCCGGAGGGCGATCCGGTCGCGTCGTCGGGATGACGGATCCGGTCTGCGGACGATGCGGCGGGTGCTTAGGGCGGGGCTGCCGGGCGGACGCGGTAGGCCCGCATGGCGTCGGCGATCTGGTCGGACTCGGTGGTGTCCGGGAAGAGGCGGTACCGGGGGGCGATGATCGGTCTGGTGGCGCGGGGCGTGACCTCGAAGAGCGATGAGAACGGGAAGTCGTCCCCCGCGAGTTGCTTGAGCGGAGCGGCCAGGCCCTCGAAGCGTGTGTCCGAGCGGTTGATAACCTCGGCGTCACCGGCGAGTTGCAGGCCCTTCTGGGTGAAGACATCGAGGAATCCGACGCAGACGCTGGGGTTGCGCTTGATGTTCTTGGCCGAGTTGGGCGACGCGATGTTGGCGATCAGCAGCCGCTCGTTGTGGATCGTGAAGATCTGCTTGGGCGAAACGCTGGGGTGGTTGTCGGTCGAGGTGGCGAGCCAGCAGAGCACGGAGCGTTCGATGCGGTCGAGTTCTTCTTCGGTGAGCACGCCCGAGTCTATCGGCGGGGCTGCGGGATCGTGTCGGCGGGCGGGCGGTCCCCGAGGAACG
>DIYM01000076.1:0-2861 GCA_002429045.1 Phycisphaerales bacterium UBA6054
CCGGCGGCTGGCGTGAGAACCCCGACGGCCCGTCCCTGCCCGCGATCACCGGCCTGGTGGTCACGGGCATGGCGCTGGACCCGCGGATCGACCTGAGCGACCCCCACCTGCGGGCCGCGGTCGACAACATCCTGACGTACGCGCGGGCGGACGGCGGGATCCATGACGGGCTGCTGCCCACGTACAACACGGCGATCTGCATGTCCGCGCTCGCCGGACTCCCGGACCCGCGCGCGACCAATCTCATCGCGCGGGGCCAGGTCTACCTCCGCACGCTGCAGTACCACAACGACAACACCGGCGGGGACGAGGCGCCGCAGTTCAGCGAGCCCGTGCCTTTCGACCACCCGTTCTACGGCGGGGTCGGGTACGGGCGCAACGGACGCCCCGACCTTTCCAACCTCGGGTTCTTTCTGCAAGCGCTGCACGACACGGGCGTTTCGACCGAAGACCCGGCGATCGAGCGGGCGATGGTGTTCCTGCAACGCGTGCAGATGCTCGACGAGACCAACGACATGGACTACGCCGACGGCAGCGAGCAGGGCGGGTTCATCTACGCGACCGTGCCGAACCTCGAGTCGGTCGACGGGCGCGCCGGGCAATCGCAGGCCGGCTCGTTCGAGGAGGTCACCGAGGATGGCGGCACGATCGTCCGCCTGCGTGCGTACGGCTCGATGACCTACGTGGGGTTCAAGAGCCTGATCTTCGCGGATCTGGCCCTGGGCGACCCGCGTGTCGACGCCGCCTGGGATTGGATCAGCGATCACTACACGATGAGCGAGAACCCCGGGCTCGGGGACGACGGCAGGTACTACTACTACTGCGCGATGGGGCGCGCCCTGGACGCGTTCGGGCGCGAGGAGGTCGCCGGGCGGAACTGGCGGGCCGACCTGGTCCGCGAGTTGTCCCGGCTCCAGGAGCCCGACGGCTCGTTCCGGGTGCTCGACGACCGCTGGATGGAGTCCGACACGGTGCTGATCACCGCGTACGCGTTGATCGCGTTGCAGCACGCCGCGGGCAACACGCGGTAGCTCTAAACTATGATCTGTTCCCCTGTGCCCTAGGAGCGACCGATGACCGCGACCGCCGATGCAACGATCCTGCCCGCGCACTACACCGAGATGACCTCGCTGCTGCGTGAGGCATCGACCCTCGGCTCGGTCGGGGCGTTGCTGGGCTGGGACCAGGAGACCTACATGCCCCCGGGCGCGGGCCGGGCCCGCGCCGAGCAGTCGTCGGTCATCGCCCGGTTGACCCACGAGAAGCGCACCGACCCGCGCCTCGGCGAACTCATCCGGGCGTGCGAGGAAGACCCGGAGATCAGCGATCCGTCCAGCGAGACCGGCGCGAACATCCGCTGCATCCGGCGAGACTTCGACAAGGCGACCAAGGTGCCCGGCGACCTGGTCGCCGAGCTGGCCAGGACGGGCTCGGAGGCCCAGGACCTGTGGAAACACGCCCGCGAGAAGTCGGACTTCGCCGCGTTCGCGCCGGCGCTCACCAAGATGCTCGACCTGACCCGGCGCAAGGCGGAGTGCCTGGGTGTCACCTCGGGCGGCGAGCTGTACGACGCGCTGCTGGACGAGTACGAGCCCGACGCCCGGGCGAGCGAGATCGAGGCGGTGTTCCTCCCGCTGCGTGACCGGTTGAGCGCGTTCATCGCCGACATCCGGGAGAACGGCACACCGCCCCGCGTGGACTTCACACGCCGGGAGGTGCCTGTCGAGAAGCAGCACGCGTTCGGGCGTGCGGTGGTTTCGGCGTTGGGGTTCGACTTCGGCGCCGGGAGGCTCGACACGACGACGCACCCGTTCTGCTCGGGCATGGCGGCCGGGGACACGCGCCTGACCACGCGGTACGCGCCCGACAACTTCGCCGACGCGTTGTCGAGCACGATGCACGAGGCGGGGCACGGGCTGTACGAGCAGGGGCTCCCCAAGTCGGGCCCGTTCGCCGGCACGCCGCTCGCCGACGACGTGTCGCTCGGGATCCACGAGAGTCAGAGCCGCATGTGGGAGAACTCCGTGGGGCGCAGCCGGGCGTTCTGGGCCTGGGCGCTCCCGCTCGCGAACCGGCACTTCGGCGGCGTGTTCGACGACATCGATGTGGACACCATGGTCCCCGCGATGAACACCTGCACGCCCTCGCTCATCCGCGTGGAGTCCGACGAGCCGACGTACAACCTGCACGTGATGATCCGCTTCGGGCTGGAGCGTTCGATGATCAAGGGGGAGCTGGCGGTCGCCGATCTTCCCGGTGCGTGGAACGAGCAGTACAAGCGGCTGCTGGGGGTCGACGTTCCCGACGACAGGCGCGGGTGCCTGCAGGATGTCCACTGGTCGTTCGGGCTCATCGGCTACTTCCCGACGTACTCGCTGGGCAACCTGTACGCGGCGCAGCTCTGGGAGACGATCAACGAGCAGATCCCCGACCTCGACGCCCGGATGGAGCGTGGCGAGTTCGGTGCCCTGCTCGGCTGGCTGCGCGAGAACATCCACAAGCACGGGCGTCGGTACACGGCGCGGGAGCTGTGCGAGCGGGCGACCGGCAAGGCGCTGAGCGCCGATCCGCTGATGCGTCACCTCGAGCGCCGGGTCAGGCCCGCGTACGGGCTCTGATCCCCGGGCGTGCCCGTCACGCCGGGCGGAGCCCTTCCGCCTCGCCCGGTGACAGGCGCTGGACGAGCAGGCGGCCCGGTGCTGCGCGCTCGGCGCAGGCCACGCCGATCCGGGCGACCCACGCGCCGTCGGCGTCGTGCCCGGCGCGATCGATCGTCAGGAACAGCTGCGGATCGGTGTCCTCCGCGGGCTCGAAGGCCCATCCCACCCGGTCCTCGGCGCGGACGCCGCCGGTCCGCGCCG
>DIYM01000076.1:2927-3072 GCA_002429045.1 Phycisphaerales bacterium UBA6054
CGCCGGCTCGACCGCCGCCCCGGTCGCCGCGTCGAGACACCAGACGACCGGCTCGGGGTCGGACCCGTCCGTGTAGACGCCGCCCGAACCGCCCATCGCCGCGATCCGGATCGACTCGACACCCCCTCGTCCGAACCCGGAGACC
>DIYM01000124.1 GCA_002429045.1 Phycisphaerales bacterium UBA6054
GCCCGACCCGTGTCGAGCCTGGGGTGCCGCTCGCGGATCGACGCGAGCACCCCGTCGATCTCCTCGTACATCTGCTCGACCAACGCCGGCGTGTTCTGCGGCGCGTGCGAGCCCTCTGCGTGCCGCTCGCCGTGCCCGGGCAGGTCGAGCGCGACCGCGCCGATGCCCGAGCGGACCCACCGGAGATAGCGGCCCGGGTCGAGTTCCTTGTTCACGGTCCGCCCGTGCATCCACAGCACGAACGGAACCGGCCCGTCGCCCTCGGGCAGCGCGATCAACGCCGGCACGCTCTCCCCCAGGGAGGCGTGGAAAGAGCGCTCTTGGAGCGAGCGGGGCAGGCGTGAGAACCGTTCGTCCATATCAGAGCGTGACCGTGGACCCGGGATCGATGGCGTCGGGGAGATCGTGCTCGCCGAGTTCGTCCGCGTCTTGGGCGGTCAGCGGGGAGATCTCGATCACGGCGTCGACGGACCCGTTCTCGCGTCGAGGCACGGGCACACCGTTGGCTTCGAGCCAGCGTGCCGACCGCTCGGTTTGCAGGGCCCTGCTCGATTCGATCGAGTCCGTCCCGGTCGCGTTCTTCACGGGCGCGAACTCTTCGAGCCGGTCCGTTTCCACAACGATCGACCGCTCCGCGATCGGGATGCCATCGAAGACGAATCGCTCCAGCTTGATCGCGTTTGGCTCGCTCGGTTCGTGACGCTGCCCGGTCTCCGGGTCGACGAACGGTACCTTTTTGATCGCCCGGTGGAAGGGCAGGGCGAACGCGTCGTCGCCGGTGACCTTGTCGATGAACCCGACACCGATGGCGTGGATCGCGACCGAACCGGCGTTGAAGGCGAGGGCGCCGCTCGCGTCGGTCTGCTTGGCCAGGTCCTCGGGAAGGTCCGAATACTCGATGACCTGTGTCTTCCCATCGCCGACACAGAAGACGCCGACCTTCTCGTTCCACACGGCCTTGGCGACCATCTTGGAACTGAACTGCCCGGACGAGTCGGGCGAAGAAGCGTGCAGGCCGAGGAAGACCGGATCGACGGGACGCGCGTGCGGGTTGTCGACCTGGAAGTAGGACAGGTGCTCCACGCCACGCTGCTTCATGTCGTCCAGCGCCCCCGACACCCGCAGCGCTTTGAACGATCCGCCGTGCCCGTCGGGGTTGGTCGCGAGCACCCCCGGCTGAGCGAGGAGCAGCTTCCCGGAGTCTTTGTCGAAGCTCGGCATCACGCCCTGAGGAAAGAACCGCACCGCCGCGGGGTCGAGCCCGAAGTGCTCGTGCTGCTCGAAGAACGCGACGGTGGCATCATGATTCAGGGGGCTGGTCATGATGTACCACGGGATCGTGACGTCGTGCCGACGCTGCGTTCCCAGGATCCCCTCGGCGAAGATCCTGAACAGCGGCTTGCCGGTGGCGCACGATGTCGGGAAGCACCCCTTCGGACCGTCGTAGCCAAGGCGGGAGCCCTGCCCGCCCGCGACGGTGAAACACGCGGCCTTGCCGGCGCGGATCAACGCTTCGCCTGTGTGTTTGGCGGGCTCGCGCGAGCCATCGCCCAAGGAGATCACGTCGGCCGGGCGGAGATCGGAGGGGACGGTCTCGGGGGTGTGCGAGGTGGTGTTTGACTCGATCAGCCTGGATATCTCGCCCAGATCGAGCGCCGCGAGTTGTTCGTAGAACGCGCCGCGGGCTTCAGCGTCGAGTGCTTCCGCGTGCCGGGCGAGGTGGCCCTGCCCGATCGACTCGAGTTGTTGGCTGATCTGATCAGGGCTGACGGTTTCGCTCATCCGGGGCTCTCCTCAGATTCGGTGATCTCGGTCATCGTAAGGCGGCGGCACGCCCGGTACGATCCGCCATGCCAGATCCCACCGAGAAGCACCGCCTGATCCATACGCCGCCCGCTCGGGCGTTGGTGGCGCCCTCGATCCTGGCCGCGGACTTCGCCGACCTGGGCGCCGACTGCCGGGATGTGATGAACGCCGGCGCCGATCTGCTGCATGTGGACATCATGGACGGGCACTTCGTGCCGAACCTCTCGATGGGCCCCGCGGTGTGCGCCGCGGTCCGGCGTGCTTGCCCGGGTGTCTTCCTCGATGTTCACCTGATGGTGTCAGAACCCGACGCGTACGTCGACCCGTTTGTGGATGCTGGGGCGGATCTGATCTCCTTCCACGTGGAGGTGCGTGAAGGCATGGCGTGCCGCGATCTGATCAAGCGGATCCGCGAGCGCGGGGTCAAGACCGGCGTTGTCGTGAACCCACCGACGCCCGCCGAGCGGGTCATGCCCTACGTAGATCTGGTCGATCTCGTCCTCGTCATGAGCGTGAACCCGGGATTCGGCGGTCAGGCGTTCATCCCCGAGGTGCTCGAGAAGGCGCGGATGATCAAGCCGGCACTCCGGGCGGACCAGAGGCTGGAGATCGATGGGGGGGTGTCGCCTGGCAACGCGGAACGCGTCCGCGAGGCGGGCTTCGATGTCCTCGTGGCGGGCTCGGCGGTCTTCGGGCTGCCGGCGGGTGACCGGGCTGGCGCGATCGCCGAGATCCGAGGCCCGGCGGGGGTTGCCTCGCCCGGGCCATGAACCACCGATAAAGGGCGGGGCCCGGGCTCCGGGTCGGGCAAAAGTTCGCCAAAACACCTTCTAAAATCCGAACAAGAGGGTGTGATGGGGGCCCGTCACCGGGTTGATACCTAGACTTCTGGTTCCCGGCGGGTCCGCCCGGTCGATGGATATGTGTGGTGCCGATCGTGTCGGACCGCGGAGGAACGCATGGCCAAGCCATTGTCTACGACGCTGGTGCTCGTCTCGTCTGCCGGAACGGGCTGGGACGAGACCGGGCGGTTGTTGGGACGAGCCGCGGTTGTCGCGACGAACGAGGGCCTGACCGATCTGCGCGATCGGGCGGGCCAGATCGCCCTTGAGAACGGCGATTTCGATGTCGTGCTATCGGCACCCGAGGATTCCGCCCGCTCGTCCGCCTCGCTGATCGCCGAGGCGGTCAAGGCAAAGCTCAAGGTGGTCGAAGGCTTGGCCAACATGGATCTCGGGCTCTGGGAGGGCACGCTCCGGGAGGAACTCGAAGGGCGTTGCCCGTCGACGTACAAGACATGGCGTGAGCAGCCCGAGAGCATCCGTCCGCCGGAGGGTGAGTCGCTGGGGGAGGCGCTCGATCGGGCGGGCGACGGGATGCGAAAGGCGATCGAGAAACTCAAGGTCAAGCCGGGGCAACAACCCCGGGTGGCCGTGGTCGTGCGCTCGATGCTCTGGGCGGGCCTGGTGGCGCGTCTCGATCCGGACGCGAGGGCGGGGTTCTGGACGCTGGCCGGTGAAACGGGATCGGTCCGATCATTCGAGATAGACCTCACGGCACTGACGCCGGATCCCGCGTCTGTCTCCGCGTGATCGGCGTGCCGAGCCGGACAGACTCCCCACGACGTAGGATGCATCCATGAGCCCGACCGCGACCCGCACCTGGACGGACATGAAACAGACGGAAACGCAGACCCGCCGGTCGATCCCGGAGGGTCTCTGGCTGCGGTGCCCGTCCTGCGCTCAGATGATCTACCGGCGCCAGATGGAGTCGAACCAGCACGTCTGCCCCGACTGCGAGCACCACTTCCGCATCGGTGCCAGCGAGCGGATCCGACAACTGGCCGACCCGGACACGTTCGTGCCCATGTTCGCCGAGCTGCGGGCGAAGGACCCGCTCTCGTTCACCGACCTGAAGGCGTACCCGGATCGGATCCGCGCCGAGCAGGTCAAGACGGGCGAGAACGAGGGCTGCCGGGCGGGCGAGATGTTCATCAAGGGGCGTGCGGTGATGGTCGCTTGCCTGGACCTGACATTCATGATGGGTTCGATGGGGAGCGTCGTGGGCGAGATGCTCACCCGCGCGATCGAGCACGCGACCGAGAAGAAGCTTCCGCTGGTCATCTCGTCCTGCTCGGGCGGCGCCCGCATGCAGGAGGCCGGGCTGAGTCTCATGCAGATGGCCAAGACCTCCGCGGCGCTGGCGAAGTTCGACAACGCGGGCGGGCTGTTCATCTCGCTGCTGACCGATCCGACCACGGGCGGGGTCACCGCGTCGTTCGCGATGTTGGGCGACGTCATCATCGCCGAGCCGAAGGCCCTCATCGGGTTCGCGGGTCCGCGGGTGATCCGCCAGACGATCCGCCAGGACCTGCCCGAGGGTTTCCAACGGTCCGAGTTCCTGCGCGAGAAGGGCATCGTGGACAGGGTGGTCCACCGGCACCAACTCCGCAGCGAGATCGCCCGCCTCATCGACTATTCCGGCGCGTGAGTGGGCCCAGGACAACGGGCTCGATCCTGGGCCATCGCGCCGGCGCGTTCGGTGCGGGGCTCTGCCACGCGATCCTGCTCGCCCTCTCCTTCCCGCTCGTGGGATGGTGGTTCATGGCGTTCCTGGCGCCCTTGCCGCTGTTCCGGCTCGCGTTGCGCCGGGAGGGGTCCGTGTGGGGGGCGGGGTTCTGGGCGATGCTCGGGGTTGCTCCATTCTGGGTGTACACCCACGCGTGGGTCGCGTCGGTCTCGGCGGCGGGGGTCTACCCGCTGGTCGTCTACCTGAGCCTGTACACGATGGCGTTCGTGGTGATCGCCCGGCGGTGCTTGCGGGCGCCCGTCTCGCCGATCCTGGTGCTGACACTGGTGTGGTGCGGGCTGGAGTTCTTCCGGGGCGCGATCGGGTGGTCGGGCTACGCCTGGTACCTGCTGGGGCACCCGATGATCGACTCGCCGAACGCGGGGTTGGCTTGGCCGGCGATGCTGGGCGGGGTTCCCCTTGTCTCGGCGTTGGTCGCGATGCCGGGGGCGTGGTGGGTCACGCGCGGTTCGTCGGGCGGGAGGGCCAAGGTCGCGGTCGCGGCGGCGTTGGTGGCGTGGGCGGGCTGGGCGTTGTTCCGCCCGGTCTCATCGGGCGGCGGACCGGGCACGCTGCGGATCGGCATCGTGCAGACCAACGTGCCGCAGGACAACCGGATCGACTGGTCCATCGCCCAGCGTCTGGACGACTGGTTGACGATGCGCGCCCAGACCGAGCGGGTCGCGGCGATGGACCCGCCGCCCGATGTGATCGTCTGGCCCGAGGGGCTCGTACCAGGTTGGACGTTCGACCCGATCTCGCTTGCTCTGGAACGGTCACGCCCGGCGGTCTGGCCCGTACGCCCGGAGTCTGATGAGCAGGCCGTGCGCCTTGCTCGGTATCTGCCCGGAGTCCCGGCTTCGCAGGTCGCCGATGAGATCCTGGCGATGCAACGATCCCTGGGCATCCCGATGCTGCTCGGAGCGGTCGCGCACGACAATCTTCGGATCGAGCGTGGCCAGAACGGGTTCGATTACGACTGGGACGCGATGTACAACAGCGTCTTCCTCGTCCGCGGCGGGCGTGTCGGCGACGTGTGGTACGACAAGATGCATCTGACCCCGTTCGGCGAGGTGATGCCGTACATCTCGGCGTGGCCCTGGCTGGAGGATCGGTTGCTGTCGATCGGGGCCGAAGGGATGTCGTTCACGCTGGCGCCCGGGAGGGCGTGGAAGACGCTGGGTGTCGATCTCTCCAACGGAAGCGGGGCGGTGTTGGCGACGCCGATCTGCTTTGAAGCAACGGTCGCTTCGGTGTGCCGCAAGCTGGCGCGGAACGCGGCACGCTCCGGGGTGCCGTGCGTGCTGGTGAACGTCACCAACGACGGCTGGTTCGCGGGATCGGATCGCGGGCGACGCATGCACGCCCACGCGTCGAGGTGGCGCTGCGTTGAGTTGGGGGTGCCGATGGTCCGGGTGGCGAACACGGGCGTCTCTGGCGCGATCGACCGGTTCGGGCGTGAGGTGCTGGAACTGCCGCCCCGGGAGCCGGCCGAGGCGGTCGTGTCCGTGGTGCCCGGGGTGCCGGGAACCGTGTACAGCCGGACGGGGGAGTGGGCGGGCTGGGCGTCGCTCGCGTCGGTCGTGGGCCTGCTGTGGCTCGGTCGGCGAGGAAAATCTGGCCGCGGGCCCGAATCGTCCGAAGAATCAGCGTGAGGCGATCGTTCCGGGCGAACCGGATGGCGCCGGCGTGGATACCAGGCACAACCGGCCCGTCTGAGGGGCGGAACGAGAGGATTCCCCGTGGCATGTTCTGAACGCATCGTGGTGGCGGCGCTGATCACCGGATTGGGATCGCTGATGCTCGGGTCGGCTGGGTGCGGGTTCCGCCTGGAACCGGATCCCGAGTTCGTGGCGGCGAACGCCGCGCCGGGGACCCGCCCCGAGGCGTCGCAGCGTCCGGAGACGCAGGCCCGTTCGGTGGATGCCATCCAGCGGGCCGAGGCGGCTTTGCCGGATGTCGCCCGTGCGCGGGCGCAGCCGCTGGGCTGGAACGACGGCCCGCTCACGCGATCGGCGGTGATCGATCGGCTGCTGGTGATGTCCAACAGCGATATCCCGCAGGTGCGTGCCAACGCGATCGAGGGGCTCGAGCGTTCGCCGGCTCGCGCCGAGCCGGTTGTTGCGCTGGCGATGTCGGACCCGAACCCGGGCGTGCGTTCGGTGGCCGCTTCGGTCGCGGGGCGTGCCGGTCTTTCGGGGTTGGCTCCCACGCTTCGCGGGTTGCTGGGCGACGAGTCGGGCTTCGTGCGTGCCTCGGCGATCGGGGCGTTGCGGGCGATCGGGACGGACGCCGATCCGACCGAGCTTTCCGCGATGCTGCTGAGATCCAGCGACGCCCGCCTGCGCTCGCAGGCGGCGTTCGTGATCGGTGAGATGGGCGACCCCTCCGCCATCCCGATGCTCAAGCAGGCCTGGACGACACCGATCCGGAACGCCTCCGAGGTCGAACGCCGGTTGGTGAGGCTGCAGATCGCCGAAGCCCTCGTCAAGCTCGGGGAGTCCGACAGCATCGACGCGATCCGGGCGGCGCTGTACCCGGCACGGCCCGAGGAGTTGGAGGCGACGGCGTTGGCGGTCCAGATCATCGGTCAGGTCCGCGATCGCGGCTCGATCGATCAGTTGATCTATCTCTCCGCGGAAGAGAACGGGCGGCTCATGCCCGCGGAGGTCCGCCTGGCGGTCGCCGAGGCGTTGGCGAGGATGGGCATGACCGAGGGGGGCTTCCTCGCCGACGAGTACCGCGAGAACGCGAGCGAGGCGGTCCGGGCCCAGGTCGCGATTGTCTACGGGCGGACCGGGCGGGACGAGCACCTGCCCAAGCTCCGGTCGCTGATGCAGGATCCGTCCGAGCTCGTCCGCGTGGCGGCGGCGGCGGGGGCGTTGGACCTGCTGATGGGGGGGGCGACCGCCGACGCGGCACCCTGAGGCGGGCAGACGCACGGCGGATCCGATCGCGAACGCGGGCGTATAGCCCTCTCACGGGGTGAGAAGCGGCCGTTTCGGTCCCTGCACGTCGCAGCGGATGCGGCTACACTTCCGCCCCCTAGATTCCCGGGGCGTCCGGGGTCTGATCTGGGACGATGATTCCGGCATGAGTCGAGGAGCGGACCGTGCACATTCTCACGAAGATCTTTGTTCTCTTTGCCGCGGTGCTGAGCATCCTCATGGCGGCCCTGTCCATCTCGTACACGGTCAACGCCGACCGGATCGTGGATGACTACTCGAACGCGATGGCGGCCAAAGAGAAGGCCGACAATGACCTCGGCGCGTTCAAGGCGACCCAGGGGCAGGCGATGGCGGCCCGCGAAGAAGAGATCCGTGCGATGCGTGAGGAGCTGGCCTCCCGCGAGGCGGACACCCGCCGGCTCGAGGCGGCTAACAGCGAACTGCGGATCAACCTCCGCCAGGCCGAGGCCGCCCGGGAGTCCATCACCGCGAAGATCGCCGAGCTGGGCATCGCCGTGGAGACCCAGGCCCGGATCATCGACGAGTACAAGGGCGAGTTGACCCGCCTCCGTCAGGCGGAGCTCGACTACCGCGACGAGAAGATCGATATCGAGGCCCAGCTTTCTGATCTCGAGAGCCAGGTCATCGTGTACGAGCAGGTCAAGCGTTCGCTCGACGAGCAGCTCGAGGAACTGCGTCGGGCGCTCGACGCCGCGCAGGGCGGCGGCACCACGCTGGCGAACCTCGATCGGCGTCCCGTGGACATCAGCGGCCCGCAGGTCCGCGGTTCGGTGGATCGTGTCACCTCGGACCCGGCCACCGGTCAGATGCTGGTGCAGATCAACCTCGGGTCGAACGACCGGGTCCGCGACAACTCGCGTCTGTATGTCCACCGCGGGAATACCTACCTCGGCGAACTCGTGGTCTTCCAGGTCGATCTGAACCACTCGATCGGGAACATGGCGTACACGGCCGACGGGCAGCGGATCCGCGAGGGCGATCAGGTTCTCAGCCGCATCGGCAACTAAACCAGGCCATGCCCTCTGGGCAGCAGATCAGGAGCAGGACATGAGCCAGTTTGGAATGCAGATGCCGGGCGGCGGCGGTTCGAGGGGGCCGACCCCGGACGTGTACACAGCGCTGATGTGCGTCGGTACGGTGTGCATGATCGCCGCCGTGGCGCTGCTGTGGTTTGCGGGGTCGAAGGTCGCGCCGGGCGGGATGCCGCTCAACGTGCAGGATCCCGACCGGATCGAGTTGCCCCGGTAACCGCCCCCGGTAACCGGCCCCGGTTATTGGCCCCGGTTGTTGGCCCAGTCACCAGGGGTGTTCGGGCCCCCGCCGCCGGTTCCACGGTGCAGGCAGGACCTGTCTCTAGGTACGAGGCTGCGTCGGTCGGAAAGACATCGGCGTGGGGTTGACAGCACAAGGAAACGACGTACGATTCGAACCGCTCGCGTCCTGACGGACAACAGCGAACAACTTGGGGCGGTAGCTCAATTGGTTAGAGTCCCGGACTGTCGATCCGGTGGTTGCGGGTTCGAGTCCCGTCCGCCTCGCTTCAAAGCCCTGCCTCGCGGCGGGGCTTGTTGCTTTTTGCCGAACGCTGGGGCCGAACGCTGAGTTGGTTGGCGGAACCGTCACACCGGCGCGTGCGGGACGGCGGGCGTGGATGCGCTCAGCCTTCGGGTGAGCCCCAGGCGAGCATGCCGCCTCGTACGTTCGTCGCGGTGTATCCCAGGCGGGCCAGGAACGCGGCGGACCGGGCTGATCGTGCGCCGCTGCGGCACACGATCAGCCAGTCGTCGTCGCGGTTGACCTCATCGAGGCGCGACGCCAGTCGGGTGTGCGACGCGTTGATCGCCCCGTCGGCGTGACCGGTCTCGTACTCGGTCATTCGGCGGACATCGAGCACACGCCACCCATCGTTGAGCATCCGCGAGCGTGCTTCCTGGGGCGAGATCTCCTCGATGCTCGCGAGCGAGGCGTCGGCGGAGCGGAGCTCGTCGAACTCGTCCGCGTCGAACCAGGACACCACACGATCCAGCCCGATGCGGATCAGGCAGCGGATGGCCTCTTCGCGCTCTTCGCGCCGGACGATCAGCGTGATTCGCCCCCCGGCGTCGAGGAAGGACCCGGCGTCCGTGCAGAACGACGGGCCGAACGGGAACGACAGCGAGCCCGGGATGTGCCCGGATCTGAACCGCTCCCAGGGGCGTGTGTCAACGATCACGGCGGACGCGGGGTCGAGCGCGAGCAGCGCGTCGGCGTTGAGCTTGCCTGGGTCGGGCAGCCCGCCGAGCACCGCCGGGCCCTCGCGGTTCACGCGTTTCATGCTGGCGAAATAGAGCGGGGGCTCGGGCTGCCCGGTCAGGATGAAGTCAACGAATGTGCGCTCGTCGGTCGCGGCTCTGATGGCCGGGTTGAACCGGCGTTCGTATCCCATCGTGGACGCGGGAACGGCACCGAGGGCTTTCCCGCACGCGCTGCCCGCTCCGTGCCCGGGCCAGACCTGGGCGAAATCCTCGATCGAGGCGGTTCTGCCGACCGTGCGGTACAGGTCGCGCGCAGAACGCTCCATCGATCCTGCGTGCCCCGCGGCGGTCTCGAGCAGATCCGGGCGTCCGAGATCACCCACGAAGATGAAATCACCGGTCAGGACGCCCAGCGGCGTGTCGGCGCCGCTCGCCGTGTCGGTGACGCTGAAACACAGATGCTCGGGCGTGTGCCCCGGCGTGTGGATCGCCCGGAACTCGATCGCTCCGATCGAGAAGGTGTCCCCGTCGCGCAAGACCCGGCATGTGGTGCCAGGCTCGTTCGCCCAGTCGTAGGTCCAGTCGGGGCCGCCCTCTCCCGAGAGGAAGGCGGTCGCGCCGACGCGGTGGGCGAGCTCGCGGACGCCGGAGACGAAGTCGGCGTGGATGTGGGTCTCGGCGGCGGCGACGATGCCGAGCCCGTGCTGCTCGGCGAGCTTGATGTACCGGTCCACGTCGCGCTGCGGATCGATGACGATCGCTTCTCCGGTCCGTTGGCAGCCGATCAGGTAGGCGGCCTGGGCGAGGCGTTCGTCGTAGACCATCCGCATGAACATCGTGAACCTCCGGGTGCCGACGGGCGATTTGTGCGTGGCGGATCCTACGGCGGTCGGTGGCACGGATTGCAACTCCCGGGCTGATCGGTAGGATGTGCGAGCCGGTGCCTGTCGCACGCGGCAGAACCCACGGGAGGACCCGCCGCGATGTCTCTTGCCAACCTGCTCATGCTGATGGTCTTGAGTGTCTTGGTCCCGAGCGGTCTCGCCCGCGGGCCGGACCAGGGGGCGTACGCCGATCTGTTCAACGGGCGTGACCTGGCGGGCTGGCATGCGCCCGGGGATGGTGCCTGGGGCGTCCGGGACGGCGAACTCGTCACGCTCAAGCCCGGGCGGGGCGGCTGGATCCGCACCGAGCGTGTGTACCGAGACTTCGACCTGGTGCTCGACTTCTGGATGCCCGAGGGAGGCAACTCGGGCGTCGGGCTCCGCGGCTCTTCGGGCGGGGATCCCGCATTCACCGGGTTCGAGGTCCAGATCCTCGACACGCACGCTGAGGCCCCGGGCCTGCGCAACTGCGGCGCGGTGTACGAGGCTGTGGAGCCCGCCGAGATGGCCGTCCGCCCGCCCGGCGAATGGAACACGTACCGCATCCGCCTGGTCGGGGATGTGCTCGATGTCTGGCTCAACGGCGTGCGGATCCACGACGGCACCAGGCTGGATGGCCGCGGGTTCCGCAGGGATCCGTCCCGCCCGTTGCCCTTGAACGCCCGGGCCACCACCGGGTACATCGCCCTGCAAGACCACGGGCACGCGTTCCGTTTCCGCAACATCCGGATCCGCGATCTCTCGAGCGATCCCGAGCCGGCGGGGATGATGCATCTCATCTCCGAGATGGGCCAGGGCGGGGTGCCCGATGGCTGGTTCGCCGAAGATGAAGGGGAGTGGACGATCGAGGGCGGGGCGCTGGTCGGCGAGGGCGGGCCCGGGCACCTGTTCACGCTGGGCGAGTACGGGGACTTCGAGATGCGAGCGCTGGTCAAGACCAACGACCGGGGTAACTCGGGCATGTACTTCCGCGCTCGTCCGAACCCGGACCCGGGCAACCCCTGGCCGATCGGGTACGAGGCGCAGGTGGATCACCACGATCCGAGGAACTTCACGGGTTGCGTCTACAACGCGGCATGGTCGCCGAACCTGGCGCGGGCTTTCACGCGGGACGGGGCGTGGTTCGATTACCGCGTGCGTGCCGAGGGGGATCGGATCCGGACCTGGATCAACGGGATCCCGGTGGTCGACGCGTTCCTGACCGAGCACGATCGCGGGCACCTGGCGGTGCAGGGTCACCACATCGGCAACGAGATCGTGTACAAGGACATCCGGGTGCTTCGGCTCGATTGAGGCGGACGGTTCAGATCCGGGCGAGCGTCCGCCCGGCGTCCAAGAGGATGCACGCGCTGAGTCGGTCGGCGTGTCCCATGCCCACCTGGCAGTTGTGCAGCATCGTCTGGGCGTGCATGATCGCCGCCGCCGATTCTTCCTCGTCGGTCGAGCGGGCGGACAGCGTGACAAAGACGTGGATGCCCCAGGGGTGGTTCGTGCCGTTGTCGGGCTGGAGTTCCGCGACCTGCCATCGGGCCGCGGAGAGGGCGCGGTCGATCATGCCGGGTTGCTGCCGGTCGATGCCGAGCCGGAAGAGCGCGTGCAGCGCGCACAACTCGGTCTCCGTGCGTGATTCGATCGCGACCTCCGTGAGGGTGGGATCCAGCGGGCCCTGCGCGGCGCCGTCCGCGTTGGCTCCGAAGTCCGCGATGCGGCTGTCGCGGTCGTGCGTCGCCCACCAGAGCCGGTCGTCGAGATCCATGGTCGGCGGACGCTCGCCCGTCGGCGGCACGCCGAGCATCGCCGCGAGGAACGGTGTGGCCACGCGGGCCCGATGGCGGCGTTCGTCCTCGAACGTCTCGACGAATCGCGATCGCGCCTCGGTCGACGCGCCGTCACGCACGCCCGGATGGTCACGCAGGGTGCGCGAGCCGATCGCGGACAGGCGTTCGGCCCATTGGCCGATCATGGCGCGCGGTTCGTTCACGCACGATGCTATGTCCTTGCCGGGCCGCCCGGACGCATCTCGGGCTACCCTCCCGGGTGCGGATCCTGACATCGCCCGATCCAATCCTGACCGAGTCGTGCGTGCTGGTGCCGACCATGGGGTCGCTGCACGCCGGGCACGAGTCGCTGCTGCGGCTCGCGCGTCGGGAGGCCGACCGGCGGGGTGTTCCCGCGGCGGCGACGGTCTTCGTCAACCCGACCCAGTTCAACGAGTCGGCGGACTTCGACAGCTATCCCCGCGACCTCGACCGCGACGCGCTCATCTGCGAACGGTGCGGTATCGATGTGGTCTTCGCGCCCGCGCCGGAAGTCGTGTACCCGCCCGGCGAGGACCACGCGGTGCCCGTCCTGCCCGATGTCGCGACCCGCCCGGGCCTCGAGGACACCTTCCGCCCGGGGCACTTCCCGGGGGTGTGCCAGGTGGTCTCCCGGTGTTTCGACCTGTGCGATGCTTCCGCGGCGGTTTTCGGTGAGAAGGACTGGCAGCAACTCCAAGTCGTGCGGGCCATGTCCGAAGCGCAGCGGGGCGTCCGCGGGCGCCTCGTCGAGATCATCCCGGGGGAGACCGTCAGAGAACCCGACGGGCTGGCGATGAGCAGCCGCAACCTGCTGCTGTCTCCGGAGGCACGCGTCGAGGCGGGGGGCATCTCCGAGGCGCTGTTCGTGGCGGCCCGCGAACAGGACCGGGATCGCGCGCAGGGCGTGCTCGCGGACACGCTCCTGCGGTTCGGGATCGATGCCGAGTACGCGGTGCTCAGGGACGCCCGCACACTGCTCGAACCGGTGCCACGCTCGCACACCGGCGGGCCCGGCGTGCCGTGTCGCTTGCTCGTCGCCGCTCGGGTCGGCGGGGTGCGACTGATCGACAACACCGGATGGCGCGGCGGGGCCGCGGAGCCAACCTAGACTCGTGGATGACGACCACCGCGCTGACCGAAACCCCGCTCAAGGCTTTCCACGTCGACCACAACGCCCAACTGGTGGACTTCGCCGGCTGGGAGATGCCCCTCAAGTATGGGACCTCGGTCCGGGAGGAGCACGAGCAGTGCCGCAGTTCCGGCGCGATCTTCGACGTATCGCACATGGGACGCCTGTCGGTCTCGGGCCTGCACAGCAGGCGTCTGCTCGAACACGCGTGCACCCGCAAGATCCGTTCGATGCAGGACGGGCAGTGCCGGTACACGCTGATGTGCAACCCGGCGGGCGGGGTGCTGGACGACGTGATCGTGATGCGGATCGAGGCCGATGATTACATCGTGGTCTGCAACGCCTCGAACCGGGCCAAGATCGTCAACCACATCAACAAGATCATCGCCGAGCGTCAGTTCAACGTGAAGTTCGAGGACCGGACCGAGAAGACCGCGATGGTCGCTCTGCAGGGCCCGAGGGTCATGGATCTTGTCTCGGGCGTCTCGAAGGAGATCCCGGGGCTCAAGCGGTACCGGTTCGCGATCAAGAACCTGATGATCATGAAGCTGTACGTCAGCCGCACCGGGTACACCGGGGAGGACGGCGTGGAGGTGATCCTCCCCGCGTCGGCGGTCGGCATGGCGATGAAGCTGCTGCTCAAAGATGTCAGAATGGACGAAGCGGACGCGCTGCTCCGCCCCGCTGGCCTTGCGGCCCGCGATTCGCTCCGCCTCGAGGCCGGCATGCCGCTGTATGGCAACGAACTCGGCGAGGAGATCAATGCGCTTTCGTGCGGCGTCGATTTCGTGATCGCGCTCGACAAGTCCGAAGAACACGACGGCGAGACCTTCATCGGACAAGACGCGTTGCTCAAGACCCAGGCCGAGGGCGGGCCGGCGATGAAGCTCGTCGGCATCGAGCTTGAAGGCAAGCGGACCGCCCGCAAGGGCATGCCCATCCTTGTTGCCGGTGAGCCGGCGGGGACGGTCACCTCGGGCTGCCTGAGCCCGACTCTGGGCAAGTCGATCGCCATGGGCTTTGTTCCGGCCGGCAGTTCAGAGATCGGCACCGAGGTCGGGATCGATGCCGGGGGCAAGACCCTCGAAGGCGTGACGGTGGAGATGCCGTTCTACAAAGCACCGAAGTAATCCGCCGGGGGGCGTTTGCTTACACCTCGGGCAGTTGCACCCATTCGCCTTGGGTGTGCCGCACGATGTGCCCCGTGGACTCGTAGATCACCTGCTCGGCGATGTTGGTGCAGTGGTCGGCCATGATGACGGCCTGCGACGCGATGCCGTGGAGCTCGAACGCGAGTTCGACCTCCAAGCGCCCGTCCGCGACCCGCTCTTCGGCGTCCCGGACGATGATGCCGTTGAAGCTGAGGACCGTGCCCTCGCTGGCCAGCACCGAGCGTGCGATGGGCTCGTCCGTCCCCGCGAACGCCCGGACCGAATCCCGGACGATCCCCACGACGGAGTTGGTCATGACCTGCAGCGTCTTGGGGAACGGCGTGGTGCGGTCCCCGAGCCGGACGACCATCTCCGCGACCGCGGTGGCCGCGTCGGCGACCCGCTCGAGCTCGTTGTTGACCTTGATCGAGGTCAGGGAGGAGCGGATGGTCTCCGGGCGGAGCCCGCAGGAGTCGTGGGACGCGCGGACCAGGAGATCCACCATGTGGCGTTCGATCTCGATGTCCGCCTTATCGACCTCGTCGTCCCGCGCGACGATCTCGCGTGCCGAGGCGACGTCGCGTTCGTAGATCGCCTGGAAGGCTCGGGATGCCATGTCGGTCACCAGGGCGCCCTGGCGGGACAGATCGCTGCGGATCTCGGCGAGTTCGTTGCGGAAATCTTCGGGACTCATCGCCATCCGGGGTTCCTCGGGCCCGCGCCGGCGGGCAGCGCCGGGCGTCCGGCTAGCCTATCCTCGCGCCCGCACTTTCGCATCCACTTTCGCCACCCGAGCACGGAGTTCCAGCATGGCATTCGATATCGACCTGATCCACGCCCGCCAGGTGCTTGATTCTCGGGGCAACCCCACCGTCGAGGTCGAGTGCGTGCTCGAATCGGGCGTGGTGGGGCGGGCGGCGGTGCCTTCCGGCGCGTCCACGGGGGAGAACGAGGCGGTCGAACTCCGCGACGGCGGCGAGCCTTGGATGGGCAAGGGCGTCGCCCGGGCCGTCGAGAATGTGAACCAACGCATCGCGATGGAGATCGAGGGCGTCGATGCCCGGGATCAGGAGGGCATCGACGCCGCCATGAACGAGATGGACGGGACGCCCAACAAGTCCGAGCTCGGTGCGAACGCGACGCTCGGTGTCTCGATGGCCGTCGCGAAGGCCGCGGCGGAAGCCTCGGGCCTGCCCCTGTACCGCTACCTGGGCGGTACCGCGGCCAAGACGCTGCCGGTCCCGATGCTCAATATTCTCAACGGCGGCAAGCACGCCGACAACACCGTGGACTTTCAGGAGTTCATGATCCAGCCCTGGGGCTTCGACGATTTCGGGCAGGCGCTGCGGGCGGGGACGGAGATCTACCACCACCTCAAGAGCGTGCTCAAGAAGCGTGGTATGTCCACCGCGGTTGGCGATGAGGGAGGCTTCGCGCCCGATCTCAAGGACAACGAGGACGCCCTGAAGGTCATCGAGGAGGCCGTGGACAAGGCCGGGTACTCCTGGGGCGAACAGATCTTCGTTGCCCTCGACCCCGCGACCAGCGAGCTGTGGAACGAGGCCGAGAAGGACGGCAAGGCGGGCTACAAGTTCTTCAGCTCATCGGGGGAGATCGTGTCGTCCGACGACATGGTGAGCCTGTGGTCCGAGTGGTGCGACAAGTATCCGATCCGTTCGATCGAGGACGGGCTGGCCGAGAACGATTGGGAGGGCTGGGCCAAGCTGACCGCCAAGGTGGGTGGCAGGGTCCAGATCGTCGGGGACGACCTGTTCGTGACCAACAAGAGGTTCGTCGAGCGTGGCGTTGCCGAGCATGCCGCCAACGCCGTGCTCGTGAAGGTGAACCAGATCGGGACCCTGTCCGAGACATTCGACGCGGTGAACTACGCGATGCGGAACCGGTTCGCGTGCGTGCTCAGCCACCGCTCGGGAGAGACCGAGGACTCGACGATCGCGGATATCGCGGTCGCGACGAACTGCGGGCAGATCAAGACCGGCGCGCCGTGCCGCAGCGACCGCAACGCGAAGTACAACCAGCTGATCCGGATCGCCGAGGAGCTGGGCGAGTCCGCCGAGTACGGCTCGACGACCTGGTGGAGGTGAGCGAGTGAGCGACCGGCGAGCATCGCTCCGGGTTGTCCAACGCCGCACGCTCCACGGCGGGCGCTCGTACGACTTCGAGGAGCTCACGGTCGCCTATCCCGACGGCGTCAGGCGGACCAAGCCGATGGTCCGCCACAACGGGGCCGCCTGCGTGATCCCGTTTCTCGACACCGAGACGGGGCCCGAGATCGTCATGGTCCGCAACGATCGCGTCACCATCGAGTCTTCGCTGCTGGAGGTCCCGGCGGGCGGGATCGACGAGGGCGAAGAGCCGATCCGCGCCGCCGCGAGAGAGTTGGAGGAGGAGACCGGGTACCGGGCCGCAACCATCGAACCGCTCTGCCGGTTCTACACCACGCCGGGGTTGACGGACGAGCTGATGCACGTGTTCGTGGCGAGAGGGCTCGGGCACGTCGGCCAGAGCCTCGAGGTCTACGAGTCGCTGACCGTCCACCGGTTCGCCCCGGATCGCCTTCTGGGGATGATCGACCGGGGGGAACTGACCGATGGAAAGACCGTCCTGGCGTTGTTGTATGCGGAACGGCACGGCCTGTTCCGGGGCTAGCCTATGGACGCAATGACCGGCGAACCGGCGAATCGAGACCCGTGGCAGACCGGCATCCGCGGGCGTGGCCCGCTCGCC
>DIYM01000149.1:0-5105 GCA_002429045.1 Phycisphaerales bacterium UBA6054
GGGAGGCAGCAGTGAGGAATATTGGACAATGGGCGGAGGCCTGATCCAGCCATGCCGCGTGCGGGCCGCCCGACGCAGCCACAACAGCTGCACCGTCGCGCACGCCGCCGTCGACCACGCCAGCCCCGCCTCTCGCAGCCACCAGATCAGCACGCAGTTGAGCACCACGTTCACGCCCACCATCGACACCGCGATCCGCATGGGCGTCGATGTGTCGCCCGCCGCGTAGAACGCCCGCGTGTAGAGCTGGTTCAGCGAGTACGCCCACACCGCCGCCGAGTACCCCAGCAGCACCAGCGACGCCCGCGTCACGCCCTCGTCGCTGAACCCGTCGCCCATCCCCGAGTACAGCACCGCCACCAGCGGCTCGCGCACCGCGAGCAGCCCGAACGTCGCCGGCAGCCCGATGAACAGGCTCAGCCTGATCCCGCGCCCAAGCGTCGACGCGAACCGACCCGGGTCCTTCGCGTCGCGCGCCAGCACCGGGAACGCCGCCGTCGCGACCGCGATCCCGAACACCCCCAGCGGGAACTGGTACAACCGCTGCGAATAGAACAGGATCGCGTTCGCCTTCCCGTCCAGCGGGTAGTCGAACCCCGCGATCGTCGGCCCCACCCAGTTCGGCCACATCGCGATCAGCGTGTCCACGAAGCTGTTCACCTGCAGCGTGCCCAGCCCGATCAGCACCGGCACCATCCGCCGCAGCATCACGCGCCCGCGATCGCGCACGCCCGACACCGCCCGTGTCCAACGCACCGTCCCCCGCAGCGCCCACAACGACCACAGCACCTGCAACACGCCCGACAGCACCGCCGCCGCCGCGATCGGATACGCCCACGTGCGAGCATCCGCTTCGACGAAGAAGTAGGGCGCCGCCGCGCCGATCACGCACAGGTTCAGCAGGATCGGCGCCGCCGCCCAAGGCCCGAACCGCCCCCTTGCCTGCAGCATCCCGCCCAGGATCGCCGCCACGCAGATCAGCGGCATGAACGGCAGGCACACCATGATCAGCATCAGGCTCAGCGAGCGATCTTCGTCCGCAGGCACCAGCGCCAGCACCGCCGCCAAGCCCAGCTCGACCGCCACGGTGATCACGCCCGTGATCAACGCCAGCATCCCAACAACGAGCGACGCGAACCGGTCCGCCGCGTCGGGATCCTCATCGCTCAGCGTCGTGTACTCAGGGATGAACGCCGCCGACAGGGCTCCTTCGCCGAACAACCGCCGGAACATGTTCGGGATCGCGAACGCCGCGGCGAACGCCGAGCCCACGGCCGTGTCGCCGAACACCCGCACCGTCACCAAGTCCCGCATCAGCCCCAACACCCGAGACACCAACGTCAGACCGGCCACCGTCCGCGTATCCCTCCCGAGATCAGACGCCCCGCCGTTCATGCCGCACCGCCCGACCGCCGCCACCACAGCACCATCGCCACAAGCCCGATCGCCACGCCGCCAGAGTTCGCGACCAGATCCAGCCAGTCGAACTGCCGGTCGAACAACGGCTGCGTGGTCTCGTCGAACACCACAAACACCGCCGCCCACACAACCAACCGCTTCGGGCATCGCCCGACCAGCCCGCTCAGACCCAGCAGCACCGTCCACAGCGAGAACGCGCCGAGATGCACGAACAGATCGGGCCGGGGCACCGGACCCTCGATGGTCACGCCCGGCCAGTGCGTCGCCGTCACGAGCACAGCCGTGTACACCAGGAACGCGATCAGCATCAGCTTGGAAGCCGGGCCAAGGCGGGGCATGCCTACTCAATCGGCTCGTGCTGCCCCCGGAGCACACGGATCTCCGCCTCGGAAAGATCGGCGTCGCCCCCCGGGCCGCCCGTGCGTCCCACGGCACGGTCCCACTCGGCCACGACAGACTCGGCCAACTCCCGGTAGTCCGCCGCACCCGGCGCCCACGGCGCATACTGGAAAATCGTCTGACCGAAGCTCGGGCACTCGGCCAGCTTGATGTTCCGCCGCACCGCCGGGCGGTACACCCGCGCGTGCGCCCAAGGCTGGCCCGAGTCCCGCTGACCCTCGAAGAACGCCGTCAGATCCTCGACCACCGCCTTGCTGTGGCTCGTCTGGCTGTCGTGCATGCACAGCACCACGCCCGCCACCCGCAACTCCCGGTTCACCTGGTCCCGCACGATCCCCACCGTCTCGAGCAGCTTGCCCACACCCTGCAGCGCCAGGAAATGCGCCTGCATCGGGATAATCACCTCCTGAGCCGCCGCCAGCGCGTTCAGAGTCAGCACACCCAGCCCGGGAGGGCAGTCGATCAGGATGAACTCGTCGTCGCGACCCGAGCCGGCGATCGCCGACGCCAGCCGCTGATTCCGATCCGCCAGGCCCGACAACTCCGGCTCCGCCGCCGCCAGATCCGTTTCCGACGCCACGATCGAAAGCCGATCGTCCACCCCGCGCACGCACGCGTCCAACCCCACAGAGGGGTCCAGCAACAGGTCGTACACGGTCCCCTCGCCGTCACCCTCCCCGACCTCGTCGGCACCCACGTGCAGCGTGGCGTGGGCCTGCGGGTCCATGTCGACGATCAGCACCTTCCGCCCGAGCTCGGCGATCCCCGCCGCCAGATTCACCGCCGTGGTCGTCTTCCCGACCCCGCCCTTCTGGTTCATCAGGGCGATCACGCGAACAGGCTGATTCTGGCTTCCCGGCATGAGATCAGTATAGAGCGAAAGCCGGGAAGCCATCAGGGATCCGCCACCGGGCATCAGGGCCAGAACCCAGATCCACGGCGGCTAGTCGCCGATCCCTTCCCTGAGCATCATCTGCTCCTCGTTGTGCTTGCGACGGGCGATCTTGATCGCGTACACCGCGATGTACGACGCGAACAGGATCGCCAACGCGTAGACGAACCGAGCCCGCACCAGGCTCAACGCGACCCCCAGCCCCGCGAACACCACCCCGATCCCGTACAGGATCAAAACCGCGCCCTTCACCCCGGCCCAACGCTTGAGCATGTGGTGCAGGTGGTCGGCGTCGGGATCCGACATCCGCTTCTTCGCCAGCTTGCGCCGGATGATCGCCAGCATCGTGTCGATGATCGGGATCGCGTAGATGATCAGCCCCGCCGCCACCAACGACGTGTTCCCGGTGTCGCCCAGGCTCAGGATCATCACCGCCGCGCAGTAGCCCAGCAGCAACGAACCCGCGTCGCCCAGGAAGATCGTCGCCGGGTTGAAGTTGTGCGGCAGGAACCCCAGGCACGCCCCGAGCACCGCCAGACAGATGATGATCCGCGGGCCGTCCAGCGGGCCGTCGTCGGACACCGCCAGCCCCAGCGCGATCACCAGGAACCCGATCGTCGCGATCGAAGTCGTGCCCGTCAGCAACCCGTCCAGCCCGTCGATGAAGTTCGCCGCGTTGCACGCCCCGAGCACGAACACCGCGATCACCGCCGTGCCCGTCCAGTAGATGATGTCCAGCGTCACCGCGCCGACCCCGAGGACCGGGATCTCGAACGGCAGATCGAACACGTACACCAACTCGGGGTTGTCCAGCAGCTTGCCCAGCGTCGGCACCAGCACGCCCGCCGCCACCTTCACGCCGATATCGCCCACCGCCAGCGCCGCCGCGGCGAACAGCTGACCCCCCAGCTTCACCCGCGCCGAGATCCCGTGC
Organism: Phycisphaerales bacterium UBA6054; assembly: GCA_002429045.1. Taxonomy (GTDB): domain Bacteria; phylum Planctomycetota; class Phycisphaerae; order Phycisphaerales; family UBA1924; genus UBA6054. Next base: position 3,645 of record DIYM01000149.1, read on the forward strand.
ACGTCGTCGATCATGCCCACAAGCACGATCACCGTCATCCCGAGCACCACCCACAGCGGAACCGTGGGCCGATAGATGCCGCCGACCAGGTGCTCGGTGGCATGCTCGTCGATCAGGAACCCGAACCGGTGCGACGCGTACGAGTAGAACAGCCCGCCCATCAGCCCCAGGAAGACCGCCACCCCACCGAGGTACGCGATGGGCATCTTGTGCAGCTTCCTGGCCTCGTCCGGGCGGTCGATCACGCCCTGCGAGATCGCGACCCGCCGGACCAGAGGCGTCGCGAGCAGCGTCACGACAAACGCGACGATGAACACGCCGATGTACCCCTGGAAGATCTCCAGCCTCGACGCCGGCTCCGCCGCATCGCCGCCGACCGACGCCAGCAACTCCCGCTGCGCCGCGCTCAGCCGCGCGATCTCCTCACCCAACGCCTCGACCCTCGACGTCACCTCGGCGGGCACAACCGATTCACCAGGCATCCGCTCATCCACGAGCCACCCCGCTCCCGCGGATCTCCGACGCCACATCGGCGATCGTCCGCTCCAGCGGGTGCCGGATCTCGAAGCCCACCGCGTCCCGCACCCGGCTCAGGTCCGGACGCCGGTGACGCAGGTCCTCGAAGCCCGGCGCGTACGCCTCCTCGTAGGGCACCAGCTCGATCCGGCTTGAACTCCCGGTGATCTCGATCACCCGCTCGGCCAAACCCCGCACCGAGACCGGCACGTCCGAGCCGACGTTGAACACCCGCCCGTAGCACGCGGGTGTCTCGACCAACGCCATCACCGCGGGGACCACATCCCGCACGTCGCAGAAGCAACGCGTCTGACGCCCGTCGCCGAACACACGCAGGGGAGCGCCCTCCAACGCCGACCCGACAAACCTGGGCAGCACCATCCCGTACCGACCACGCTGCCGGGGCCCCACCGTGTTGAAGAACCGCGCCACCACCGTCGGCAGCCCGCGCGACGCGTGATACCCCAGCGCCAGATGCTCATCCAACGCCTTCGCGTGCGCATACGACCAGCGCGTCACCGTCGTCGAGCCGTACAGCGAATCGTCGTCCTCGCTGAACACGCTCGTCCCCGGCTTGCCGTACACCTCGGACGACGACGCGATCAGAGTGGGGGGGCGCCCGTGCCCAGCCAGATGCCGCAACAGGGCCGACGTCGACTCGACGTTCACCTCGATCGCCCGCACCGGATCCCCGAGCACCAGGTCCACGCCGACCGCCGCGGCCAGATGGAACACCGCGTCGAACGCCCCGCGACCGCCAAGGCCCCCGATCGCCTCGCTGAGGTCGGCCTCGATGAACTCAAACGAACAACCACCGGCATCCGCGGCGGCACGCAACCCCGCGACATTCTCGCCCGAGCCCGTCGAGAGATCATCGATCACCGTGAGCGACAGCCCCGGATGCCGCGCCATCAGCGCATGCCCGAGGTGCGAGCCGATAAACCC
>DIYM01000149.1:5180-19193 GCA_002429045.1 Phycisphaerales bacterium UBA6054
GCCGATAAACCCGGCACCGCCGGTCACCAGCACACGCCGCGGCGATGCGCCCGCACCGGTTGTCCCGCCCGCTCGACCCAATCCACTCTCCCAGAACCACAATCAGATCCGCCGCCCGGCACGCCCGCCGGGCCGAAACGATCACGCCGCCCCGGAAGCCTGAGCCGTGTACTCCGCGGTCGTGCGGATATTCTTCCGCATGTACCCGCCCGCCGCCGAACGGACCCCGTTGATCGCGGCGCCCAGGAACTCGGCCTTGCCCTCGCCCAACTCGTTCCGGAGTCGCGCCACCATGCCGCGCTTGCCCTGCATCGCACGCACGACCAGCATCGACGCGTCGCAGCGGTTGGCCAACGCAGAAGCATCACCGGCGACCACCGCCGGAGCCACGTCCAGCAGCACGTAGTCGTACAACGACTTGGCCTCGTCCAGCACCCCGTCGATCGCCGACGTGCCCAACTGCTCCACCAGACGCTTGTCCGCCGAGCCCGCGGGCACCAGATCGGGCTGCCCGCTCTTCTTCGAGACCACGTCGCCCAAGGAACGCCCGCCCGACAGCACGTCGGCCAGCCCGGGCGACTCCGGAGCGTCGAACGCCATGTGCAGCTTCGGGCGCCGGAAGTTCGCGTCCATCACCAGCACCGAGTGCCCGGACGCCAGCAACGCGCTGCCGAGATTCGACACCATGCTCGTGCCGCCCGAGCCGGGCATCGCGCCCACCACGAGCAGCGTCTTGTGGCCGCCCCGCGACATCCCCTTGAGCACGCGCAGCCTGACCTGGCGGTAGTGCTCGCTCAGCACGCTCCCGGGCAGATCGCGGAACACCGACTCGGGATGCTCCGGACGCGACGGGTCCTCGGACGCGTCGGGCACCAGGCCCAGCATGCTCACGCCCGGGATCGACGCGATGTCCGACGCGGACTTGACCCGCTGGTCCAGCAACTCGATCACGAACACCGCCGCGGTCACCAGCCCCGTCAGCAGGATGACCCCCAGCGGCACCATCAGCGTGATCTTCGGGAACGAGGGCAGGTCGGGGACCCGCTCGAACTCCCGCACCGTCACACGGTTGGCCGACGCCAGCCCCGTCGCGGTCGTGATGTCGGACATGTCCAGCTCGTACTTGCCGATCAGATCGATCGTCGTCTGGATCGAGCGGTCGATGTCGTTGATCTCGCCCAGGATCCGAGTCAGCTCCGTGACCTCCTCGGTCAGCTCCTCGGCCTGGGTCAGCAGGTCCGCCTCCTGAGCCTTCAGCTGCTGGATGGTCAGACGCGACTGGTCCACGCGGGACTCGAACGCCTCCCGCAACAGCCGCTCACGCACGATCTCCAGCTGCTGCTTCTGCCCCTCGATCTCCGAGACCAGCAGACGGTGCTCCCGGTGCCCCTCGCGGAGCCCCTGCTGCACGATCGCCGCCAAGCGGGATTCGAGACTGTTGATCTGCCCCTTGATCGACGCGATCTCGGGCGAGCCGTCCACGACCAGGCGCAGCGTGTTGTCGTACTGGATCCCCGAGTCGCGCTCCAGCTGCTTCTCGTCCTTCTCGAGCTGCACCGCGATCGCCTCGAGACCCTGCTGGATCTTCACCAGCTCGAAGTTGACCAGCCGGAGCAGCTCGGCGCTCTGCGACCGCCCGTCTGCCAGCGAGTCCACGCCCTCCTCGCGGACCAGCCGCGAACGCCGGGAGTTCAGGTCCGTCAGCTGACGGTTCGCGTTGTCGATCGCGCGACGCAACGCGTCCTTGCGGGCCAGCACGTCCACGTTCGTCGCGTTCGTGAGCTGCTCGAGGTAGTTCAGGCGGATCAGGCGCAGGATGCCCGCCGAGTCCTTCGGGTAGTTCGTCTTGACCCCGACGCGGATCAGATACGTGTTCGGTATCATCGACGCGCTGACGATGTCCTCCATGTCCTCCTGCGCGTTGACGATGTCGAAACCGCCCCCACGCACATAAGACCGCGACCACTCGGGGGCTTCCGCGACCAGCCTTGAGTCACGCACCACCCGCCCGAGCACGCCGGGACCCTTGATCTGGTTGACCTGCGTCCCCATGAACCGCTCGATCTCCTCGGCATCGATCTGCGCGGTGTAGAGCTTCTCCGTCTCGGTGTCCGGAGGCAGACACTCCATCACGAACTCGGACTCGAAGATCGGATACACCCGCAGCAGCACGAAGTGGGACACCACGCCCAGCCCGCCGCCCACGACCGCCGCCGCAAGCAGCAGCCAACGGTACTTGAGGAACATCTTCATCGGGTCCACGGACGGGCCCGCTCCGGGCGCACCGCCCCCGCCCCGTGGGGGCCCAGCGTTCGGTCTCGGCGGGGTCGGGCTCCGGCTCATATCACCACTCCATCAACACCACGGGTCGCCCGGGCCACGCCGGACGCCCCCGCTCGGTTCCTGCTCATCATGTTCTCGGCTGGCCGGCTCATCCGTCTGAGCCAATCCCGGATTCCACCCGATCGATCTCCCCCTCCAGGCGGGCGTCACGCCCCGCCACGGTCCGCAGCAACGCGCGGGCACGACGCAGCAGACGCGACGCCTCTTCGTTATCGCCCCTCGCAAGCGCCATCCGCGCCCGCGTGATCGTCAGCGACACACGCGCCGTGTACTCCCTCGCACGCTGCTCGCCGGCCTCGATCATCTGCTCGGCCTCATCGTAACGACCCAGCTTGATGTACACCTCGGCCAGCGTGTCGTACGGCTCGCTCCGCGCCGGACCCGTGGCGATCGCACGCTCGGCGAGCACCAACGCCTCGTCGTGCCGACCCAGTTCCATCGCCAGCACGTACGCCGCGTTGTTGTTCAACTCCCAGTTATCCGGCACCTTCTCCAGGCCCGCCTTCCACGCCGCGACCGCGCCCTCGAAATCGTCCTGCTCGAACGCGTGGTTCCCCAACGCCCGGAAAGCGATCACACGGACCGGCTCGGGCGCCGACCCGTCCTCCGACAGCCTCGTGAGCACCGATAACGCCTCGTCGACCTCCATGCTCCGGGCCAGCTGCCGCTGGGCCATAAACGCGTCGACCCACGCACGCGATTCCGCGTCCGAGAAACGCGCCCGCAGCGAGCGGTAATAGTTCATCTCGTTGTCGGCGTCCAGGTCGACATAGAACCGCGCCGCGTTCTGCGCCCAGGTCTGGATCTGGAAATCGTTCCCGCGAGACAGATCGAACGCCTTGGTCATCTGCTGGACCGCGAAGTCCTCACGCCCGCGGGCCCGGAGCACCAACGCCTGGGCAGCCAGCAGCCCCGGGCTCTCGTCGATCCCGCCGGGCACCATGGCCGCCAGGTCGTTGATCACCGCGTTCGCCGCCGCCACGTCCGGCGGGTTCACACGCAACGCCGCGTCGATGAAGCCCGCGCCGTCCGCTGGGCTCCGCCTCGTCTGCCAGGCACGCTCGAACATCTCCGCCGACTCCCGCCAATCGCCGCGAGACTCGAACAGCTTGCCCAGCTGGAACATGAGCGGCGCATCGGTCGGACGCGCATCCAGCACCTCGCGGGCCGCGTCCATCGCGTCGCTGAGCCGATTGTCGTTCAGCAGCTCGTTCATCACCGCGAACAGAGCATCATCCAGCGACGGGTTCGCCCGCAGCACCGCACGCAGGTCGCGGATCGCCTCCGTCCGGCGGTCGGCATCGAAGTACGCCGCCGCACGCACGCGCAACGCACGCCAGTCGTTCGGATTGCGCCGCAACGCTGCCTCGAGATCGCTGAGAACATCGGGCAAGAGCGTCGGGTCGCCCAGCATCGACTGCGCACGCTTGATGTACACCAGAGGCTCATCCGGGAACTTCGACACCGCTTCATCCAGGATGCGCCGCTCGCCCCCCGGATCGCCCAAGCCCTTGGCGATCTCCGAACGCTGCAGCAGATTCGTCAGCGTGCCCGTGACCGAGTCCGGCAGCGTCGCCATCACCTCCTGCGCGAGACCGTACTGATCCGTCCGCAGATACATCTCGATCAGCCGGGCCCGGTAGCCGCCCGTTTCGTCGGCCCCCGCGTCCACGATCTTCTTGAACTCGGCCGCGGCGCTCGCCGACTGACCGATCGCCATCAGCAACTCACCCTTCATCTTCGTGCCCTCGAGCGTCGAGGGATCCTCCAACGCGATCGCCTGATCCGCCGCGCTGATCGCCAGATCCTGGCGCCCACGACCGACCATGAACCGCGCCAGCGAGATGAACGGCTCGGACGTCACACCGTCGCCCAGACCCCGCACATAACGCTGGTAAGCCTGGTTCGCGAGCAGCAGCCCGTCCTGAGTGCCCACACGCCCCTGGTTCGCGTACCACAGCGCCAGCGTCTCGGTGGACCGCAGCGACGGGTCATCCGCCAGCAGCCCGTCGATCAGCGTCTTGGAATCGCCCCAGTTCTCCTCCTGGATGTACAGCCCCGCCAACGCATAGCGGTTCTCGATGTCCAGGGGGTTGGATTCGAGCATCTTCTCGCGCTGCCCGATCGCCAGCACACGCCCCTCGTCCCCGCCCGCGGCCGCCTCCAGCGACAGCCACAGCCGCACGAACTTAGGATCGCTCAGCGAGAACCGCTGCTGCCGACGAGCCACGTCCAACGCCTCGACCAGACGCCCCGCCTCCGCCAGCGTGCTCACGTACTCGAGCGTCGTCTGCACCTCGTCCGGGCGGATCGACAACGCCTCCTCGAACGCGGCCACCGCGGAGTCAACCCGACCGACCTGCCTTTGAGCCATCCCCAGCAACCGATAGATCGCCGCATCGCCCGAGCCCAGCGCCGCCGCCTGCTCCAGAAGGCTCACCGCCTCCTCCCGCAGAGCCCGCGCCCTCGAACTCAGCTCGTCCCCCTCCCGAGCACGCCCCTCCGCGAACGCCCGACGGCTCTCCCCGGCCGCGGACTGCGCCTCCGCGTCCGCCAGCCGCGCCTGGTACGAGAGACCGCCCACAAAGTCCAGATTCTGAGCGGTCGCACGCTCCGCCAGCGAGCGGGCCCTCTCGAACGAGCCGGCGTTGACCGCGCGCACGAAGCCGAGCTCGATCGTCTGGGCATCGTCGGGAGCCAACTCCTCGAGCCTGCCCAGCACCGCGTCGATCTTGTCGTTCTCGCCACGCGTGAAGTACAGCGTCGCCAGCCGCTGGGTCTTCACCAGCTCCGACTCGTCCGAATCCATGATGATCCGCTCGAGCACCTCGATCGTGCTCTCGCCCTCGAGCGCCGTCAGCAGGCCCGGCAGCAGATCGTTCTCGGGATGACGCCGCAGCGACTCCTCCCCGATCGCGCGGGCCCCGGCGATGTCGCCGCTGTCCACGCGGATCCGCATCAGCTCGCCCGCCACCCGCGGGTCGTAATCGACCGACTCCAGCCCGTCAACCAGCAACTGGGCCGCCCCCGCCGGATCGGCGGGCTGCCCGACGCTCCCCGTCGCGATCCGGCGCGAACGCAGCAGCAGCGACAACCCGGGGTCATCGATCGAATCGGGATTCTCGATGCCCTCGATCCGACGCAGCCCCTCCTCGGCGAACCGGTTCCCCGGGTTCACCGCCAGCGCCCGCCTGTACATCTCGCCCGCCTCACGCATCTCGTTCAGACTCGCCAGGATGTCGCCCAACGCCACCAGCGAAGAGACATCCGTCGAGCGCAGCGCGATCACACGCTCGAGAGCGTCCCGCGCCGTCCCCAGCTGCCCGAGCTGCGCCGCCATGTTGGCCTCGAACCGGAGCGACTCGAGGTTCTGCGAGCCCGTCTGCTCGTTGAACCGCCTGTAGAGACGCAGCGCCTCGTTCCGCTTCCCGCCCGCCTCGGCGATCCGCGCATCCAGCAGCGTCAGCCGGGCGTCGTCCTCGGAGAGCGACTCGCTCAGGCGATCGCGGATGCCGACGACCTTCTCCAACCGATCCGACGAGCCCTCCCCGTCCTCGCCCAGCAGGATCCGCAGCTCGACCAGGGCCTGGCTGAACTGCGCGTCACGCATGCGAGCAAACCGGCGAAGCCCCTCGAGCGAAACCGGGGGGATCTCCAAGTCCGTCATCGACGCGAACCGCTCCGAAGCGCTCTCCAGATCACCGATCTCGCGGTCCAGCGAGGCCGCGAACCAGCGGATGTCAAGATCGTCTGGCCGCTCACGCATGAACCCGATCACCAGCTCGCGGGTCTGCGACATGCGCGACTCGGGCAGGATGAACCGCTCGAGCGCCTGGAGCCGCTGGAGCGTCCGCACGTCCAAGCCGTCAACCCCCTCGGCACGCACCGCCGCGAGCACCCGGTCGAACTCGGGAGCCAGCAGCGACATCGCCTCGAACGCTCGGGTCGCTTGCTCCATCTCATCGACGCCCTGCATCGCCGCGGTCCGCTCGAAATCGAGCATCGTGAGCGCACGCTGCGCCAACACCGCCGCGTCGCCGGGCCGGGCCTCGAGATAACCGTCCGCCGCCTCGATCACCGACGCCCGCACCGCCTGCGCCTCGGCGACCTGATCGTCCAACAGATCACTCGTGCCCGTGGACAGCATCCACTGCAGGAGCATCACCATCGAACGAGAGTCGCCCGGGTCGGCCTCCAACGCCGCCCGCAGGTCGTCCCCGATCAACGCCACCTCGTCCTCGTCCATCACGCCGCCGCCGATCAGCACCATCCCGCGGGCGATCCCGCGGTACCGCAGGAGCCGCTTCCAGGCGGGATCCGACGAGGGATCGCGATCGAAGAAGGATGCCGCATTGGTCACGTCCTGCGCCAGCCGATCGGCACGCACCCGCACGAACCCCGCGTCCAGCTGGCGAAGCTGCATCGCGAGGTACCGATCGTGCGCCGCGATGTTCGTCTGCTGCACCTGAGCGATCTGCGCCAACGCCGGTATCAGGTCGGTCTGGAACGAGTCCCGGTACGCCGTCTCCGTGTCCGGCGTCGTCGACTCGATCGCACCCAGCCATTTCTCAAGCCAGTCCACGCGCGTCGGGTCGTCGCTGACCGCCTTCCCGTACAGCATCTTCGCCGCGACATACTCGCCGTTCGCCATCGCGGCATCGCCGTTGCGAACGTGGTCCGCGCCGCTCTTGAACACGAACGTCACCACCGCCAGCGCCATCAGCCCGCACACCAGCGCCAGACCGATCCCCAGCAGCACCACGAAACGCGTATTCACCTTGCCAGCCATCGCCACTCCTCATCGCCCCGGCCCCGCCGGGGCGCAAACACTCGTCGCCGCTCAGCCCACGCCGGGGTCGGCGTCCCCGGAACCCTCCGCGCGATCCTCGGGAAAATCCCCGCGCTGCACCTCGACCCAGTCCGGCACGCACCGCATCACCTCGCCGATCAACTCGTCGATCAAACCCGCCGAAACCTCGGCCAGTTCTTCCATCGAACCCACCGTCGCCGAGTTCACCTGCACCTTCAGGTAATACGCATAGTCCGCCGAAAGATCGAACGCCAACTCGCGAACACCGTTCGCGCTCGCCACGGTCCCGCCGTTGGCGATGAAAAAGTATCCCGCGTAAAACGCACGGCCATCCGGCAGCGAGAACTCGCTGCACTTGATCCGGAACGGAGAATCCGGCCCCACGCCCCGCGGCAACCGCACACGAAGCCCGGGCGCGTCCGTGAACGCCGTGTCGTTCGGCAGACGCACCGAATAGATCGCCCCGTCCACCCCCGCGAACTCGGGCTCCACAGAACGATCCACGATCCAACTCGAGCCCCCGAGATCCAGGTCCAGCACCCGCGAACTCTTCGACTGCTGCAGACCCCCGCCCACGAAGCACCGCTCCGGCACGTGCGGGACCGTGTCGATCCCCCCCGTGTAATACGCCGCGTGAAACTCGATCACCATCGGGGTCTCGCCCGACATATCCGAGCGACGCACGTACGTCCGCGTCAGATAGTTCTCCGTCCCGAGCGTCTCGACGATGTCGGGCGACTCGATCCGGTCCGACCCCAGCCTGGTCCAGTTCTCCGTGTCCGCCGGGATCGAAGACAACTGCCGGTTGTCCCGCGGATAGATCGGCGTCTTCTTGAGATTGAACCCCGCCGATGCGATCAGCCCGAACAGCGACACCGCCGAACCCAGAAGCACGAACAACGCGACCCACCGCACCGCCCCAGGCATCACGAAACTCCTCCAGCGACCGCGCCGCCCGACACAGCCGGCCCGCCCGGATCGACGACCCTGTTCAACGCCCACACGATCCCCATGAACAGCAGCAGCGAGGGGAACAGCAGGACCGTCCCGATCACCATGTGCGCATCGCCCGCCGCCAACTCCGGATCGATCAGCATCAGCAGGCCCAGCACCGTCACCCGGATCATGTTCATGAACACCGCCACCGGGCCCGCCAGCAGCATCAACGCGATCCGCTGCCACCACTGCGTCGTCCCCAGCAGCGCCACCGCGCCCGCCAACGCATAGAACGCCACCACCATCCGCATCCCGCTGCACGCCTCGGCCACGTTCATCGGCAGGATCTCGCCCCCCGTCGTGATAATCTCAAGCACGTTCCCGTTCGCGTCCGCGCTGAACCACCCGAACGGCTGACCGATCAGGTTCAGCATGATCCACGCCCCCTGGCTGGCCAGGATCTGAAGCTTGAACGTCACGCTCAGCATGATCGACTCGGCGATCGTGACCGCCAGCAGCAGATACGCGATCGGCAAGAACACAGGACGGAGCATCAACGGGCCGGTCAACCAAAGCACCAGCCCGCCCAGCGTCAGCACCAGGCTCGCGCCCTGCAGCATGTGATTCTGGATGTTGATCAGGCAGTACACGTAGCTCACGATGCCCAGAGCGAACACCACGCTCGCCGGCCAGAACACCCGGGTCTCCGTCCGCGCGATCACGTCCCGCCGCTTCCACAACAGATAGCCGCTGATGATCGGGATCACCAGCGCGTGCCCCCAATCCTCCAGCTTCGTCACGCTGATCTCGCCCTGCCGGAACACCCACCGGTAGAACAACGCCAGGAACGCCACACCCAGCACGCACGCCCACACCGCGCCGGCACGGGTGAACATGCCGAGCAACAGCGCGTCGCCGCCGGCATCGCCGCCCGAACCAGCCCCCCCCGTCCCAGATGTCGTTGCCGTGGCACTCATGTCGTAGCGATCAAATCGTCTTCATCCGGGCCAGACTTGCCCCGGTCTCCAAACCCCGCACCGGTGCCGGCGACGCCCGCCGAGCACGCACACCCGCCGGGCAACCCCTCGCCCATACCTGAATCGGGTCATCCGATGACCGCTCTACGCCCCGCGTCCCTCGCGGGTTCGCTCCGCCAGCCGACCGACCGGCCCGCCTCTCAAGCACGCCCAAGACCGAGAACCCCGATCGAAAACCCAGCCGAAAACCCCGGCCGAACACCCCGACCGGGCATCACTGCCCGAAACGGTTCACCGGCGGCGCACCGAACACGTCGTTCCCGAAGTTCCGATCAAGCAAGAACCCGAACCCGTAACTCGTCCGGAAACCGCCACGCAGCACCGCCAACGGCGTCGCCCAGAAGTTCGTCCCCACGTTGATGACATCGTCGCGACGGATGTACACATCGGGCTGCGTCCCCTCCTTGATCGCACGCAGATCCAGCATGATCGTCGCCTGCTCGTCCGGGCCCACGATCCGCGTCAGATCGACCCGCTCGGGGATCGCCGTCGGACCCAATCCGCCCGAAGACGTGATCGCACGCGTCAGCGTCATCTTCCCCACCTGCGGCAGGCTGAACACGCCAGGACGCACCACGCGACCCTCGACATAAAAGTTCCCGATCTCGCTCGGAGGCACCCGCACGATGTCCCCCGGGCGGATCACGATGTTGTACCGGGCATCGCCCGCGACCAACGGCTTGACCGGCACGCGGATCACCCGCTGCGTGAACATGTCGCCCCGCGAATCCCGCGGGAGCCCGAGATCGTCACGATCGATCGGGTTCCGCGTCGCCGCGGCGTACGACTCACGCACCCACCGGCCGTCGCGATACCGCCAGCGGACCTCCATCATCCGACCGCCGCCGTCCATGCTCCCGCCGCCGTCCGTCGCATCCACCGGACGCGCGTCCCCCGAATCGATCAGGTCGATCAGCGGCTCGCCCGCCGGCTGCAGCCCAGCCACGCCCACCGCCGGGACCACGCCACCCATCGGGCCCCCGAGCGCGCCCGGGCTCGACAGGTCATCGATCACATCCAGCAGATCCTCGCCCCCCGGCGTCGGACGATCCCCGGCATCAGGCGTGAACGAGTCGCCCGGCAACTCCGGAGACAACCCAGAGTCGGTCAGAGGCACCTGGCGGATCACCAGCACGTCGTCCACAAACTCGGGGAACCCGCCAGCAACGATCAACGCTTCGAGCAACCGGTAATCCGCGCTGGGCACCACGTACGGGCCGGGGTTCTGCACCGCGCCCATCAAGTGGAACACCTGCTGACGCCGCGTCTCCACCGTCAGCGATACCTCGGGCACCGCAACAAGCCCCGACATCCGCTGCGCCACCGCCTCGACCACCTGCTCTTCCGTCAGGCCCGTCACGAAGATCCGACCCAACTGCGGGATCTCGATGTACCCGTTCTGGTCCACCTGACGCGGGAACACCTCCGCCGAACCACGCGCCACCAAGTCCCAGATCGTCAACGCCAGCACGTCGCCCGGCCCCACCCGATACAACTGGGTCTGAGGCTCGAGGTCCTCGGGCGTGATCTCGCTCGTCTCCACGAACTGCTCGGTCGGATCCTCGATCGCCGCGAGATGCGTCAGGATCGGCACACGCGTCGGCGTCCGCTCCCAGCGACCCACCACCGACGGATCAAGATACGAATCGAACGTGCCGCACCCCGTCAACGCAGCCGCCCCGCCCACGCCCGCGAGAACACGCAACGCGCCCCCGCGCCCACGCGCCCCAAAGCCAATCCGACCGATCTGACACCGAATCTGCGACATGCCACCCTCCTGCGGGGGTACGGACTCAACCGGGCTCGCGTTCGCCCGGCGTCCCGCCGAACCGAACATATCTCTTCTATCAGCCCGGATCATAGCGCCGCACGCAGCATCCCCACGCGCACCGCCTGCGCGTCAGCATCGACCAGAACCAGCCCCCCGGTTGATTCTCGGCCCTCATTTCCCCCAACATCGACGCCCCCTCACCCAAAGCCCGCCCCCTCAAGCGCATACCATGCCGGACGCCCCGCCCTCTCCCCAATCCGAGAGCCCCATTCGGCCGAATAATCGACCAGAACACGCTTCCCCCAACTCCCAGCATGACCTCCGCCCCGACCAATCCGACCCAGCCCGCCGTGAGCGTCGACCGCACGCCGATGGACCGCACCCTCGCCCGCCACCCACGCCCCCTCGGCGGCGACCCCATCCGCAACGCCCGCTCCACCCTCTCCCTCACCGGCATGATCCTCAACAACGAGGACGACGCCGTCCAACAGCTCGCCCCCAAACGCAAACCCGACTGGCTCCGCGCGAAAATGCCTGGGGGACAAGCATTTAAGTCCACCCAGGCCAACATGCGCACCAACGGGCTCCACACCGTCTGCGAGGAAGCCGCATGCCCCAACATCGGGGAATGCTGGGACCGCGGCGTCGCCACCATCATGATCCTCGGCGACACCTGCACCCGCGCCTGCGGCTTCTGCAACGTCAAATCCGGCAAGCCGCCCATCACCGACCGCGACGAGCCCCGCCGCGTTGCCGAGTCCCTCCGCGGGCTCGGGCTCAAGCACGTCGTCGTCACCTCCGTCGACCGCGACGACCTCCCCGACGGCGGCGCCTCCATCTGGGCCGAAACCATCATCCGCGTCCGCGACGCCTGCCCCGACATGTCCCTCGAGGTCCTCATCGGCGACTTCAAGGGCGACGAAGCCGCCCTCCAGATGGTCATCGACGCCAAGCCGACCATCATCGCCCACAACCTCGAGACCGTGCAGCGCTGCCACCCCGCCGTCCGCCCGAGCGCCCGCTACGACCGCACGATGGAACTGCTCCGCCGCGTCAAGGCCCAGGGCGGCATCGCCAAGACCTCCGTCATGGTCGGCATCGGCGAACGCAAGCACGAGGTCCTCGAACTCATGGACGACCTCGTCCGCATCACCAGCAACCACGACGGTAAACGCGACCCCAAAGACCCCACCCGCGGCGACCCCTGCGACATCATCACCTTCGGCCAGTACCTCCAGCCCACCCGCAACCACCTGCCCATCGACCGCTGGGTCCACCCCGACGAGTTCGCCGAGTACGAGGTTGCCGGCCAAGCCGCGGGCATCAAGACAGTCTTCTCCGGCCCCCTCGTCCGCTCGAGCTACCTCGCGGACAAGCAGGCGGAGGGGCTTCTTTCGCTCCGATAACAAGGACCAACAGATAGTTACCCTTACTAAATACAAACATATGAATATTTTAGTTTTTCCTGTTGCATCATGATGAAAAACCGTCGATACTCCATGTGAGCGAAGCTCTCGGGGCCAACGGATGGCTCGGAATCCACAGGGAGGCTGATATGGGCAGGCGATTTCAGTTACCGAAGGAGTTTTTTCAAGCACGGCTCGTCAACGTCAAACCAACCAGACTGATCCAGGCCTTGGGCTATGACCCAGGTCCGAATCAGTCGATGGAGTTGACCGCAAAGTTAGTTGCTGCCGCGGCGACCATCTTTATCGAGGAAGGGCACATTGTCGAAGGGCAGGGCCCGATCCGAGAGGTTTATGTCGAGGGGTTCTGGTTGCTCTGTGCAGCTGGAATTCCGGCGCAGATCTTTGCAGAGTTGAAGTTTGGCGTGAGCCTGCCAGCGAGTTGTGAAGATCAAGTGTGCTTTTTTGTGTTGCACGCTCGACGCGGGGATTTCGGAGGTGAAGTGTGAGCGATATCGACAACAAGCAACTACGTGTAGATTCAGGCGGACTGCTCGTATGCATTGGCAATCGTCGTACCGCTTGCGGACGAGAAGTCGCAGAGTTTCTCGATGCATCTCGCCTCCATGACACTGGCTTTGGTAATCGGATTGGTGCTTACAGAAGGAAGCAGAACATTTCTGTTGCTGTTCTGGCAAAGCGTGCCGGAGTCAGCCGAGAGTTTGTCGAGACGGCGGAGGATCGGCCCTGGGATGTTCCATTTGTGGCACTTCAGGCGATCGCGTCTGTATTGGGTCGTAATCTAGATGATTTTTCCGAATCGGATATCGTTCTGATTGATGGGGCTGGAAACCAATAAAAAGAAAGGAGGTGGTATGTGTCTGATTCTCAAAGAGATATTGCTGTTTTTATGAATGCGGATGCGATCGCATCGAGTGCATTCGGAAAGAAAGTGAAGTGCCTGAGGAAGAAGAAAAGCATGACGCAAGCTCAGGTGGCCAAGCTAAGCGGCGTTGTTCAGGCAGAAGTCTCAAGAGTTGAAACTAACCCCGGTAGTGTGAGGATTTTGACTATCGAGAAAGTCGTCGCAGCCCTCGGGTACACTCTCGAGAGATTTCTTAAAGAGAAGCATGTTGTATTGGATGCGGAGGCCGCAAGTAAGTTCAAGCCTAGCGAGTTGGCCGATCTGATCGAATCGGATGTTGTGATCCTGCAGGGATGAAGAAGCCTGAGGGCTTAGGCGAGATGGTGGCGTTGATGTGATCCGTGCGCTGTTTCGTTGTCATCCAAACTTTCCCGCCGATAACGCCCCGCCGACCTGTGACACTGCCCGCATGGTCGCAGCAGCACACAACACCGACACGCTCAACCGCCTCATCCCGATGCGCGCCGAGCCGGCGTACTCCGAGCTCGATCTGTGCGACAGTCTGGGGCTCACCCTGCCCGAGCTGCTCGCCCTGATCGAGTCCGACGCCTGCCAACAAGCGCTGGCCACCTGGCAACGCGTCCGCGAAGCGCGCGAGCCGCTGATCGACGCCGAGCTCGCCCGTGCCGCCAAAGCCCGCCTGGCCACCGTCGCCGACCTGCCCCCAACTTCCCCGGCCGCCGCCCACCAATCCCGACTCGCCGCACAACAACTCACGCCCTCCCCCGCCCGCGGGGGAGGCGGCCGGCGCAGCCGGCCGGAGGGGGCCAAACCTAATCCTCGCA
>DIYM01000152.1 GCA_002429045.1 Phycisphaerales bacterium UBA6054
GATTCGGTCTCCCACTCGAGCGTCAGCCCGTCCCATGGGTTCGGGGGGGCCTTGGGCCCGGCGAGCAGGGAGTGGATGAAGTTGAACAGGTGGATCAGGAACCCGATCAGGAGCAGCCACGAGCCGTAGGTCGAGATGACGTGCAGGGTCTGGAACTCGTCGACGTAGTTCGCATACCGGCGGGGCATCCCCTGGGTGCCGAGGAAGAACTGCGTGAAGAACGTCACGTTGAAGCCGATGAACACGACGACGCAGCCGACCATGCCCCACATCTCGTTGTACATCTTGCCGAACATCTTGGGCCACCAGTGGTGGATGCCCCCGACGAACGCGATGACCGTGCCGCCCATCATGACGTAGTGGAAGTGCGCGACCACGAAGTAGGAGTCGTGCAGGTGCAGGTCGGTCGCGAGCGCTCCGAGCGGGAGCCCGGTGAGCCCGCCGATCGAGAAGAGGAACAGGAACGAGAGCGTGTAGAGCATCGGCGTGTTGATCGCGATCGAGCCCTTGTAGAGGGTCGCGATCCAGTTGAACACCTTGATGGCGGTCGGGATCGCCACGAGGAAGGTCAGCGCCGAGAACAGCATGGCCGCCAGCTCGCCCATCGCGGTGAACATGTGGTGGCCCCACACCAGGAACGACACCGCGGCGATGCCCAGCGAGCTGAACGCGATGGCGCGGTAGCCGAAGATGTGCTTGCGGCAGTGCACCGCCAGCAGTTCGGAGATGATGCCCATCGCGGGGAGGATCATCACGTAGACCACCGGGTGGGAGTAGAACCAGAAGAAGTGCTGGTAGAGGACCGGGTCGCCGCCCATCGCCGGATCGAAGATGCCGATCTTGAACAGGCGCTCGAAGACGAGCAGCAGCAGCGTGATGCCGATGACCGGCGTCGCGAGGACCTGGATGATCGACGTCGCGTACACCGCCCAGATGAACAGCGGCATGTCGAACCAGCCCATGCCCGGGGCCCGGAGCTTGTGGACCGTGACGATGAAGTTCATCCCGGTCAGGATCGAGCTGAACCCGAGGATGAACGCGGCCAGCACCATCAGCACCACACGCCAGTGGTCGGCGTCGGTGGTGAGCGAGTACGGGGTGTAGAACGTCCAGCCTGTATCGACGCCGCCCATGATGATCGACAGGACCCCGAAGATCGAGCCGAAGACGTAGATGTACCACGACAGCAGGTTCAGGCGGGGGAAGGCGACGTCCTTGGCGCCGAGCATGATGGGCAAGAAGAAGTTGCCCAGCGACGCGGGGATCGACGGCACGATGAACATGAAGACCATGATCGCGCCGTGGAGCGTGAAGGCGCGGTTGTAGATCTCGTTGCCCGACATGCCGTCGGTCGCGCCGAAGATGCTCTGCAGGATGTAGCCGGTCTCCCCGATCTTCACGCCCTCGGAGTTGACGATGTCGCGCACCGGATCGAGCAGCTCGAGGCGGACCGCCAGCGCCGCCACGCCCCCCAGGAAGAACATGAAGAGCACGGCGAAGAGGTACATCACGCCGATCTTCTTGTGGTCGACCGTGGTCGCCCACTGGGCGGTCTTGCCCCAGAAGCCGGCGGGCCCGTCGAAGTAGGAACCCTCTTCGTGGTGCCCGGCGTGCCCGGGCGTGCTGGTGTCAACGGTCGTCATGATTCACCTCCGCCGTTCGATTCGGACGGCTGGGTCTCTTCGGATGCGGGTTCGGGTTCGGCGTCGTCTCCGGGCGAGCCGGGGTCGCCGGCGGGCTCGCCATCGATCAGGGCTTCCTCGGGCGCGAACTCGGAGAGCGATCGCATGTACGCGAGGAGCCCGTTGAGCTGGGTGTCGTCCAGCTGCCCCTGGAAGGGGGGCATGTTGCCGACGTAGCCGGCGACCACTTTGGCGTTGGGCACGAGGATGGACTCGCGCAGGTAGTTGGCGTCCTTCTCGACGGTGGAGCCGTCGGCCATCTGCCCGCTGGCCCCGTACATGTTCAGCCAGGTCGGGCCCGTGCCGGGCGAGCCGTCCACGCTGTGGCAGATCGCGCAGCGGCCCGCGTGGATCGCTTTGCCCAGTTCGATTGGGTCTTTCGGCGCGTTCCACTCGGCGATCTTCTTCTCGTAGATCGAAGCGGGCACGATCCGCAGCGTGGCGGCCATGCGCGAGTGCTCGTCGCCGCAATACTCGGCGCAGAACACCCACATGTCCCGCCCGGGGATCATCTGGTCGGTCGTGTTGTCAAACACCATCTCGTCCATCCCCAGCGTCGGGGTCTTGAACGAGTACCCGGTGTAGCGGTTTGGGAAGACGTCCATCTTGGTGCGGAAGTCCGGGATCCAGAAGGCGTGGATCACGTCCTGCGAGGACATCTGCAGCGTGACGGCGGTGTTCTCGGGGACGTAGAAGATGGGGTACGCGTTGCCCCGTGTGCCGGCGGACTCGTCGAACTCGATGTGCTGGGTCTCGGGGCTCTCGGCGCCGTTGGGGTACTTGATGGCCCAGCCCCACTTCCACGCCGAGACGTCGAGGTGGAGCGCCTGGCTCGGGGAGACCATCTTGCCCAGATACCCCTGGAACCCCAGCACAAAGATCACCAGCAGGGCCGAACTGGGCACGACGGTCCAGAAGATCTCGAGCGGGGTGTTGTGGTGCGGGCTCTTGGGCGCCGGCACGCCCGGGCGCCGACGGTACTTGATGGTCCAGAACACCATCAGGCCCATCAGCAGCACGAAGAAGAACGCACTGAACCAGAAGATCATCATGAACAGCCCGTCCGACCACGCGGCGGTGGACGAAGCGGGCGGGTTCCGGAAGATCAACTCCTGGTGCCAGCTCTGGCTGGACGCGAGTGTTTGAAGCATCAAGGCACCTGCCCCGCGGTGTTCGCGGCATAACGGTCCGACCGCCCCGGCGACACGCCGGCATCGGTCTCGATGATGGAGGAATCGGGCGGGCCCGCCTGCGAGCGGGCGAGCCGACGGTTGCGGGCCCGCTCGCGGATGAGCATGCCCGTGATGAACACGATGAGGAAGACGACGGTGACGGCGCCGCCGAGGCGCATCAGCGCCATCGCCTCGACTGAGTACGCCCCGGCGGTCGGGTCGTAGCGGAAACAGAAGTGCATGATCCGCTCGCCGATCGACTTGGCGATCTTGCCCTCGGTCGCCTCGAGCAGCGAGAGCTTGAGGGTGTCCGCGGGGTACTCGAAGCCGTAGATATAGCGTGAGACCTTGGCTTCGGGCGAGAGGACCGTCAGACCGACCGGGTGCGACCACTCGCCGTTGGGCAGCGGCGCGAAGTCCCAGCCCACCGCCCCGGTCACGCGGAGGATGTCCGTCTCGTCGCCGGTCAGGAACACCGCCCCGGCACGCACCTCGGCGCCGGTCGCGACGGTGTAGTTCCGCAGCGTGCGCTCGCGCCGGTTCAGCGCGTGCGTGGTGGTCTCGCCGTGATCGAAGCTGAGCACGATCAGGCGGTAGTCGGCGCCGATCTCGTAGTCGAGGTTGTTGAGCGAGGTGTCGAGCGTGTCGAGCACCAGGTTGCAGACGATCGGGCACTCGTAGTACACCAGGGCGAGGATCGCCGGCTTGCCGTCGTTGAAGTAGTCGCCCATCCGGACGGACCGGCCGTCGGCGTCGGTGAACGTCGCGTCGAGCGGCAGCGTGGCGCCGAGGTGCTCGGTCAGTTCGACCCCCTGGAGTTCCCGGACCTCGTCCTTCTCCAGCAGGAGTTGTGCCGATGCCCCCGCCGACGCGAGCCCGAGCGACAGCACCGCCGCGAACCTGGCCGCAAACCTGGCGGCGGTCGGGGCGAAGCGGGCGAGCGTCGGGGTGAGTCGGGCGGCGTTCATATCGCTGGTTTCGTCTCCGTGATATCAGCGCGGATGCGGCTTGGGGCTCAGTTCGAGGCCTGCCGGGCCTCATACTCGGCAAGGACCATCTCGGCAGCGGTATCCACCGGGACGCGGACCGTGCGGGCTTCGCGATCGACCCAGGCGTAGCTCGAGAGCTTCTCTTGCGCGGCCAGCTTGCCCTCGAACGCGGGCTTCATGATCGCGACCCCCTCCTGGGCGCTGGCTTTGTAGTTGCCCACATAGCTGTTGAAGTACGCGACCAGGATCAGGATGGTCAGCACCACGCCGACGACCATCGCGACGAGCGTCAGCCCCATCGCCTTGGCGCTCGCCTGGGCGCCGTGCTCTTCCTGCGGCTTGCCTTCGGCGGCGGTGTGTTCGTGCCAGTCGTCGTGGGCGTGATCGGCGCTCATGGTCAATCTCCGTGTTCGTTTGTCCGGCTGATCTCGATGCCGGTCTGGGTCGGTTTCCGGGGCCCAACCGCCTGGGCGGCCGGGCTTTGTGTCAGGTTAGACGTAGTTCTTGTGCTTCATGGACTCGTGCAGCATCGGGTCCTTGGTCGGGAGCAGGAAGCCCTTCTCGAGCGCCCGGGTCAGCAGGAAGCCCCAGATGCCCAGGACGCCGAGCAGCCCGGCCGCGTCGAGCCAGACCCCGGCGATGCCCGGATCGGTCAGCCCGTAATCGAGGACGGCCTTATCGGTGTAGACCATCGGGCGGATGATCCAGACCATGTCGGCCGCGGTCACGATGATCATGAGCAGCGCCATGACGCCCAGAAGGAGCATGTTCCGCTTGACGCCCCGCCAGATGATGATCAGGAACGGCACGATGAAGTGCCCGAAGCACAGGAAGGCGAACAGCCACATCCAGCCGTTGTCCTTGCGGTAGGTGTACCACATGGTTTCTTCCGGGATGTTCGAGTACCAGATCAGGAAGTACTGGCTGAACGCGGTGTACGCCCAGAAGACGGTGAACGCGAACATCAGCTTGCCGAGGTCGTGGAAGTGCTCCTCGGTGACGAGGCCCTCGAGCTTGTTTCTCGAGCGGAGCACGGCGAGCACGAGGACCGCCGCCGAAACCGATGCCAACGCACAGGATGCGAAGAAGTACACGCCCCACATCGTGGAGAAGAAGCGGTAGTCCATGCTCATCAAGAAATCGAACGCCGCGAACGCCGTCGTCAACGCGAAGAGCAGGATGCCCCAGCCCGCGGTGAACCGGGCCTTGCGGCCAAGGGCTCGATCTCCGGAATCGTCCGACTGCCGGCTCAGCCCGGCGAAACGCATGCCGAGGAAGATCCACACCGCGCCGTAGATCAGCACGCGGACGATGAAGAAGCCCGCGTTGAGGTACGGGGCTTTCTTGTTGAGAAGGTAGTTATCCCCGGGTCCGGCGATCCACTTGAGCAGCACGCCGCCGCTGGCCATCTCGATGATGACCACCAGCACCAGGCAGGCCCACGGGAACCACACGATCGAGCCCATGTTCTCGAACACGCGACGCCCGGTGATGATCCAGCCCGCGTTCAGCGAATGGAACACGAGCAGGAAGAAGATCGATCCGAGCGACATCGCCAGCGCGGTGAACACGCCGACCTCGAACGCGGCGAGGGCGTGGCGCCCACTCATCGAGAACGCCCCGATGATCGTCAGGACCAGCCCGATCACGCCAACGAGCAGCAGCGGCATGCCGAGCTTGCCGATCGCGCCCTGGGCGCGGATGTTCGACTCGGTCATGCGCGGGTCGCTGGCGATCTTGTCCAGCCGGTGCTGCCAATCGTGATCGGACAGCGCGGTCTGGTCGGGCGCGGGGCTGTTGGCGGTGACGCTGGTCATCGATTGGCTCACGGGGTGCCCCCTTCGAGTCGGGCCTGGTCGGCGGGGTCGAGTTCATCGAACGCCACGTCGGACGCCGCCTGGAGCGTGCGGATGTACGCGACGATCGCCCAGGCGTCCCGCTCGTCGATGCTGTAGCCGTACGCGGGCATGCGGTTCGAGCCGTCCGGGCCCCAGAGCCCGTCGCGGATGACGTGGTAGAGGTATCCGTCCTTGCCGAACTGGTTGCCCCGGTCGCGGTACTGCTCGGCGAGCAGGTTCGAGGGGGCGTAACTCCAGAGCGCGCCGACCGTGCCGGACGACCCGCCCTCGCCGTCGTAGCCGTGGCAGGCGGAGCAGAAGATATTGAACCGCTCCTCGCCACGCTTGATCAGGTCGCTTGTGACGGGGACGGGCATGTAATCCACGTAGACCGGTTCCTCGCGGGTCGAGCCCTCGACGATACCGAACGCGAAGGTCTCGTCCGCCTTGAGCAGGCTCTCTCGGTCGGCGGTGATCATGCCGTCCCACGCGTCGCTGGCGACTGTCCCGGGCAACTCGGACCGGGAACCGAACGCCACGGTCCGTTCGACGGGCAGCCGCTGCGAACGCCCGTCCTCGAAGAACGCGGTCTCCGACTGCGGATCGAGCTTGGGCTGATCGTCCATGTCCGGGAAGAACTGGCGCGGGGGCGCGTCGGAGCGGTCGCCCCGGCACCCGGCGGCGAACGCGATCGCGGATCCCGCGGCGGCGAGCGCGAGCAGCAGCCCGAGCTGCCGCCCGGTGCTGGTCCGCGTGTTGTGAGTCTTGGTCGTCATCGGTGGTCCTTGATGATCATCTGCTGGCGTGGCGAATGTGGGCGTCCGTGGACGCCACGATCAGTCCTCTTCCTCGATGATGGTGATGTGGTCCCCGCCCGCCTGCTCGAGCAGGGCGCGGGTCTTGTCGGGATCGAAGTTCGCGTCCTCGGCCTCGATCGCGATCATGAACCGATCGTTGCTCACCCGGTAGAACCGCTCGTGGCTGAACAGCGGGTGGTGAAAGCGCGGCAAGCCATTGAGCGCCAGCATGCCGAACAGACACGCGAATGCCGTGAACAGGACCCCGAGTTCGAACGTGATCGGCAGGAAGGGCTCCCACGCGGCGTAGGGTTTGCCCTGCGTGACCATCGGGTAAAGCACGCCGGACGTGATCCACTGCAGGAAGATCGCGAACAGGACGCCACAGATCGCCGCACCGCCCGCGATCAGCGGCAGCTTGGTGGTCTTCATCCCCATCGCCTCCTCCATGCCGTGCACGGGAAAGGGCGAGTGGACGTCCCACCTGCGGTAGCCCGCGTCGCGGACGGCCTGAGCGGCTTTGTACACCGCGGGGGTCTCGCCGAACTCGGCGACGATGCCGTAGATGCGGTTGCCCTCGCGCGACACGAACTTCGGCGCCGGCTTGCGCACGAGCATCGGTGCGTAGTCCGCGATCCCGGAGATCAGATTGGTCATGGCTGACATCGGCGGGCTCCTTTAGTGATCGTCACTCGTGTGCGACTGGGGCATGACGACCTTGACCTCCGCGATGGCGAAGACAGGCAAGAACTTGAGGAACAGCAGGAAGAGCGTGGCGAAGATGCCGCACGAACCGACAAAGGTCAGGATGTCCACCCAGGTCGGGAAGAACATGTGCCACTCGCCCGGGATGAACGCCCGGTGCAGCGAGGTCACGATGATCACGAACCGCTCGAACCACATGCCGATCGTGACCGCGAGCGCGACGATCCAGATCACCACAGGGTTCTGACGCATCGCCCGCATCCAGAACAACTGCGGGAAGACAACGTTGCAGATGATCATCGTCCAGTACGCCCACCAGTAGGGCGCGACGTTGGGGTTGACGCGGTTGTTGGCGAACGCCTCGAACTCGAACTGGTTCGCGCCGTACCAGGCGATGAAGAACTCCATCGAGTAGGCGAAGCCGACCATGGTGCCGGTGACCAGGATGATCTTGGCCATGTTCTCCAGGTGACGCAGCGTGAGCAGGTCGGAGAAGTTCGGCAGGATCGCTCGGATCGGGATCAGCAGCAGCAGCACCATCGCGAAACCGCCGAACACGGCGCCCGCGACGAAGTACGGCGGGAAGATCGTCGTGTGCCAACCCGGCAGGATCGACGTCGCGAAGTCGAACGAGACGATCGAGTGCACCGAGAGCACCAGCGGCGTCGAGATGCCCGCGAGCATCAGGTACGCCTTCTCATACCGGTGCCAGTGACGGCTGGAGAACCGCCAGCCGAGACTGGCGAAACCGTAAATCAACGCCCGGAGCGTGTCGGGGCGGGGCAGGAACGGGACGACGATGTCCTTGCCGACCGGCATCGGGATCGCGAACGGGCGGGAGAGCCCCCGGTTCAGACGGAGCTGGGCCCGGTCACGCAGCGTCGCGACGTCGGGGATCATGCCCATGTACCAGAAGAGCAGCGAGACGGTCGCGTACGTCGAGACCGCGAACACGTCCCAAAGCAGCGGGCTGCGGAAGTTGGGCCAGATCGCGTTCGAGTTCGGGATCGGGAACAGCATCCACGCGAACCACACCCGCCCGACGTGGACGCCCGGGAAGATGCCCGCGCAGACCACGGCGAAGATCGTCATCGCCTCCGCCGAGCGGTTCACCGCTGTCCGCCAGTTCTGCTTGAGCAGGCAGAGGATCGCGGAGATCAGCGTGCCCGCGTGCCCGATACCGATCCAGAACACAAAGTTGGTGATGTCCCACGCCCAGTCCACCTGGTTGTTCAGACCCCAGACGCCCACGCCGGTGATGATCAGGTAGAGGATCATCCCGGTGCCGAGGGCCGCGATGGTCGACGTGATCGTGAACATCGCCAGCCAGGGCTTGGGCATCGGCGCTTCCGCGTAGCCGCAGACGATGTCGGTGACATCGCCGAACGAGCGGTCGCCCAGCACGAGCGGCGCCCGCTTGCCCGGGTCCTCGATCAGGGTGCCGTCGTCCTTGCCGCCGCCGATCGTTCGGTTCGGCCGCGGCGCGGGTTGGCTGCCCGCATCGAGCCCGGTGAGCCGGGCGTCATTCTGTTGGTCTGGGTCGCGTGCGGTCATGTGTGTTGCACCAGCTTGGGGTCAGACGTGGGTGTCGTGCGCGTGATCGATGATCGGGCCTGTGTCAGGAGGTTCCCAATACGTTGAGGCTCATGGCGTATCCGTTGTCGGTGTACTTCTTCTCGCCGTCGATGAACGCCGACGAGTGGGCTTCTCCGCCGTGCCCGTCGCCGTGGTCATCGCCGTGGTCATCGCCGTGCGAGCCGTGGTCAAGCGGGTCGTGCTCGGCCGGGCGGATGTCGGTGTTGGGGTTGCGGACCCGCATCATGTAGGTGGTGCGGGGTCGGGTGTTCAGGTAGCCGAGCAGCAGGTAGGTCCGGTGGGACTCCTTCTCCTTGGCGACCTCCGAGTTGGGATCGAGGATGTCCCCGAACGAGATCGCCCCGGTCGGGCAGGCCTGCTGGCAGGCGCTCTGCACGAGCCCGTCGGCGACGGGCGCGACCTGATCGGCCTCGCTCCACGTGCCGGCGATCTTGGCGTCCTGGCGGGCCTGGTTGACCCGCTGGATGCAGTACGAGCACTTCTCCATCACGCCGCGGGAGCGGACCGTGACGTGCGGGTTGAACTGCATCTTGCCGATCTCTTCGACCTTCTTGCGCAGACGCGGCGGGATCATGTTCTGGTTGTTGCGCCGATCCGAGCCCACGTACTCGTCGTACGCGTTGGCGACGCCCTGGGAGACGTAGTTGGGGTCCAGCCCGCCGTTGAACTTCGCCTGGGCGTAATCGAAGAAGTTGAACCGCCGGACCTTGTACGGGCAGTTGTTGGCGCAGTACCGCGTGCCGATGCAGCGGTTGTACGCCATGTTGTTCGTGCCCTCGGGCCCGTGGATCGTGGCGTTGACCGGGCAGACCACCTCGCACGGCGCGTTCTCGCAGTGCACGCACGCGACGGGCTGGATGAGCATCTCGTCGGGCTCGTTGAGCTCCTCGCCCACGAAGTAGCGGTCGACGCGGATCCACTGCATCTCGCGCCCCTTGGCGACCTCGGACTTGCCCACCACGGGGATGTTGTTCTCGCTCTGGCACGCGACCGTGCACACGCCGCAGCCCGAGCACATGTTCAGGTCGATCGACATGCCCCACTGCGGGCCCTGCGAATAGGGCGCGGGGACGTCGCGGTTCAACGCCGACGAGTGCTCCATGCCCTCGGGCGGCCGGGCCGCGTCCTCGGGCGACCGGTTCATCGGGTTCTCATACGCGCTGATGTTCACGGGCGTGTGCGACAACTCGCCGATCTGCTCGGCGATGTTCAGCTTGCCCGTCGGCGTGCCGTAGATCTTGTCGGGGACTTCCTTGACCTTCTCGCCGTACTTGTCCCACCACTTCTTGTCCATCGCGCGGACGATCGTGTGCCGGGTGTCCTTGCTGCCCTCGCTGTCGGGCTGGAGCGACCAGTGGTTCTGCGTCGACGCGATCGTGTACGTGCCGGACGAACGCTCGATCTTCGCGCCCGAACCGGTCATGCCCATCGGCTTGATGCGGTACGTGTTGAACCCGACATGGTCGCCGACGCGCCCCGCGACGGCCCGCCCGTACCCGAGCTTGATGCCCGCGACGTTGTCGGCCATGCCCGGCAGGATCCAGACCGCGATCTCGATCGATTCCCCCCCGATCTCGAGCACCGCGCGCCGGGCCTGGGGCATCTGCTGCTTGGTGTACGGGTTGTACTCGTCGAGACGGCTGTGCTCCGGGAGCAGCCCGAGCGACTTGGCCGTCATCGGGCTCAGGTACACCGGGTTGTCCCACACCACGCTCGAACCAAACTCGGGCAACTCCTGCATCCAGGCGTTCGACGCGCTGCGCCCGTCGTTGTGGCGGGCGGTGTAGAACACCGCCTCCATCGCGGCGCTGCCCGGCATCGGCGGGTGGTCGAACGAGCGGAACGCCGCGCCCAGCTGCATCATGCGGACCGCCGCCCTGGCCGGCCTGCCCGCCGAGCCGGCGAGCAGCCCGTCGTGGAGCACCCGGCGCCAGGTGTCCTTGAACCGCTTCTCGCCCGTCCCGACACCGAGGCGGCCCGCCCAGGTCTCCGTCACCAACGCGTACCCGTCCGGGCTGTTGGTGTTGCCGTGGTCGAGCAGGAATCCGAGCAGCTCGATCGCCGACATCGCCGGCTCGAAGAGCGGGGCGATCATCGGTTGCACCGCGGACAGCGTCCCGTCGCTGCTCGCCACATCGCCCCAGGACTCGAGCGTGTGGGCGCCGTTGAGCGACCAGGTCGACGCGGCCGCGGTCTCGGACTGCCCGACCGACAGCGTCACGCGGGTGCCCGCCTTCGCGAACGCTTCGGCGAAGCCCAGCGAGCCCGGCGCGTCGTAGACCGGGTTCGTGTTCAGGCAAACCACCGTATCGATCGAGCCCGCGTTGAGATCATCGGTCAGAGCCGCGAGATCGCCAGCCGAGTCGCTCGCCATCTCCTCCCCGATCGGGAACAGCTCGACGATCGATCCGAGCGCCCCAAGCTGCGCATTGATCGCCATCGCCATGGCGTACGCCTCGGGCGACAGCCCGGGGCCCGGGACCACGACCGACTCGCCGGCGTGATCGACGAGGTCCTTGGCGATCGCCGCGATGTCCTCCGCCCCGATCCCGTTCACACCGGGCCCCGGCGCGTCGATCCCCATCTCGCGGGCGATCGCGCCGATGAACGCGGTCATCTGGCCCGGGTTCAGGCGGAACCTGTGATCGGCCATCGAACCGGTCGCGGTCGGGCGCGACTCGACGGTATACAGGCGGCTCATCTCGTCGCCCGCGTTCACGACCTTCCGCGTGCCGGCGAACCCGCGGCTGTGGAAGACCTCGTCCGGGCCCTCTCCCACGAAGTCGTGCTCGACGCCGAGCACACGCGTGGTCTTCTCGAACCGGTACCGGGCGTGGTGCGGGGAACCGAACGCGAGCCGGGTGCCCTCGATCTCGCCACGCTGCTCGGCCGGGTTCCACCCGACCCACTTGGCGTTGGGCCACTTCGCGAGGATCTCGCCCCGAAGCCGCGCCTGCGTGGGCGACGACACCTTGTCGACGACGAACGCAAGCCCGGCGCCGCCGTTCGCGTCGTACGACGCGAAGTGTTCGTGGGCCCAGAACTTGAAGTCGTCCCAGGTGGCCGCGACCTTGCCCCGGGACGGGTTGTCATACTCTGGGAACTTCAGCCGATCGGGGTCGTACAGATCGAGCACGATCGACTGGGCGTACGCCGACGACTTGCCCTGGTTGTTGGGGTGGAGCGGGTTGCCCTCGATCTTGGTCGGACGCCCGGTGTGGGTCTCGACGAGCAACCCCTCGGCGCCACCCCCGGGCAGCGGGAGTGCGGTCGCGTAGTACAGGGCACGCCCGGGCACGATCTGCTCGGGAACGCTGTTCGAGTACGCCAGGATCTTGTGGTCAGGACGCCGGCAGCCCGGCACGGTGGCGGCGCCCGCGAGCGCCAGCGACGCGCCCATCACCTTGAGGAACGAGCGGCGGTTCGTGTCGTCGAGCACGCTGGCACCGCCCGGGAACTCGCGATCCACAAACTCGCGAAAACCGGGGTCGCCCGAGAACTCCTCCGGGCTGCGCCACACCGGCTTGCCGCTCATCTGCGCGAGCTTCGCCGGCGATTCCGGGATGTCGATCTTGCCCTTGGTCGACGGGCATTGGTCGATGGTGCTCATGGTCTCGTCTCGTCTTCGGGCGTCGCGTGTGGCGATCCCGCGGGTGTGGTCGTCTGGCGTGTTCGGAGCGCTTCGTCAGAAGTGGCAGGCCGCGCAGTGTTCGGGCGGGTTGCGGTACAAGGAATCGAGCAGTTGCTCGGGCGTCACGCCCTCGACGCTGCGATCCGCGACCGGCGTGTTCATCCACTCGCGCTCGACCCAGTACAGGTCCGTCACGCGGTCCTTGGGGACCAGGTGCTCTTCGGGGGCGCGGTGACAGTCCAGGCACCATGCCATGCTCAGCGACTCGGCCTGCGCCACGACCGGCATGCCTGCGATCTGCCCGTGGCACGAGTAGCAGCTCACGCCAGCGGCCACGTGCACGTTGTGGGGGAAGTGCGCGTAATCGGGGAGCTTGTGGATCCGGCGCCACTCGATCGGTTTGCCGGACTCGTACGAGTCGCGGATGAACTGCACCTTCTCGTCGGTCGCGCTCGCCTGCGGCCCGAGCTTGCCCTCCGAGTGGCAGCCGTAGCACGTCTGCGTCGACGGGACGTTCGAGTGCCACGACTCCTCAACGTGCGAGTGGCAATACCGGCAATCCATGCCGAGCTTGCCCGCGTGGATCTGGTGGTTGAACCCGCTGTCCGGTTGGACGGGCATGTACCCGACCTCCCAGAACTTGGGCGTGGCGTAGTACCACATCCCCGCGACAACGAGAATCACCCCCCCGTTGACCAGGGCAAACGCCACGGTCGGCAGGGTGTTCATCCACTTCGGAAAGAGCGGTTTCAAGGTCGGACTCCGTCAAACGGGCCCCGGATGGGCTCGGGATGGCGTGTTGAACCCGCCCGGACCGAGCGGGGACATCAGCGAAGAGTATCCGACAACTCCATCGGTTGTTGTCCTGGCAGGCCGAAAAATGTTCGCCTTAAGCGTATGCTACACAGGTTTTTGCACGGCCAGACCGGAAATGAGACTGGGTCTCAATCTCATCAAATCGGACCAGCCCTGCCCCACGAAGGAGAGACCATGACGACAAACCGCGCAAGTGTCTCAAACACCAAGACTTCGGCCCCCCACGCCAACGCCGAGCCCAAGCCGATCACCGCATCGGCGGCGCTGTCGGTCGGATTCGGCAGCGCCATCGTCTCCTGGGTCATCGCGTGGATCCTCCACCTGCCCGCGATCGACGCGTCGGCCAAGGTCTCGCTGCCCATCATCATTGTCGGGCTGATCGGCGCATCCGCGGGGCTGCTCCGGGCCTGCCCGCGCCCCGATCGGCTCAAGGTCGGGCTCCTGGGCGGGCTTGTGACCGGGCTCGTGAACCTGCTGATCGTGGCGTCGGTGGCGGTCGAACAGCCCGAGTCCACCGACTCGATGGCGACCTACGCCAACCAGTTCAACGACCAGGCGGTGATCATCGTGCCCGGGGCGGTCATCGCGTGCGTGCTCGCGGGAGGCCTCGGCGCGTTGCTCGCCTCGGGGGGCAGGGGGCACGCCACGACCCGGGCGCACTGGCTGGCGCGGTTCGGCGTCGTGACGGTGTTCATCTACCTGCCGCTGATCGCCGTCGGCGGCGCGGTCACGGGGGCCGAAGCGGGCATGGCGGTCCCGGACTCGGTGACCAGCTACGGCGCGATCTCGGTGCTGTTCCCGTTCGAGTTGATGGCCGAGCCCCGGATCTTCCTCGAGCACTCGCACCGCCTCTTCGGCACGCTGGCGGGGCTGACCACGATCGCGCTGATGCTCGCCGTGCTGCTCTCGGACACCACCAGGACCTCGAAAATCCTGGCGGTCACGCTGCTCGTGTGCGTGTGCTTCCAGGGCTACATGGGCGCCGTGCGTGTCTCGGAGATCAGCATGCCGGTCGCGATCTCGCACGGCGTCTTCGGCCAGATCGTGTTCACGCTCGCGGGCGTGCTCGCCGCGACGCTATCGGTGTCCTGGCGATCGCTCGTCGCGGACGAGCAGCGTCGCGCCGCCGCGAGACGAGCCGTGACCATCGCGGTGATCACCACGCCGCTCATGTTCATCCAGTTGGTCCTCGGCGCGGCGGCGAGGCACCTGTCGCACCTGGACCCACCGAGCAGCGGCACCGGGCACGCCCGGCTCACCCACGCCGGGTTCGCGTTCGTGGTGCTGATCCTGGTGATCGTCCTGGGCGCGCTCGCGGTCCGGGTCGCGAAGGCCGGGACGGGGCTCGCGTTCCTCAAGCGGCTCGGCGGCGCGATCCACGGGGTCGTGACCTTCCAGTTCCTACTCGGATGGGCGGCCCTGGGTCTGGTGGCGACCGCGCGCGAGCACAGACCCATCCCGCTGGCCGATGAACTGGCGACCGCCCCACCGATCCGCGTGGGCGAGACGCTGGTCACCACCGCCCACCAGGCGACGGGCGCGATCCTGCTGCTGATGGTCGTGCTGGCGGGCGTCTGGATCGTCAAGCTGGCATCGGGACGCACCCACCGGTAATCTGGGCAGGACGCGCC
>DIYM01000010.1:0-19131 GCA_002429045.1 Phycisphaerales bacterium UBA6054
GTCCACGCCGACCATCGGGGGCTGCACGAGGTAGCAGCCCGGGGCCAGCGGCTCGGGAAGATCCGCGACGCCAGAGATCACGCGGATCGTGCCGGTATCGAGCGCGGTCTGGCGGATCCAACGCCGGGCTTCCTGGAGCGGGAGACAGATGCGGGCCATGCGCGAGAAATCGTCCGCGGCCCGGGCCTGGTACAGCGCCTCGACGCACAGCGCGGACGCGTCGAAGTAACGCGTCTCGAACAGCTCGCGCGACGCGTGCTCCATCAGGCGGTCGATCGGGTTGGACAACGACTCGGCGGTCACCCCGCGCCGCCCCCCGCCTTGGCGTGCCCGATCAACCCGTCGAGCAACGCGTCCCACCCCTGGGCCCGCTCCTCGAGATCGAACGCGAGCACATCGCCCAACGCCGACCAGTCCTCGTTCGTGACCGCGTTGCGCAGCTCGACCAGATCGGACGCGAAGCCCGAGACCGTCTCGGCGGCGGGCGTGCCGTCCACAACGAACACGTGCAGATCAACGCCCAGCAGCGTGGCGGCCTGGTCCACGACGGTCCGGACCGCCTGCCAGCCTTCCATGACAGGCCCGAGCGATGCGGTCGCGTCGTTCACCTGCCCCTGGTCGATCATGTTCGCGGCCTGCTTCTGATCGACCCGCACACGCCCGAGCGCGTCCTTCGCGTCGTAGAGCGTCTCGGACAAGAACGCGGAGCGATCGGCGGTCACCACATCGATCTCGCCGACGCCAGCGGTATCCTCGGGCGGGCTGTCGAGGAGGGTGCCCGCGGGGCGTCCGTCCGCCTTGATCTCGATGATCAGGCGTCCCTGTTCGGCGGCCCTGTCGCGCGCGAGATCGATCGCCTGCGACACCCCTTCGACGCCGTCCGCGGCTGTCTGCCCGTCGATGATCAGTTTCATGCCATACCTTCCTTGATGCCCCCCGGCGTGCCGCCGGCCCGGGCCGATTGCTTGCGGATCAGCCTCAGATTCCGCGCGTAGATCACGATCCCTGTCGATTGTCCCAGCACCCCGACGACGTCCTTCCGCCACACGAAGTACGCGAACAGTGTGACCCCGCCCGCCAGGCTCAGCCACCAGAAAAGCGGGGGCACCGTGGACACCCGGCTGCGCTCGGACACGACCCACTGGATCAGCATCCGCCCGAAGAAGGCCGCCTGCCCGAACAGCCCGACCGCGACCCACCCGAACTGCGCCCACGACGTGACATTAAAGAACCCCAGAAGCAACCGTGCCAACGCCGGCCTTGCCCGCCACTCGTCGATGCGGGCTTCCAGGAAGCGATCCAGCTCGGAAGACGCGAACTCGGTGCCCGCGAACCAGGGCGGGGAGATCACCGTGTAAGCGGTCAGACCAGAACCGTCATCGTCATGCCGGTCCAGCAGGAACTCGGTCGATCCCACCCGGACATCGAGGTCGTAAGCCGACCGCTTGAGTGTGGGCTGGAGCACCAGCCACATGCCGAGCATGAGCAGCAGCAGCATCGCGATGACCGGCTCGGGCTTCATCGGACGGCTTCTTCGGGGTGTCGTTCGGTCGAGCCGATCACGCCCCGAGCGTGTTGCTCGGCGCGGGCCGCGGGCTCCCACTCCCGGCGGGCCATCCACCGGACCGCGAAGCAGTCGATCAGCCCCGGGATCGCCCGCCTCGCGATGCCCATCCCGTACTTGGTCCGCCCCGTGTAACGCGGGCTGTGCGAGACATCCATCTCGATGACCTCGTATCCCATGGACCGCGCGATCACCGGGATGAAACGGTGCATGCCCCGCAGGTGGAGCGGGAGGGCCGACGCGGCGTCGCGCCTCATCACCCTCAGCGAGCAGCCCGTGTCCCGCGTGGGATCGTTGAGGATCACCCGGCGAGCGAGGCGGCCAACGCCCGACCCGAATCGTCGGATCCACCCGTCGCCGTTCGCCCTCGCGCGGGTCCGATCGCCCTGGACCATCCCCGCCCCCGTCGCTTCGATACGCTCGACGAGCCCGACGAGGTCCGCGGGGTCGTTCTGGAGATCGGCGTCGAGCATCGCGATCAGCGTGCCACGCGACGCGCGGATGCCCGCGCGGAACGCGGCCGACTGCCCGTTGCTGCGACCCCTCTCGGGCCTGGGCAGTTCGAGCAATCGGAGCCAGGCCCGCTCGGGCATCAGCGCCAGGACCGCGTCGGGCGTGCCATCGGAGGACGCGTCGTCCACGAGAATGAACTCGAACGATCGACCCGTCAGGGCGCACGCGTCCCCGACGCGAGCGACCAGCGGCGCGATGTTGCCGGATTCGTCGTGCGCGGGCGCGATCACGCTGAGCCCGATCGGGGCCTCGTCTTCGGGATGATGCTGTCCGGTTCCCACGTGCGCTCCCGCGTCTCAGACCCGCCGCGACCCGAAGCCGCCGTCACGCCAGTAGCATAGAATGATTCCAACCCAGCGGTCCCATTTTTCAGCGAGATACGCCGATGCACCTGCGACACAGCGACCACGACCACGGCCCGGATACGACCAAAGTCAGATTCATCCTCGAGAACCCCGAAGAACTCATCGACGAGGACCACTTCACCGGGGATGACCCCGGCGCGACCGAGCACGTGTTCGGTGCCGCCAAGGGCGAGCATCTGCTCGAGGTCGCGGTGGAGAACGGGATCAACATCGAGCACGCGTGCGGCGGCGTCTGCGCCTGCTCGACCTGCCACGTCTACGTCGAGCAGGGCATGGACCAACTCTCCGAAGCCGAGGAAGAAGAGGACGATCGGGTCGAAGAGGCCCCGGGTCTGCAGATCAACAGCCGCCTCTCGTGCCAGTGCTTCATCGAGAAGGACAGCACCGAGATCGTCGTCCGGGTCCCCGCGTGGAACCGCAACGCGGTCAAGGAAGTGCCCCACTAGGGCAGCCGCGCCGTTCAGTCCGTCGCACCGACCAACGCCAGCCCGATGACTTCCCCGAGTGTGCCCATCTCGGCCAGCGTTGTTTCGTAGTCGTAGATCCCGTCGTTGTAGATCCCGTTGGGGTTGCGGTGGATCACCGCCGCCACGAAGACCGCGTTGCCCGTGGGCAGGTGCTCGACGTACGCGTTCTCGGTCACGAACCCGTACGCGAGCCCGATCTTGTTGACGATCCGCCATTCCTCGAGCGGGCGGACCGCGATCAGACCGGGCAGCAAGAACTTGACATAGTCGTCGGGGTACTTCTGGGGGTCGTACCGGGGCGACTCGGACTCGCGCGGCAGCACGGTCGCGCTGCGGATCAGCCGGGCGCGCTGGTCGTCGGTGAGGTCCAGGGGGCGAGCGCCGGCGGGGCCGTGCCGGTAGCGGTGCGGCCCGCAGCAGCCGCGGTGGGTCAAACCGGGGCGCACGAGCCGGGCGAGCACCAACTGAAGGTCGGAGAGGCGTGAGTAGTTCTTCTGCGAGAAATCGAACGGCTCATCGATCTGCTCCCCGCCCTTCAGATAGCCGTCCCCGAGGACGAGGCTCTCCCGCCCGAAGATCACGCCGTCGGATGCATCACGACGCTGCAGCGTGCTTGCACGCTCCCCGATCTGCGGCGACCCGGGCGCCAGCCCCAGATCCACCCGCGGCGCACGCCTGTTCTCGTCGGGGGTGCGTGCGACAGAGAGCCGGTGCGTCACCCACGACTCGTCGGCGCCCCACTCCCGCATGCGTTGATTGAGTTCCTGCGGTCCGACGAGGTCGTAGAGCGTGTTGAACGCGGGGTTGTCGGACACCACGAACAGCTTGTGAGCTTCGTGGGCGACCGTGATGGGGCGCGACCCCGGAGGATGCCAGCCGGCGTGCGCCGTGTTCGTCTCGTCGACCTCGCGGACCGAGTCACCGTCGACCAGCGGGTACAAGCGAAGCGGGGTGTGCTCATCGATGCCGGCATCGGGGTAGGCCCGCCGCCAAGCGTTCAGCAACTCGCACGCGGCGATCGCGGCGTACAGCTTGACCGTGCTCGCCGGATAGAAGTAGCGACCGCGCGGAGCGATGTACGACTGCCGCAACACCACCGAACCGTCCGGCGCTTCGCGGACCCAGCCCACGCAAATCTCTCCCCACGCGTTGCCAGGGAGCCCATCGGGAGTGAACACGTCCAACCGCCCGGCGCCGATCGCTCCGCGGATCGCGACCGCCACCTCGGGCTCTTCTGGCGCCAACACGCGATCGGGCTGGTCCGCCTGCATCGTCTGCGTGAGCAGTGAAACGGCCGCGGCGGCGAGGGTCTGGATCATGTCTTCAGCCTACCCCCGCATCCGCCCGGCGGGAACCCGCGAAACCGCGCCCCGAGGTGAAACCATGCAGATGTCCACGATCGCGCTCGTCGCACTGATGAACGCCCAAACGCCCGGAATCGACATCACCACGGCGGACGCGACCCAGATGAAGCCCCCGCCCGAGGCGTCTGTCATGGACTCGGGCTCCTGGGTGCTCCGCGTCGCCGGCGAGCCAGAGTACGAGATCCAATCACGCCAGGGACCCGAAGGCCCGCTCTACCGGGCCGGCCCGGTCACGACCGACACCAAGCTGCCCGTCGGCTACCCGGCGCCCACGGCCCCGGGCGCGTACGAGATCAAGCACTACGCCTCGGTCCGGCGTGCGGAGTTCACCAGCGGGTCCGGGCGGGGCATCAACGGGCAGAACGGGTTCTGGCCCCTCTTCCGGCACATCAGCCGCAACGACATCGCGATGACCGCGCCGGTCGAGATGGAGGTCGCCGACGAGGACAACGACGGCCGCCCCGACCGCTGGACCATGTCGTTCCTCTACCACCAGATCTCCGACGGGCCCACCGGCAGCGACGGCAACGTGGTGATCGTCGATACCCAGCCGATGACCTATCTCTCGCTGGGTGTGCAAGGCAGGCGGGGGCAGGACACCTGGGACACGCTGGCAGACCGGCTCGACGCGTGGATCGCCGAATCGCCCCGGTGGGAACGCGCCGGCATGCCACGCGTGCTGGGCTACAACGGGCCCAACGTCCCGGGGCGCAACCAGTGGTGGGAGATACAGATCCCCATCGAGCCGGTGCCCGTGGGATCGGCACCGTCCGCCCCCACATCCGATCAGCCGATCTATCGGGAAGTCCAGCCCGAAGGCTGAAGCCGTCCGAGCCCGTACGAGCCCACATCGCCTCGTGTATGCTCGGGGGATGAGCCGAGCACCCTCCTCTCTCATCACGGTCGTGCTTCTCTGGTTGGTCGCACCGGGCCCAGCCCTCGCTTCCGGCGGGGACGCTCCGAGCGACCGGCTGTACCAGGCCACCTTCTCGGGCGAGTTCACGTTCCCGAGCGAAGAGCACGCGGCGGTCTCGAAGGGCGCGGGCTTGGTGTTCTTCGATAGCGATGAGTATCCGCGGGGTTTGATCAAGCCCGACGCGTTCAGCTGGGACGAGCCGAACGCCCCCTACACCGTCGCGGTGGCGTTCGACACGCACAACCCCCCGCCCACAGAGACCGAGGTCACCGAGGGCGAGGACGGCAAGCCGAACTACCCGGTCGGCTGGTTCGACGAAGCGGGCAACTGGTACGACCGCCCGCAGCGTGAGATCTCCGTCCATGTCGACGGCGTCGAGATCCACAACATGCTCAGCCCCGTGGAGTACCGAACCGGCGGGCCGGTCCGGGTCCAGGCCACGCTGCGCTTCGTGACCGGGGCCGCCCTGCTGGACCTGACGGTCGCGGGCGAGCCCGTGCTGGAGCGCTTCGAGTTGCTCGGCGTCGAGCCGTTCCGACCCGGCTGGCAGGCCATGCCCGCTGACGGAACCGTGCAACTGCACGACGCCGAGTTCGCGTCCGAAGGGCGGTATCCAGGCGACGCGCCGTCAGCGCCATTGCGGATCAACGTGTTCGACGGGTACTTCGTGCACGCCGGCGACCGCACGCCGAAGACCGAGACCGATTTCTCTCCGATCCCGGACCGGGTCGCACGGGTCGTCGCGACACTCACGCTGGCCGAACCGGAGGTCGGGTACGACCACTGGGACAAGAAGGGCGTCTTCTACATCTGGGACAAGCAGCCCGACGGAACCGACGGCACACGCTACGAACTGCTCCGCTACATCACGCCCTTCCGCAAGGGCTGGGTGTGGAAAGCCGATGTCACGCACCTCCTCCCGCTGCTCAGAGACAAGCGAACGCTGCAGTGCGACATCGGCACGTACATGAAGGGCTGGCTGGTCACGCTGGACCTGGATTTCTACCCGGGCCGGCCCGAGCGAACCCCGATCGCGATCGAGCACCTGTGGACGGGCGATGTCGAGATCGGCAACCCCGATAACCCGCCCAGCAGCACGTTCGTTGACCGCGAGATCGCGATCCCCGACAACGCGAGCGGGGCGCAGGTCTACATCACCGCCACCGGGCACGGCATGTCGCCCAACACCGATAACGCGGGCGAGTTCATGCCGCTCGGACGCACGCTCACCGTGTCCTCAGCGATCGGCGAAGTCATGGAGCACGACGTGCTCTGGAACGAGGACGTCTACCTGAATCCGTGCCGCCCGCAACGGGGCACATGGAAGTTCGATCGGGCCGGCTGGTCCCCCGGCGACCTCGTGCCGCCCTGGCACGTCGATGTCTCCCACCTGCTCTCGGGCCAGAGCGCCCTGACCGTCGGCTACGAGCTGGACGAGTACCTCAACGAAGGACGCGGGCAGACCTGGGCCCCCCACCACTGGACCCACGGGTACGTGGTGTTCTTCCGCGACGATCCGTCCGGGTAACCACCCACCCCGCCGGACGCCCCATCCGAATAACTATCAGACAAGTCCACAATCGAGACTTTTTGATACGGAACACTGGATTGGGTGGTCACTCGCACCGATTCCGGGCGAATCGCACGAAGCTGTGCGATTCGTCGTGGTTTCAACAGGATGGTGCAGCATGCCCAGCAACTCGAATGATATCAAGTTCCGCTTCGGACTGAGCCCGAAAATCATCGCCGCAACGCTGGTGATCACGGGCCTCGTGGTGATCGTGAACTACGCGGTCTTCATGCGTGGGTTCCGCTCATCGGCCGAGCAGGCACTGGTCAACCAGGCTTCTGCGTTCACCGCGGTCGCCGACGCGGC
Source organism: Phycisphaerales bacterium UBA6054 (assembly GCA_002429045.1). GTDB lineage: Bacteria > Planctomycetota > Phycisphaerae > Phycisphaerales > UBA1924 > UBA6054. The sequence continues at coordinate 7,066 of DIYM01000010.1, forward strand.
CAAGCAGGACGCCTCGACGAAGATCTCGCTGGGCGAAGTGAACCTCGAAAAACTCCAGGCGGACGCCCTGGCCCATATCGAGGCGGGCGGGCACTACTCCGAGACGCGGTTCTTCGAGTCGATCCCGGTCATCACCGGGTGGCACGACGCAGAGAAGGCGGCCCAGGCCGAGGGCCTCGATTTCCGCATCGTCTCGCTGGAAGCGCGGAACCCCGACAACGCGCCCGAGCCGGGCGGCTTCCGCGAGCAGCTCCTCGAACAGCTGACCAACCAGGTCAAGGCGGGCGAGAGCGGGACCATCTCGGCGTTCAACAAAGAGACAAACGCGCTGCACTACATGCGCGCCATCATCCTGGATGAAACCTGCATGGCTTGCCACGGCGACCCCGCGGTGTACGACACGCCCGACGAGAACGGCTACATCGATGGCAAGGACATCCTCGGCTTCCGGATGGAATCATGGGAGCCCGGCTACATGCACGGCGCGTACGAGCTCGAAATGCCCCTCGAGATCGTCGACGCGCAGGTCGCCGGCTTCTTCTGGAAGGGCATGCTGTTCACGCTGCCCGTCATCCTCGTCGGCGGAGGCGGGCTCGTGTTCGCGATCCGCAAGCTGCTGGGGAATCCCATCAATCAGCTGACAGGGGTCATGCAGGTCGCCAGCAACGGGGACCTGACCCAGCGGGCGGATATCAAGCAGTCGGACGAGATCGGGCAGCTCGCCCGGTGGTTCAACGGCTTCCTCGACAGCCTGTCGTCGATGGTTCAAGACGTGCGGTGTTCGGCGGAGAGCGTCGCGTCCGCATCCACGCAGATCGCCGCTTCGGCCGACGAGATGTCATGCGGGCTCCAGTCCCAGGAGCAGCAGACCCAGCAGGTCGCCGCGGCGGTCGAGCAGATGTCCCAATCGGTGAGCGAGGTCGCGAGCAAATCCGCCGACGCCTCCGACGCCGCCGAAGCGAGCCAGCAGCTCGCCGAACAGGGCGGCGAGATCGTTGAGGGGACCGTCGAGACCATGAGAGGGATCGCCGAAGAGGTCAACGCTTCCGCGGAGACGGTGAACTCCCTGGGCCAGCAGTCCGAGGCGATCGGCGAGATCATCGCCGTCATCGACAACATCGCCGACCAGACGAACCTGCTCGCCCTGAACGCGGCGATCGAGGCCGCCCGCGCTGGCGAGCACGGCCGCGGCTTCGCCGTTGTGGCGGACGAGGTCCGGAACCTCGCCGAGCGGACCCAGACCGCGACCGAGGAGGTCGCCAGATCCATCACCGGCATCCAGGAAGAGACCAAGTCGGCCGTGACCCGGATCGAGTCGGGGACGGCCCGTGTTGACGAAGGCGTGGAACTCGCGTCCAACGCCGGACAATCACTCTCCACCATCGTCGACAGCTCCAAGACGCTGCAGTCGATGGTCGAGGGCATCGCCGCGGCCGCGAATCAGCAATCGACGGTCTCGACCGAGATCGCCAGATCGGTCGAGAACATCAGCATGGTCACCCGCGAGTCATCGGAGGGCGCCGGGCAGGCCGCTCAGGCCGCATCGGATCTCGCGGAACAAGCCGAACAACTCCGATCGCTGGTTGCACGATTCACGGTCGACTAAAGCCGGTCGCAACCGAGCAGATGTCGCAGCGGATCGAGCCCCCCGCCCCGGCCGCGGACACCGAGGCACCAGGGCCCGATCGGATGGCCGGCCTGCGATCTGTGTCGCTGCAGACCGATCCGAAACCACAGACCCGCCCGGTCGGCCCGCCCGACCGGGCGGGTCTTTGCGGGGATGGTGCGTGCCGATCCGATGCCGTTGGCGTTCTCCTACGATGCATCGATGGCCAAGCGCGTCCTCCATGACAAGTACTTCCGCCAAGCCAAACGCGAGGGCTATCTCGCGCGGTCCGCGTACAAGCTCATGGAGATCGACGACAAACGCCGCGTGATCCAGCGCGCCGGGCGCGTGCTCGACCTCGGCTGCGCCCCGGGCTCGTGGCTCCAGGTGCTCTCGGAGCGTGTCGGCGAGAAGGGCACCGTGTTCGGTGTCGATCTCAAGGGTGTATCGCACGAGATGCCCGCCAACGTCCGCACCGTCCGCGGCGATTTCACCGAACTCGACCCCGCGGGGCTCATCGAATCGCTCGACGGAGCCCAGCCGCGTTTCGACGGCGTGTTCTCCGACATGGCGCCGGACACCTCCGGGCACGGCGACGACTTCATGTCCGCCCGGCTCTGCGGGGAGATCGTTGACCGGCTCCCGATGCTGCTCCGCAAGGGCGGGCACTGCGTGATGAAGGTGCTCGAGGGCGGCGGCACGCCCGAGTTGATCAAGCGATGCAAGGGCTGCTTCGAGGAAGCCAAGCCGCTCAAACCGCGAGCCACCCGCGAGATCAGCAAGGAGATCTTTCTGGTGTGCAAGCGGTACCGCCCGCCCAGCGTCCCAGCGCGCGAACGCCGCCAGGCGGGGCAGCCCGCGCCGGTGCCGGGCTGGAACACCGGGGGGGCTTCGCGCCCGGGGGGCGGGGGGAGATGACGCTGCTCGCCCCGCTCGCCGGGATCCTCGCCGGCGCGCTCGGTCTGTCCGGGCTCGTGCTGCTGCACGCGCTCAAGCTCCGAAGGCAGACGCTGCGCGTGTCCTCGACACTGCTGTGGCGGGACGCCGCGCAGGACCTGGAGGTCAACACCCCCCTGCGGAGACCGCGCCTCACGCTGCTGCTGGTGCTCCAGGCGCTCGCGGTGCTGTTCCTGGCGGTGGCGATCGCGCGCCCCGCACTGGGCGATGCGAGCGCCGCCCCCGGACGCGTCATCATCGTGATCGACGCGACCGCCTCGATGCGCGCCGCCACCGCCGCCGGGACCACACGCTTCGACGCGGCGGTCCGATCCGCGATCGATCGCGTCGAAGCACTCCGACGCTCGGACCGGACCCCCGAGATCGGGGTGGTCCGCTTCGCGCACCGATCCAGCCTGGCATCGCCACCGACACGGTCGATCGGTGACATCATCACGGCGATCCGCTCGATCTCCCCCACCGACCAGCCCGGAGACACCCAACGCCTGCGCGAGTTGCTCGGGTCGCTCGACGAGCCGGGAAGCCCAGAGGACGACGACCAGACAGGCGGGGCAGACACCGGCCGGCCCACGCTCTGGATCTACACCGACGCGGGCTCGGTCACCGAACGCGACCTCGTCGGGATGCGCGGGGAGATCATCGTGCCCGGCGCGAGCGCCGGCGCAGCGAACCTCGGCATCGGCGCGCTGCACGCCACGCGCGACCCCGACGAGCCCTCCTCGGCACGCGTTTTCGTCCGCGTCGTCTCGAGCGCCGCCCGCCCGACCGGGGTTGTCGCGACCGTCGAGACCGACGACGAGCGCGTCCGGGTTCCGCTCGAGGTGCCGGCGTCAACGCCGGACGGGCCCGGCTCGCTCACCCGAACGATCTCGATCCGGGCCCCGGGTGAGCAACGGATCTCGGTGACCCTCGATCACCAGGCACGCCCGGACGCCCTGGAGTCCGACGACACCGCGTGGGTGATGATCCCCGACGCACGCCCGCCCCGCACCGCGGTCTACGCGCCCGACGCCGTCGCCGATCCGTTCCTTATCGACGTGATCGAGGCGCTCGCGCCGGACGCCTACTCGGTCCACCGGGCCACGGACCTGGACGCGTTGCGCGCCGCCGAGTTGGTGGTCTACGACAGGGTTTCGCACGCCTCGCTCCCGCCCGCCCCCTCGCTGGGCTTCGGGAGCGCCTGGCCCGGGCGCCCGGAATCGCAAGCCGCCGAGCCGGCCCGGACCGGACGCGAGCGTGTGGTCGCATGGGAACGGGCCCACCCGGTGCTGCGCGGGATCACCCTGGCCCCGATCGTCTTCGACCGGGCGGTGGGACTCCCGGGAGCGGGCAGCCCGGGCGTGCGCGTCCTTGCGGAGTCATCGGAAGGGCCGGTGTTCACCGAGACCGTGGCGGGCGGGAACCGGCATCTGCGTGTCGCATTCCCGCTCGAACGCTCGAACTGGGGCGTGGAGGTCGGGATGTCGATCTTCGTCGCCAAGGCGTTCGAACGCCTGGCCCCCGGCACGCGGGGTGAGGGCTCGGTCATCACCACGACAGAGACGTTCGATGTCCCAGCGAGCACGACCCGCGTCACCGCCTCAGGTGCCACGGAGATGTCCGCGCCATCCAGCGAACTCGGCATCGCGACATTCGGACCGCCCGAGCGGTCCGGGATCTACCAACTCACAGGGAGCACCGTCGGTGACATCGCTGTCTCGATGCTGAACCCGAGCGAGTCGGCGATCCCGATCGGGGCGAGCGTCGGGTTCGGCAGCGGCGATACCGGGGCGAGCCCGCGAGCCTCGTCGGGCATCGACGGACGCCGCGAGTTCTGGCCCTTCGCCCTGCTGCTCGCGTTCCTGTTGATGACCGCCGAGTTCTTCGTCCACGCCGCCCGCGCGCGGGTCTGACCCGACTTTCAGAACCCGGACCACACTCGCGTATCGATCGGCATGCGTCCCGGCTCCTCCTGCCAGGGCAGCATCCGCCTCGGCCAGGCGGACCGCGTGCCGCCGCTCTCCCGCTCGACCCCGAGACGCAGCACGCCGTCCGGGCCGATCACCGACGGTGGCAGCGTCAGGTCCATCGCCCACCCGCTCTCGAACGGCGCGACAGTCACCCGCCCGGGTGGCGGGCCGAAGAGCGTGCGGACCGATCCATCGCGGGAGACACGCCACACGCCCCGGGGCAGCCCGAACGGCCCGGTCCACACCGTGACCGAATCCGACGGGTCCGCGCCCCCGCACGCGAGGTACAGCGACCAGCCGGTCGCGTCGCTTGGCGCATCGGGCGCGACGACGCGGCGGAGCAAACCCGAGGCGGTCCGGTCGAGCATCGGCAACGCGCCGGCCCCCTCGTCGCCGCTCAGGAGGGCGGGCATCGTCCAATCGCGGCGCAGCACGCCGATCTCGACGCCCGGCGGACGCGCTCCGGGGACCGACGCCACCGGATCCACACGGTTCGTGTGCCGCCCCACCCGGATCTCCAACGCGTTGGTTCGTGGCGTGATCGATCGCCCACGCCGCTCGACCATGGGCACGCTGGACACCAGATCGATCGACTCGCGGGGGGGGGCGGTGATCAGTTCGGGCCCGCCGATCGGGCCTGGCGCTTCGATCAGAAGGGCGCCGAGCCGGGCCGGAAGGGACAGCACGCCCAGGGTGGGCTCGAGCCTGCGCTCGAAGACCTCCCCGCCCGCGTCATCGATCACCCACGCCGCCGACTTCGGCTGCGCGTCCATCCAAGCCAACGCCCGGAGCGCCCGGGTCTCGTCGTCAACGAACGGCGACAGCAGATCGCCCTGCAGGAGGCGCAGCGCCACAGAGTCCGACGACCAGCACGGCACCCATCGCCCGCCGATCCTCGCCACCCCCCCCAACCTCCGACGCATCCGTTCGGCGACCCCCCGGTCGATCAACGCGAGACGCCCGAAGATCAACTGCCAGCGTGCCTCGTGGGACGACGCGAGCGCATCAAGAAAAGCATCCGCGTCGCTGGCCTGAATGCCCGCCCGCACTTCCTCGATCGGCGTGCCGTCGGGCCCGGTGCGCTCGCGCTCCCCCGCGGGCGCGATGCCGTCCTCGATCAGGCGCACACGCCACCGCTGGAACGGATCGCCCGAGATCGCTTCGATCGCCCGCGATAGATCGTCGCTGGCGCGGGCCGCAAGCGGGACCGGGCTCTCCCAGAGCCGCCGCCCTCCTGCTTCGAGCGATGCACGCTCCGGATCGGGCAACCAGTTGACGTCGTACCGCACGCCGTCGATCCACAGACCCTGCCCGACCGCATCGATCGGGAGCGGAACCAATGCGTACCACGCGCCGGGCGGGATCGAATCCAAACGAAAGGCATCCGCGGCCGTCAGCGCCGACCACCGGGCGACCGGCCCGATCCACCCGCCGTCCACCGGGGTCGCGGGCGACAACCGGAACACGCCCGCATCCAGCAGACGCCCGTCGTCGAGGCGGGTCTCGATCGGGGAACGGAAATCCCCGGCCTCGTCGCCCGCCACCGCGATGACCAGCGGCTGCCCGAGGATCGCATCGACCCGATCGGCGGCGGGGCGCACATCGGCGACGCACGCGGTCGCCATCAGCATCGGAGTCAGGATCCATCGCAGCATGATCGTCTTTCCGTGCCAAGAACGGGCGTGGTTCGCCCTACCCCGCGTCCCGCGGCAGGGTGTCGATCAGGTTCTGCACCACCGCGTCCGAGTCCACACCCTCGGCCCCGGCTTCGAAGTTCAGGAGGACACGGTGACGCAACCCCGCCAGCGCTGCGTGCTGGACGTCCTCGATCGACGGCGCCGGGCGCCCTTGCGTCAGGGCGTGGCACTTGGCGGCCAGCGTGAGCGACTGCGCCGCACGCGGCGACGCGCCGACCTGCACGAACCGGTCCACCATCGGTGTCGCGAATGACTCGGTGGTGAGCATCGAAGAACTCGGATGGGTCGCGAGCACGAGGCGGACGGCGTAGTCGGTCACATGATCGGCAGCCGGGACCCGCCGCACGAGCGTCTGGTGCTGCAACAACCGCCCCGCGTCGATCACCGGCTCGACCTCGGGGGAGGAACTGCCCGTCGTCCGCGCGAGGATCTCTTTCATCTCGGGGCGTGTGGGGGTGCCCACGAGCACCTTGAAGAAGAACCGGTCCAGCTGCGCCTCGGGGAGCGGGTAGGTCCCCTCCTGCTCGATCGGGTTCTGGGTCGCCAGCACGAAGAACGGCTCCGGCAGCCCGTGGGTCGTGTTGCCGACGGTGACCGATCGCTCCTGCATCGCTTCGAGCATCGCCGACTGGGTCTTGGGCGTGGCGCGGTTGATCTCATCGGCCAGCACGATCTGGTTGAACACCGGACCGGGCTGGAATCGGAACGAGCGGCGTGTCCTGCCCGCCTCGTCCTCCTGCTCGTCGATCACCGTCGTGCCCGTGATGTCCGCCGGCATCAGATCGGGCGTGAACTGGATCCGCCCGAAGTCCAGGCTCACCGCCCGGGCGATCGTCCGGACGAGCAGTGTCTTGCCGATGCCCGGCACGCCCTCGAGAAGGACATGCCCCCCCGCGAACAGGCAGGTGAGCACCTGGTCGATCACCGCGGACTGCCCCACCACCATCCGGGCGATCTGGGCGTGGACGTTCTCGAAGTCGGCTTTGAACTGCTCGGCGGCTTGAACGGGATCGGTCATGGCCCGGATGGTACGTTGGGGCGAGCACCGAAACCGCCCGCCGGCGAACGAACAAGGCCTCCCATCAACGGGAGGCCTTGGGTCTCGTCAAAGGCCGCGGTGGGATTCGAACCCACGTGTGGCTTTCGCCAAACGGATTTGCAATCCGCTCCTTTCGTCCACTCAGGCACACGGCCGGTCTGTCTGACCCCCGATCGATCCCGGGAGGTGCAAGACCACGGTAGGATGTCATCCGCGAACCGTCACCACGCCGAGAACTTTTCTGTGATGAACCGACCGAACCCCGCAGTTCACAAAGCCCGCCGATCGGCCCGCATGACCGCCCTGATCGCGGGCCTTGCCGCCCCGGTCCTTGCCCAGCCGGTCGCTGACCGCCTCGACGAGGCCGACCGGGTGCTCCCCAGCGTGATCCGCGAGGAGCGTGTGGTGATGCCCACCAGCGAGCGGGCGGCCGACCCGGTCTCGCCCGGGCTGACCGGGGGGAACCCGTGGGACCACACCGCGGGCCCGCCCGCGCGGCTGCCCGAAGGCACGTTCCTGCTGGACCGCCCGGGCAGGCTGATCCAGGCTCCCGCCGATCGGACCGTGTTCGTCCCGGACATCGACGCCCGCCTGCCCGGGGAAGGCCCGATGCTCGCGTTGCCCAACGCGGCCCTCGATCGGCTCGAGACCAGCACCGCCGGGGCGAGCCCGCCCGTGCGGGTCTCGGGGGAGGTGTTTGTCTACAACGGGCGCCGGTACCTGATGGTCTCGTCCTTCGCCGTGGGGCCCGCCCCGTCCCCGCCGACCGAAGCGCCGCCAGAGAAGCCGACCGATGAGGGCGATGAACAAGACACCGAGCCGACGGTCGAGTCGCTGACGGAAGACCCCGAGGTCCGAGGGCTGCTCGAGGAACTCGAGGCAGAAGCCCCGACCCCGGCGCGGATCGAGCGCGGGACTCCGCCCCCCCCGGGCGCGACCGAAACAGGACCGGGGCAGACCGCGCCCGCGCCGGACGGCACGCCGGTGTTCCGCCGACGCGGGCGGCTGACCCGATCGACCGACGGCGCGTGGCTGTTCGTCTTCGACAACGACACCGACGACCGGCTCGCGTCCGCGGCGCTCACGCTCATGCCCTGCCGCCTGCTCGAGCGGATCGAACTCGAGGCCCAGACGCGGGGGGACTCGGCCGAAGTCGCGCTCTCGGGACGCGTGTATGTCCATCGGGGGCGGGCCTATCTGCTGCCCACCATGATGACGCGGGTCCGGGTCGCCGACATCGTGCCCATGCGATAGATCAAGGAGCGGGGTCGATCAGAGGAAGGCGGGCCGCCCGGGCGGGGCTGCCGCCCGCAGGCCCATGGCGACGGCCATCGCTGACGGCTTGCGCCCCGCGGCTCGTCCCTGATCCCCGCCTTCAAACCGTCTGCACGGTTCCCTGGACCGGGCGGTCCTCGCGGGCGATCGCCTCGGTCGGCGCGGTGCTGACGACCTCGCCATCGACCGGGTTGAAGCGCGAGCCGTAGAGCCGGATCTTGCGGTTGCCGGTCGAACTCCCGAACGCGCGGCTCAGGAACGGCTGGGCGACCATCACCAGCACCACGACCGCGACGTTCATCGCGATCAGCGGGAGGATGCCCGTCCATCCCATGTAGACCATCACCGAGGTCGCCACGATCAGCACCATCCCCAGCGGGATCATGCTCTGCCAGCCCAGTTGCATCACCTGGTCGTACCGCATGCGGGGGATGGTCCAGCGGATCAGCATCGCTAGGAACACCATGCCCAGCATCGTCTTGGTGAAGAACACCGTGAACTTGACCAGCACCGACAGCAGCGTGGTGTTGTCCGGGCTCGTCAGCCAGCTCAGCCCGGGCACCGGCATGTGGTACCCGCCGAGGAACAGCAGCACGAAGAACGCGCTGCCCGTGATCAGGTGGGCGTACTCGGCCAGGAAGAACAACGCGAAACGCATCGAGGAGTACTCGGTGTGGTACCCGCCGACGAGCTCCTGCTCGGCCTCGGCGTTGTCGAACGGCGCCCGGTTCGATTCGGCCAGGGCGCACACGTAGAACAGCACCGCGGCCAGCGGCATCGACAGGATGCCCCACCCGTCCTCGACCTGCTTGCGGACGATCTCCTCGGGCATGAACGTACCGAGCACCAACAGCGTCGCGAGCAACGCCAGGCCCATCGGGATCTCGTAGGAGATCATCTGGGCGGTGGCACGCAAGCCGCCGATGAACGAGTACTTGTTGTTGCTCGCCCAACCCCCCAGCGTGATGCCGTACACGCCCAGCGACGCGACCGCCAGCAGGTAGACCACCCCGATGCTGACGTGGGCGCCGGTCACGTGGATGACCGCCGCGGCGTCGTCCATGAACGCCCACTCGGCCAGATCCTGCACGTACAACGCGTGCAGCAGGTCACCGAGCAACGGCGTCGTCCAGATCGCCCAATCGCTCACGTGCCCGAGTTCGAGCATGCCGCCCCAGGGCAGGATCACGAACCCGATCAACGCGGGCACGATGCAGATCGCCGGCGCCAGCGTGAACAGGACCTTGTCCACGTTGGTCGGGCGATAGTCCTCTTTCACAAAGAACTTGAGACCATCGGCCAAGGCCTGGCCCAGACCCAGGAAACCCTTGAGGAAACCCAGGATCGGCAGCCCGAAGTCGAACCCGGTCCGGTTCGGGCCGAGGCGGTCCTGGATGTACGCGGAGATCTTCCGCTCGCCGTAGATGCAGATCGTCACAGACCCGAGGATCACGTGGACGACGACCGCCAGCACAAGCATGCTGACGAAGAGCTGCGGCGACAAGGCCAGTTGGATCGTTTCGAGCAGGTCTGCCATAGGCCGCTAGTCTAGCGGGCACAAACCGATCCCGCCCGCTCTCAAGCGCCCGCGGAGCCCGCCATCTCGGCGCCCACGGGGTCGCACCAGCCCGCGCCCTCGGGCAGTTCTTCGACAGCGAACACAGGCTCTCGCCCGCGCGTGACCTCGATCGTGGTGATGCTCACGGTCCGCGCGTCCCGCCGGCTCATCAGCACCGAACACTCGGGGCGATCCTCCCAGCGATGGCGGTGATACGCCGATTGCCGCTCGGGCGTGGCGCCCAGGGCCATCATCTCATCGAACAGCGGCAGCCGCACCTGCACACGCTCGTCGCCCAGCCCCGACGACGCCAGGCACGAGGGCGGCACGCTGGGCACGGGCGCGGACAAACCAAGCCCGTCGAAGGTCACCACCGACCCCGCCCCGCTCCGGTCGATCGCCAGCAGGCGGAAGGGCGCCACGCCCGCCAGGTCGGTCTCGTCCAGCCGGGCGAGCATCGCCTCGGGCGACCCGAGATCGACCAGGGCGGGGATGATCGCGCCGCGTGATCGGATCGGCGTCGGGCGTCCGTTGTCCGGGATGTTCCGGTTGAGCAACGCGAGCACGACGCCGTCGTCGCGGGCCGCGACCCAGGTGCCCCCCGCATCGGCGTCCGTGGGCCAGATCGCCCGCCGACCGGATCCCAGCGTGCGCCACCGCGCCGCCAGCCCCTCCCGGCGTGTCCGCTGCTCGTCCCGCGCGTGCATCACGCGGCATCCGTCGTCCGTGCGGATCACCGTGACCGTGCACATCCGATCAGCGTGCCGCTTCGAAGTTCAGCGTCGATGGGGCCATCCCGAACCCCTCTGGGATCTCGATCCCGAACTCGCGCCCGATCGTGTTCATCATGGCGTGGTGGTGGATCGCGTGGTGGGTCGCGAAGAACACCTCGCGCCCGCGGGTGCTCCTGAGGTCCTCGCTGGCGCCGTCCCCGGTCAGCATGACCCGGGTCGTGACCTGCTCGTGCAGGTCGGCGTCGGTCATCGATCCCAGGCACGCGCGGAGCGCGTCGATCTGCGTGCACGCCGCGTCGCCGTCCGTCTCGACGCTCCCGCCCCGGACACGCGTGTCGTAGTCGATCGGGTCGCACGCCTCGGTCTCGAGCGCGCACCGGAAGTGATCCAGCACGTGCCGGGCGTGCTTGCCAACGGTCCCGCCGCCCACGGCGTCGCAGGGCCGGGCGTAGCACTCGGCGGGCGTGGCCCGGATAAAACGCTGGCATTGATCGAGCACCGCGTCGGCCGCCGCGGCCACTTTGCAAGCAGACATAACACCTCCAAAAGCGCATCTCTCACGCTGCGAGCATGCTAGCCGGGCAAATCGTCTTCCGCGGAACCACCGCCCACACCGCCCTTCTCGCCCGTGTTCTCAAGGCGTTTCGAGCCGACACGCAGGTAACCGGCGGCCACGCCCAGCAGCACCAACCCGCAACCGATGAAGCTCCCCACACGCACCGCCGGGCTCAGCTCGGCCAGGTCGTACGTCAGCACTTTGCCCGTCGCGATCAACAGCAGCCCGATCCCCGCATACCGGAGCAACGCGACCGACCGCGCGAACCCCCCCGCCAGCAGACCGACCGCGACCACCGCCCACCAGATCGAGACCGAACCGGCCCGCGCCGTCGGATCATCCGTGACCGTGCCCGCGAACCGGGCGACCTCCAACGTCGTAGAGATCAGCAGCATCACACCACCGATCCACCACGCGAAGACCGCAGACTCCCTGATCGCTCGCGCCCGCGATCCGCGCACGACCCGGGCGTGCACGCCCCACGAGCCGGCGATCACCACCGACCAGATCAGCCCGGGGTGCACGAACAGCGGCACCGGTCCCCGCCCGCCCATCCAGCCCGGAACCAGGAACGACCCCACCCACGCCAACGTGACCAGCAGCAGGTACACCACCGACGGGGCCACGCCCCAGGCGTGGCGGATCGACCGGGACGCCGCGAACGACACCAGCGTCAACCCGAACCACCCCGCCAT
>DIYM01000010.1:19210-26692 GCA_002429045.1 Phycisphaerales bacterium UBA6054
CATGACACCCTCGCGGGTCGCGTCGCCGTGCAGGAACATGATCGGCAGCACCACACAGCCGATCGCCAGGCACAGCGAACGCATGCCCGCGACCCACCCACGCGATCCGACCGGATCGCCGCCGCCAGCGCCGCCCCGGAAACACCGCCAGCCGCACACCAACCAGGAGACGCCGACCAGACCGACCATCAGCATCCACCAGGACAAGACCAGCCCGCCCATCGGGTGCGTGTTCGCGTACGAAGCATCGTCCGTCGCGGGCAACGACAGGGTCAGCAGCGTGGCGATCGCCAGGTATCCGAACACGGGCAGCGAAGCCGGGCGGTCACGCACGATCAGCCAGACCACGGACGCGCCCGCCACCAACGAGTACCAGCCGCACGCCACCGCCCAGCCCGCGGACTCCCCATGCACGAACACGATCGGCAGGAGCACACACCCGACCGAAGCACAGATCGCCCGCGCCCGCGGGACCACGAAGCCCCCCCGCTCGGGATCCACCATCCAGCCCTCGCTCAGCCAGCCGCACAGCATCCACGCCGCCGCACTCGCCGCGACGAGCCACATCCAGGGCGTAAGGAACCACCCGCCCCAGACCACCCCCCCGAGGTAGATCGAGCCCTGCCCGCCCCGGACCACGACCTCACCGAACGGCACGAGCAGCACCTGCGCCGTGCCCAGCGCGAGCAGCGCGGACCCGTACGCGATCATCGCCCAGGCCTCGATCCGACGACCGGCCCAGAACGCCGCCGCCCCGAGCAGCACGAAGACCAGCAACTCGCCCCACCGCGGCTCAACGATCAACAGGAACGTCAGCGGCAGCAGCGCCGAGGCCTGGCCGATCAATGATGCCCCGATCACGCCCCGCTGCCCCTCGGGCCTGGCGAGCAGGCTTCTCCACGCCGGCGAGACGCATACCGCGAGCCCGAGGGTCGCCGCCAGACCGATCGCACTCGCGTGCCAGGCCCGCATCCCATCGATCTCCGCCGCCGCCAGCACCAACGCGCCGACCGACCAGACCGTCGTCGAGAAGCTCGCCGCCCCGGGCATGCCGGCCCAGAACACATGCGTCCGCGTGGTCGGCGGCAGCCCGAGACGCGTCCAGTGGACCACGGGCCAGACGAGGAACACGAACCCGATCACCAGCCCCGGGTGCTCTCCGATCACCATCGTGATCCACACCGTCCCGAACAACGCCGTGCCCCACCACGTCAGCGTGGCCAGCACACGCTGGTACGGCACCCGCACCGCGATCACCGACCCGACGATCAGCAGCGCCAGCACGTGCGCCGCCAGCGCCCACGCGGGCGATTCTTCCGACGCGGCGACCACCGGCGCCAGATAGCCGCCGACCAGCGAGAGCACCGCGAGCATCACCGAGCGACCGCGCAGCGCGATCCCGACACCGAGCCCGCACACCGAAACGAGCAGCACGAACGCGCCCGTGGCGCTGACCAACTCGAACGCGCCGTACGCCGCATACGACGTCGCGTACAGCACGCCCAGACCCGCCGCCCGGAACCCGGCCGCCGCGAAACGCCCGAGCTTCTTGACCGCGATCTCGCCCACCAGGAGCAGCGCGGCACCGAAGGTGCCGGCCGCCAGACACCGGGCCAACGGCGGGATGCTCCCGATCCAGCCCTCATCGATCGCCAGCTTCAGGAAGAAGCCCGCGCCGATCACCACGATCAACGCGCCGAGCACCAAGAACGACTTGCCACCGATGAACTGCTCGAGGGAGATCGGCGCTCGCTCGGGCTTGGCCGGCGTCGCCGATCTCGCACGGGCCGGCGCCCCGGACGCCGTCGCCGGGGGCTCCTCCACCGCCGCGGCCCCACCGGCTGGCATGAGCGGCGACGCGGACTCCGGGCCCGTCGCCGGGGCCCTGGCCGGCCCGCTCTGCGCGATGTCCCGAACAATCGCACGCTTCCGCTCCGGCGAAACCCCGATCTCGGCGCTCGGAGCCTCATCAACCGGACCGCCCTCTGACCGCTCGGGCACCTCGGGCTCCGTGATGCCCTCCGGCGTGGCGGGCGCCGCACCGCGGATCCCCAGCCGACGCTCGATCTCGATCAGCCGGCCCTCCAGCAGATCGAGCCGGGCGGTAATCAGCCGCGTGTCCGCGCCCGATGCGGGGTCAGTCCGATTGGCGTCGGGAGAGTCGGGTTCATTGGGCATGCGTGGTTCCCACTGGATCGAGACTGCGAGACAGACAACGCCTCTTTAAGTTAGTTACTACTAACTATTGTCTCGTTTTTCTCGCTCCCTGTCAAGCCCCTTTCCCGGGATTCCCGCGGATCGCCCCACCACCCTGCCAAGCAGCCGACAACCCGCTCAGGCGAGCGGGCCGGCGCCCCCGGGCGATGGCCGCAGCGCCTCGATGATCTCGCGGTGGTTGGCGCACCGCGGGATCTTGTGCTGCCCGCCCAGCTTCCCGTGCTCGTCCAGCCAGCGATGGAACGCGCCCATCGGCAGCGCCGTCACCGTCGGGGCGCGCATGCCCAGCGAGTCGCCCCGCTTGGTCGTGTAATCCACGTTGATCGCTTTGACCGCCTCGTCGAACGCCTCGCCGAACCTGGAGGCGTCCGCTTCGGACACGCCTGGCGGCATCTCGATCGCCAGTTCGAGCCCGGCCCCGGTGGTTTCGGACGGATACACGGGCGCGGCGGTGAACTCGCCGGGCTCGATGCCCGTGGCACGCGCCGCTTCCGACACGCCGTGCTCGATGTGCTCCACGACCAGGTTCTCCCCGAACGCGTTGATGAAGTGGCGATGGCGCCCGACGATCCGGAGGCGGCAAGGACCGTCGCCCCCCGTCCCGTCCGGGCCTGCGGGGACGCTGTCGAACTCGACGACGTCGCCGATCACGTACCGCCACAGCCCCGCGTTTGTCGTCATCACAACGACGTATTTCTGCCCCTTCTCGACCGCCCAGCACGGGAACGCCTCGGGAGCGTCGTCGTTGATGCGTTCGAGGGGCACGAACTCGAAGAAGATCCCGTTGTCGGTCAGCAGACGCATCCCGGGGTCGCCGGTGGTGTCCTGCATCGCGATGAAGCCTTCGGAAGCCGGGTACAGCTCGTGGCGGCAGGGGAAGTCGGTGCCGGGATCACCCGAGAACGCCCGGCACATCCGCCGCACGAAGGGGCGGTAGTTGACGCCGCCGTGGACGAACACTTCGAGGTTCGGCCATACGTCGCGCGCGCAGGACGCATCCAGCCCGCGTTCCCGAGCCAGCTCGATCACGCGATCGATCAGGACCAACGCCCACGAGGGCATGCCCGAGATGAACCGGATGTCCTCGTCGATGCAGCGGTTCGCCATCGCATCGATCTTCTCGGGCCAGTCGGACATCAACGCGATGTCGGGCCCCGGGGAGTAGATCTTGCTCAGCGGCCACCGGATCAGCGGGGTCACCAGACCCGACAGATCGCCGGTCGCGATGCCGTGCTCGTTGTAGTCGAGATCGCTCGAGCCGCCCAGGAACAGGCACCTGCCGCCCATCAGGCGGGTCGGCGGCGCGCCGCGGTTGATCAGGTGCGCGAAGATATCCAACGACGCGAGATAGTTGGACCTCATCATCTCGTCCGAGACGGGGATGAACTTGTCGCCGGCCGTCGTCCCGCTGGTCTGGGCGAACCGGGTCACCAGGCCCGGCCACAGCACACCCCGCACGCCGCCCTCGCGCATCTCCGCGATGTCGTCTTTGAACGCGTACCAGTCCTGCACCGGGACCGCCTCGGCGAACGCCCGGTAGCGTTCGATCGGGTCATGGATGCCCAGCATGCGCTCGAAACGGTGCCGCTTGCCGTACCGGCAGAACATGCCGGCCGAGAGCAGCGACCCGAGCTGTCCGAGCTGGACGCGGGCGGTGCGGGCACGCCACCAGCCCAGGTCGGCGAGCCTGCGACGCCGGCGCGCGACACGCAGCGCGATGGCGTGCCCGACAACCGACGTCGGCGAAGACGGGGCGTCGGGGACCCGGGCGGGGCGGGGGGCGGCCGCGGTGACGGGCTCGGCGCTCACGCGTTCGGTGCGGCCAGTTCGGCCAAGAACTCATCGACGGCGGACGCGAAGGGCACCGGCGACTCGAGCATCGGCGCATGCCCGCAGTGCTCGAGCCAGACGATCCGCGCATCGGGCATCAGTTCGGTGAAACCCTGCCCCGCGCTGGGCGGCGTGACCACATCCTGCTTGCCCCAGATCAGCAGCGTCGGGCACGCGATCTCCCCAAGATCATCGGTCATGTTGTCGCGCCGGGCCGTCTTGGACAGCTTGACCATCGCCCGCGCACCGCCGCGCTCGTTGAGCAGTTTATGAGCACGCTGGACGTCCTCTGGGTTCATGTTGGACTTGTCGTAGAAGAGCTCGCCGATCTTCTCCTCAAGCCAGTCCTGGCTCGGGCGGACCGGGGCGCCCTTGACCATCGTCCGCTCGATCAGGCCCGATGAGCCCGCGAGGATGAGCGCCCTGACCAGATCGGGGCGGCTGTGCGCGATCCGCAACGCCACGTGCCCGCCGAACGAGTTGCCCACCAGGACGCTCGGGCCTTCGAGGTGCCGGTCGAGGAACTGCGTGGTCATCTGCACGACCGACCACAACGAGCAGTCCTCGCCGCGAAGCTCCAAGAGCGGGACCTCGAGGGTCATGCACTCGGCGCGGTGACGCACACGGCTGACCACGTCCTCCCAATGCTCATTCAGCCCGACCAGCCCGTGCAGGAAGACGACCCTCGGGCCCGAACCGCTCCGGACCACATCCGCCTGGATCGCACGCCCGGAGGGCGCGGTCAGCGTCACGACAGAACGCTCGGTTTGGGTGATGTGGCTGGCGTCGGGCATGGGGCGAGTCGGTGCTCGGGCGGGAGCGAGGTTCCTGGCGACGGAGCGCCTTTCGCGAGAGTATTGGCCGCCCACGGGGGCGGATTCCACGCGGAGACCCCGCCAGAGTGAGCGTTCCTGTATCTTATCGCCTCGATCCGGGCGGTGCATCCGCCGCCGCGATGGGCACGCCGCCCCTCGGATCCGACGACGCCGTGCCTTCGACCACCCGCCCGTCCACCAGGCGGACGACCCGATCGGCGCGCTCGGCGATCGCCTCGTCGTGGGTGACCATGAGCACCGTCAGCCCGGTCCGCCGGCGATGCTCGAAGATGGCATCGAGGATCGCGCCGCCGGTGTTGCGGTCGAGGTTGCCGGTCGGTTCGTCGGCCAGCAGGATCGCGGGATCGTTGATCAGCGCCCGGGCGATCGCGACCCGCTGGCGCTCGCCGCCGGAGAGCTGGGACGAGCGGTGCTTGAGCCGATGCGCGAGCCCGAAGGAACCGAGCAGTTCCGTCGCCCGTTCGACCGCGGCGCCCCGCTTGGCGATGTAGCCCAGACGCCCGTGCTTGATCATGGCGCCGACCGTGACGTTCTCGAGCACCGTCAACTCCGGCAGGAGGTGGTAGAACTGGAACACGAATCCGACGTCGTGCGACCGGTACCGATCGAGTTCGCGCTTGCCCGCCCGGGCCATGTCTTTGCCATCGAAGACGATGCTCGGCCGGGGGTTGCCGTCGCGGGCGCGGTCCGGGCGGTCGAGCCCGCCGCAGAGGTGGAGCAGCGTGGACTTTCCGGAGCCCGACGCGCCCAGGATCGCGACGCACTCGCCGCGATTGACACGCAGGTCGACGCCGTGCAGCACCGGCACGGGGACGCGTCCGAGCCTGTACGTCTTCCGCAAGCCCGCGACTCCGAGCATCTCGGCCCGACCGCGCTCGGTGCCTCCGGGCGCGCTCATCACTCGAACCTCAACGACTTCACCGGGTCCATGCGCGCACTCCGCAGCGCCGGGATGAAGGCGCCCAAAACGCAGGTCAGCACCCCGGCGACAAACACGATCAACGCCTTCACGGGCTCGACCTCACGGGGGATCTCCACGAAGTAGTACACACGCGGGTCCCAGATCTCCAGGTTGATCGTGACCGGGCTGCCCCCGAACCAGCCCGACACCGCCGTGAGTTGCCTGCTCAGCCACGGGCCCAGGCCGCCCCCGAGCCAGTCGTGGATCGCGTTGATGTTGGTCACGATCAGCCAGCCCGCGCCCACACCGAGCGTCGCGCCGACGGTGCCGATCGCGGCGCCGTACCGCAGCCACAGCCACGCCACCCCCGCCGTGCTCGCACCCAGCGCACGCAGGATGCCGATGTCGCGGGTCTTCTCGCTGATCATGGACCAGAAGATCGCCAGCACCAGGAACACCGTGGTAAAACAGATGATCCCGAAGATGACGAGCACCAGGGCGGTTTCCTTCTTCACCGCCGCGATCATCGTCCGGTTGCGGTCTTCCCATGTCGCGATCTGGATCGCGAAGGGGTCGGGAACCTCGCCCCTGTGATCGGCCTCGAACGATTCGTAGATCTCCTGCGCGATCGCCCGGACCTCATCGGGCGTTGTCCCGTCCACGCCTCGGATCAGGACCGTGGTCACGCGGGCGGGGTCAACGACCTCTGCCCTGGGCAACGCGGGGCGGAGTTGCCCGGTGTCGGGATCGACCTCATAGTCGAACGCCCCGCCGGCGGCATCCGGATCGACCCGCCTCGCCTCGTCCATCCGCAGCATCTTCTGGATGGTCTCACGCGGCGCGATCAGCGTGTTCGAGTCGACCTCGTAGATCCCGCTCTGGAACTCGTTCGCGATGGGCATGACACGCGACACGGGATCGGTCGGCTTGCCCGTCGAATCGAGGCTGAGCAGGGTGATGCTCACCGAGCCGTTCCGCGGCATGAAGGTGTCGATCGATTGGAGATCCCCGGTCGGGGTGTTCCGGGTCGGGTTCAGCGGCAGATAGATCCCGCCCGACGTCCGGAAGTTCAGCCCGGTCACCTCGATGCCCAGGATGCCCGCGGGGAGCACGAGCCCGGTGTCCGGGTCGGGGCGCTCCATCGCCATGCCCTGGGCGAGGTAGCGATCGAGGACGGGCCTGTTCTCTTCACGGATCCGCAGGTCCCGGCGTCCCTTGTCCTTGCGGGCGGGCTCGTCGAGCGGCCTCCACCAGAGCGTCTGGCCGAAGCCGGTCACGCGGGTGTAGCTGGCGACGTCCACCCCAGAAACCTGGATCAGTTCGACCCGGTCGTCGGGCAGTCGGACCATGCCGTAGGTCTCGATGACGGGGGCGGCGGCCTCGATCCGGGGGTTGTCCTCGAGGCGCTCGGACAGGTCCTCGTAATGGGCGAACCCGACGTTGGGCCAGGCGATGTACGCGTCGCCGATCAGCGTCCGCCCCGAGTTGAGCAGCGTGTTGAGGAACCCGCCCATGACCGACCAGGTGATCAGGATGGTCGCGACCGAGAGCAGCACGGCCGCCATCGCGAGCAGCGGCATGAGCTTGCTGGTCAGATACCGACGGGTCAGGAGGGCTTGGTACACGCAGCGATGGTAGCGACGGGCGGCGATCCGGGTTGCGGCCGCCCGATTCGGATCAGGGGCAGCCCGCGTTGAA
>DIYM01000008.1 GCA_002429045.1 Phycisphaerales bacterium UBA6054
GGGCCGGGCGGGGCGGGCGACGCCTATCTGGCGATCGAGACGAACGGTTCATCGAGCGGTCCGGGCTCGCGGCTTGGCGCGTGGAACGGCGTCCGGTGGTCCGGCGATTTCATCGGGGAGGGTGTCACGCGGATTCAGATGGACATCGCGGGCTTCGTCGGGCCCGGCGCCGAGTTGCGTCTGCAGTTCCTGAGCAATGTCGGTTCCCAGTTCACGTCGCTCAACAGCGTGTTCGTCCCGACCGACGGCGTGTGGCGCACGTACACCTTCGACATCTCCGAGGCAGCGATGTTCCAAACGGGCGGGGTGTCGGGTTATGCCGCGTCGTTTGCCGATATCACGCGGATGCATCTCCGCCATCAGCCGGGTGCGCCCGGGGGCTTCGGTTCGCCGCCCGCGTACGACGGACGGATCGGGGTCGACAACGTCCGGGCGGTGCCCGGGCCGGCGGGGCTCGGCGTGCTCTCGATCGGGCTGGTTGCGGCGTGCCGGCGTCGGCGGCGGGTTTGACCGGTCCGTCAAGTCTTGTTCAAGCAGTGACTTAAGCCGAGAGGCTCGAAAACTCGGTGCGGAGTTCCTATCGTTGCCGCCCGGCGTCTCGGATGCCGGTGCCCGCCATCGCCGCACGGAGAGAAGCATGCTCGGACGCGTTTTCAAGGCTTATGACGTTCGCGGGACCTACCCGGATCTGCTGACGGACCACATGGCGTGGCAGATCGGGTGCGGGGTCTCGAAGTACCTGCTCGAGGACGCCGCCGAGGCGGGCGAGACGACGCCCATGATGAAGAACATCGTGGTGGGGCGGGACATGCGGACGAGCTCGCCCAAGCTGAGTGACGAGCTGATCCGCGGGATCACGGGCAACCACGGTTCGGTGATCGATCTCGGGCTGTGCGACACGCCGATGATCTACTTCGCGATCAACCATCTCGACTGCGCGGGCGGCGTGATGGTGACGGCGAGCCACAACCCGCCGCAGTACAACGGGTTCAAGGTCAGCAAGCGCAAGGCCAAGCCGGTCGGTGAGACCACGGGTTTGGCGGAGGTCCGCAAGAACGCCGCGATGGTGGACAAGGGGCACGAGCCGCAGGGCGGGACGACGCTCGAGGCACGCGATCTCTGGGAGCCCTACAAGGAGCACGTGCTCTCGTTCCTCGATCTCGGGGCGTACACCGACGACAAGCCGATGCGGATCGTGGTCGACGCGTCGAACGGCATGGCTGGCACGGCGCTGCCGAAGATCTTCGGTCGTCGTGGGATGCACACGCCCGGGCTCGAGATCGTCGAGCTGAACTTCGATAACTCGAAGGGTGAGTTCGTGCACGAGCCCAACCCGCTGGTTGCAAGCAATCTGGTCCAGCTCCAGGAGCGGGTGGTGAGCGAGGGGGCGCAGCTCGGGCTGTGCTTCGATGGTGACGCGGACCGCTGCGTCGCGGTGGACGAGAAGGGCGAGATCATCCCCTGCGACATCATGACAGCGTTGCTCGCGCCGCATTTCCTCGGGCGTCGCCCCGGCGCCGCGGTCGTCTACGACCTGCGATCGACCAAGGCGGTCGCGGAAGAGATCGAGAAGGCCGGCGGTGAGGCGCTGCGCGGTCGTGTCGGGCACGTGTTCATGAAGCAGCTTCTGGCGGAGAACCGCGGCGTGTTCGGTGGGGAGCTGTCCGGGCACTTCTACTTCGCCCGCAACTTCAACGCCGACTCGGGCGTGATCGCGATGGCGACATTCCTCACGGTCCTGGCCGCGTCCGGCAGCCCGATGTCGGAGATGGTCAAGCCGATCAAGCGCTACGTGCAGTCGGGCGAGATCAACTTCGAGAACGAAGAGAAGGACGCGGCGATCGAGGCGGTGCAGGACGAGTACGGGGATCGGGCGGATGTGGACTTCCTCGACGGGATCACGATCGACTGCTTCGACGACGAGGGCTGGTGGGTGAACATCCGAAAGTCCAACACCGAGCCGCTGCTGAGGCTCAACGCCGAGGCGAAGGACCGGGCGACGCTGGACAGGATGGTCGAGGAGATCTCCGCCATGCTCGGCACCCGGGTCGATCACTGAGACGGGCACCGCGGCGTCGCCGGGCGATTTGATCTGGCCGGTGCTAACCCCCGATACAATACGGCAACGGCGGGCACTCGTTGGGCCCGGGCCGGGCGTTGCCGGCGGAGGGCACGGATGAACCTCGCGCAGTTCTTTGAGCACTGGTCGATCGTCGAGAACCCCTTCCGGGGCGAAGAGGCCAGAACAGACGCGATCTTCACGCGCATGGGCATCGCGGCTCGGGCGGAGGGGCATCCCGACGCCCCCGAGGGCGGGCCCGGGCGGATCAGGCTCGTGCGCCCGGAGATGCCTTCCACTCACTCCGAGTTCGACAAGATCGTCGGCGAGCTCGAGCGCCCGTCCACGTCGATCGTGTTCGGAGAGAAAGGGAGCGGCAAGACGGCGATCCGTCTCCAGATCGCCGACCGGGTAGCGCGTTTCAACCACGATCACCCTGGGCGGCGTGTGCTCTTGGTGCCATACGACGATCTCAATGCCAACCTCGATCATTACGCTCGTGTCACCGGCGCGTCCAAGAAAGAAGATCCGTTCAAGGGCATGCGCCTGGTGGATCATCTCGACGCGATCATCGCGATCGGGACGGGACGTCTGGTAAACGCCCTGCTGACCGGGTCGGAGACTCCCCCGCCGGCGCAGATCGAGGACGGCGCCAAGCGTGCCAAGAGGATGTCGCCGGCGTCGCGGCGTGAGCTGCTGCTGCTCCAAGCGGTCTACGACACCAGCGACACCACGGGCGCACGAACGGCCGCGTTGAAGCGCATGCTTCGGCTGCGGGGCAACGGGCCCCGTGCGTTGATCGCGACAGGGGTCTGGGTCGGATGGGTCCCGGCGGTGGCGTTGTTCGTCTGGGGGCAGTTTTACAGCGGGTTCGGCGAGACCGTGCGGACGGGTTTGCTGATCGGAGCCGCGGCGCTGCTGACGCTCTGGCTGCTGCTGCTGCTCAAGCTCACCCTGGTGGATCGGATGCTGGACCGTCACGTTTCGCAGCGTGTCGCCAAGCAGTTGAGGCTGGTGCCGCGCGGCTTTGCCGGGCTGGCTTCGAGCCTGTCGAAGCTGGATCGCTCGGTCGCGTCGGCCGAGGCGTTGCCGGTCTCTGGCTCCGAAGAGACGCGTTACGCGCTGCTGGCGCGTCTGCAGCGTGTCGCCGGTGAGCTGGGCTTCGAGACGATCCTCGTGCTCATGGACAGGGTCGATGAGCCGACCCTGATCCGGGGCGACCCGGAGCGGATGCGTTCGTTCGTCTGGCCGATGCTCAGCCACAAGTTCCTCCAGCAGGGCGGGATGGCGGTCAAGCTGCTGTTGCCGATCGAGCTCAGGCACGCGCTGTTCAAGGAATCGAGCACGTTCTTCCAGGAGGCCAGGCTCGATAAGCAGAATCTGGTCGAGCGGTTGAGTTGGACCGGCGCCATGCTCTACGACCTGTGCAACGCCCGGCTTTCGGCGTGCCGCCCGGTGCACGCCGAGCCGATCTCGCTGATCGACCTGTTCGACGAGAACGTCTCTCGCGGTGATCTTGTCGATGCGCTGGATCACATGCAGCAGCCCCGCGATGCGTTCAAGTTTCTCTATCGATGCCTGACCGAGCACTGCGCAAGCGTCACCGCGGAGGAGGGCTCATGGAGGATCCCCAAGCACACGCTCGAGGTCGTCCGCAAGTCCGAAGCGGACCGGGTGATGGGGTTGCAGAGGGGCATCCGGCCGGCTTGATCGGGCCCGTCCTGATATCATCGGCGCATGGGCGGCGCCGCGGGCGAGTCATCGGGCCAAGAAGCGACCGGGCGTGCCCCCCGCCGGGCGTGGTTCCCGAGGTGTTGGTTCCCGAGGTGGTGGTGGCTGTCGCTGGCCCTCTGCGGGCTCGTCTATGCCAACTGGCTTCTCCGCGAGTCGGCGACGCTGTACGGGGACGAGAACGCGCACCTCGGTATGGCGCTCGGTGTCAAGGACGCGTGGGCTTCCGGCGATTCGTGGTTCGGTTCGTTTGCGCGGGCGTACGAGGGCGAGAACGGTCGGTATCCGCCGCTCGGGCACGCGGCGATGCTGCTCGCGACCGAGGCCGGATCGGACGCCCTGGTGTCGGCGAGGTTCGTCAGCGCTGTCTGCGTCACCGGCGGTGTGCTGGCGTTCTCCGCGGCCGCGGTCGGCGCGACCGGGCGTCGGAGGGCCGGGGTGCTGACCACGGTGCTGCTGCTCGGGAGCCCGCTGAGTGTCCAGGCGGGACGCTTCGCGTATCTCGAGGGCTATCTGATCCTGTGGATCGGGGTGCTGACGCTCGCGTTCGTCTCGTACCTCCGTCGCCCGAGTTGGTCCGCGTGGATATTTGCGAGCGTGGTGACCGCGCTGGGCATGCTGACGAAGTTCAGCTTTGTGCTGTATGTCGCTCCGATGCTGGCGACGGTCGCGCTCTGGGATCTGTGGCGTTGGCGTTGTGGGCGGGCGTGGCTGCCGGCGGTGCTCTCGAAGTTCGGAGTCGCGGGGTTGATTGTCGGGATCGCCGCGGGCCCGTGGTATGTGATGACCAGGGATCATCCGGCGAACGCCGGGTCGGGGCTGCGGAACCTGATCGAGACGGGGCACCTGAACCGCGCCGATTCGCTTCGCGAGTTCGTTGATATCTGGCGCAGGCTGCTCGGGCTGACGTTCGCGCCGCTGACGGTGTGGGTCTCGCTGGTGATTGTCGCGTGCTGGGCGGCGTGGTGGGCCCGGCGGAGGCCCCGCGTCTCGGCGGGCGATCTGCTGGTGTTTTCCTCGCTTCTCGCGGGGATCGCGATGGCGTTCGCGCTCCCGCTGCTGGCGCTCGGGGACTACCCGCGTTGGAACCTGCAGTTCTACCTCGTCCTGCTCTCCGTGGTGGTGATGCTGGACTCGATCGCCTGGCGCCCGGTCCGGCCGCTCCGCCGCGGCGGGGACGTTCCGGGAGAGCAGGCCCGATCCGTGTCGGTCCGCCTGGCTGGTTGGGTGCTCGGGCTGCTCTTGATGGTCGGACCGCTCTGCGGGTTGCTGATCTCGAACGGGCTCCTCGGATCTCGTGCCGTGGGGGCGTGGGCGAGTTCGCGTCAGTTGGTGTTCTTTGGGGCCCCGGACGCCCGCCCGTCGGGGACCCGTGAGATGGCGCGAATCATCGATGAGGCCCGCCAGGAGTGGGGTGGGGCGGGGCGTGAGTTCCGTGTCGCGTTCATGGTGCACGAGCACCGATGGTTCCACTCCGAGACCGTCGAGTGGGAGCTGCGCCGGCGCGGGTGCGAGGGTGTCCGGATCGATCGGGTCGGGTTCCTCGACAGGCCGATCGATCTCGACTGGTTCTTGCGGGCGGATCTGGTGGTCACATCGTCGTACGAGCAGCTGATTCGGGACCCCGAGGCCATACGCTATCAGCGGATCGAGGACCGACTCCCCGAACTGATCGGGGCGTCGTTCGGGGTACACCGGACGGTGCGTACCCGTTTGTTCGAGGCGGACGTGCTTCGGCCGGGTGATTGGGACCTGGACGGTTTGCGGATAGAGCGCATGCTCAACGCGGCCCGGGAGTCGGATGGACGCGAGCCCATGCGTGCGTATTACGACCTATCCGAGCTCGTGTGGTCGTGCCGGGCGGGGACCGGATCGGGTCTCGATCGGGAGGAGGTTGTGGGCTCGGTCCGACGGCTTGGCGCCCGGGCAACGCCCGGGGTTCGGCGCTTCATCGAGATCGCGTTGGATCGGCTTCGTGCCTGTGAGGCCCAGCGATCGGGCGAGGAGCAGGGCGGATGACCGCTGCGGAGATGACACAATCCGGGTTGCCCTCGGAGACACGCGCGCGGGCCGAGCCCCGGACCAGGAGGGATGTCCCGTGCCCGCTGTGCGGCGGGGCATCCCGTGAGATACTCATCGAGCCGACCGAGCGCGTCGACGAACCGCAGGCGCTGTACGGGGCCGCGTCCGGTGTGCGCGGCACGCAGCGCATCGTCCGCTGCAACGACTGCGGCATGATGTACGAGAGCCCGCGGCTCCCAGAGGAAGCGATCATCGCGGGCTACGCGGGCGCGGACGACGCCGGGCACGACAGCCAGCACCACATGCGGGTCAAGAGTTTCGCCGCGTCGCTGCGCAGGTTCGCGAAGCGTCTGCCGCCGGCGGGCTCCACGATCCTGGACGTCGGCACCGCCGGCGGAGCGTTCCTGGAGGCGGCAGACGAGTTCGGTTTTCGGGCGTCGGGCATCGAGCCGTCCCAGTACCTTGCCAGTGCGGCGTGCGAGCGCGGGTTCGATGTGCGTGCGGGCACGCTCAAGGACGGGCTGTTCGGTGACGAAACGTTCGATGTGATCTCCATGTGGGATGTGATCGAGCACCTCTGCGAGCCGCGTGAAGAGGTCCGGCTGGTCCACGGGATGCTCGAGCCGGGCGGCACATTCCTCCTGAACTTCCCGGACTCGGGCACGCTGCAGGCCAAGTTGGCGGGCAGGCGGTTCTGGTGGTTGCTCTCCGTGCACGTCAGCTACTTCACCAAGAAGACCATGCGGAAGCTGCTCGAGGACGCGGGCTTCGAGGTCGAGCCGATGGGGCGTCATTGGCAGGTCCTCGAACTGGGCTATCTGTTCGGGATCGCGGCCCACCTTGGTGTCCCGTTGGCGGGAGCCGTCAAGAAGCTGCTGCCCGGGTTCGTTGCGTCGATCCCGATGCCGTACTACGCGAGCCAGACCACCGTGATCGCGAGGAAGAAGCCGTGACGGTGTACGTGCTCGGTGCGGGCCCAGCCGGTCTGGGTGTCGTGGACGGTCTCGCTGACGCGGGGCGTGACGACTTCGTGGTGATCGAGCGGGCGGACCACCTGGGAGGGCTCGCGGCGACGCACCGGTGGGAAGGTTTCGGCTCCCATGACCTCGGGCCGCACAAGGTCTTCACGACCGACGAGCGCCTGCAGGCCCGCGTCGAGGCGTTGCTGCCCGGAGACGGCTGGATCACGCGCGACAAGGTCAGCCGCATCTGGATGAACGACAGCTACCTGCGGTACCCGCCGGCCGCGATGGACCTGGTCGGGGCGTTCGGTCTCCCGCGTTTCGTGCGGATGGGCGTGGGGTACGCCGCCGCGGCGTTGATCCCGGGACGGCGCACATCCGCGTACGAGAGCTTCGAGGACGACCTGCGCAGCCGGGTCGGCGCCGCTCTCTACGAGTCGATGTTCAAGCCGACCGCCGAGAAACTGTGGGGCGACCCGAAGAGCCTCGACGCGCGTCTCTCGCGTGCCAGAGTCCAAACGCCCCCGTTGGGGGAAGCGGTCCGCAGCGCTCTGGGCAGGAAGGGCGATACCAGCGCGTTTGAAGCGCTGACGTTCCGTTACCCGAAGGGCGGGCTTTCGAGGCTGTGGGATGCGATCCGTGCCAAGGGCGGGTCCGGGGGGTGGATGCTCGGGACGGGCGTGTCCGGGCTGACGATCGATGACGGCCGCATCGCGG
Source organism: Phycisphaerales bacterium UBA6054 (assembly GCA_002429045.1). GTDB lineage: Bacteria > Planctomycetota > Phycisphaerae > Phycisphaerales > UBA1924 > UBA6054. The sequence goes on from DIYM01000008.1 coordinate 7,492, forward strand.
CGATCCAGGTGAAGCGGGCGGACGGGGCGTCCGACGCGCTGCCCGTCAGCGAGGGAGACACGGTGGTCTCGTCGATGCCGCTGGGCCCCACCGCGATGATGCTCAAGGATTACCTGGGCGAGAAGCGGCTCGGGGACATCAGGGACCAGGTGGTGCTCAACGATCTGTTGCTGGTCTTCTTTGTCTTGGATACCCCGCGGCTGATGGAGGACTCCTGGATCTTTGTGCCCGATACATCGGTGGCGTTCCATCGGATCAGCGAGCAGGAGTCGTTCGATCCGGACATGACACCGAACGGCACGATCGTGTGCTGCGAGGTGATGAGCAGCCCGCAGCGCCCCAATGCCGGGAAGACGGATGCCCGGCTGGCCGACGAATGCCGCGAGGGTATGGCGAGGCTGTTCGGTCGTGTCCCGGACGAGAAGGCGATGCGGGTGATCCGTCTCCCGAAGTCCTACCCGGTGTACCGGGTGGGGCACGAGCCGATCCTGAGACGGGCGTTGGACGGTCTGGACGGGATCGCAAACTTCCGTTCGATCGGCCGGCAGGGTGCGTACAACTACATCGGCACGCTGGACGCGATGGATATCGGGTACGGGTGCGCGGACTGGCTGAACCGGCACGCCGAGAACGACGACGGGCGGGCGTGGTCCGCCGAGCGTGAGCGGACGACCAACTACCCGGTGCTCGACTGACTCATGCGTGTCCTGCTTGTCTCACCGCGGCTTGCGATCCAGAAGGGCGACTTCCTCGGCTCGGGTGTGCCCTACTGGCCGATCGAGTTGGCGGTTCTCGCGACGCGGTTGCGCGATCTCGGCAGGGATGTTTCGGTCATCGACCTGTTCGGGGCCGGCACACGCACGTTCACAGAGTCGGGCGATCACTACCTGCAGGGGCGTCCGATCGAGGCGTACGCCGGGAGCGAGGCGGTCCGCGACGCGGGCGTCGTCGTGATCTACGCGATCTCCTATATGTCGCACGCCGAGGTGCTCGGGCTGGTCAGGTGGTTCAGATCGGAGCATCCGCGCGTGCCGGTGCTTGTAATGGAGAACGCCCAGGCCGTGACGGCGTACAGCCTCCCGCGGGTTGCGGACGCGTTCTTCGATGCCGGGGCGCACGGGCTGGCGATCGGCGATGTGTGGCCCGTCTGGGAGTCGATCGAGCGGGCCCTGCTCGATCCTGACGAGGAAGGGCCCGCGAACCTATGCCTGGCCTCCCAGCGGGGCGGGGACCCATCGCTGTGGTCCCGCCCGCGCGACGATCACCGCCGGCACCCGATCCCCGCGTGGGACCTCTTCCCCCTCGAGGGGTACTGGGCGTTGCCGTACGCGCACGGGCCCAAACAGCGGAAATACCTGCCGGTCCTGACGTCTCGGGGGTGCCCGTACCCGTGCGATTTCTGCGTCGTCCCCGAAACCAACGACCGGCGCTGGCGCGGGGACGACCCGGAGCACGTGGCCGGCATGCTCATCGAACTCCGCGATCGTTTCGGGGTCTTCGATTTTCACATCGAAGACCTGAACCCCACGGTCCGCTCCGAGCGTTGGAGCGCGATCTGCGAGGAGCTGATCCGGCGCGACGCCGGGGTTCGGTTTTACTTCGTGAGTGGAACCAAGGCCGAGACCGTCAAGCTCGATCAGGTCGGGCTGCTCGCCCGGGGCGGCTGCCGGTTTCTCTCCATCAGCCCGGAATCGGGCAGCAAGTCGGTGATGAAAGCGATCGGCAAGCCGTTCGACTACACCCACGGGCTCGAGCTGGTCCGCGCGTGCCGGGAGCACGGCATCAGGACGCAGGCCTGCTTTCTGGTCGGGCACCCGGCCGAGACCGGCGAGGACCGTGCGGCGTCCGAGGCGTACCTGCGCTCGATGGTCAGGGCGGGGCTCGACGAGGCCGCGATCTTCATCGTCGCGCCGTTCGCGGGCAGCAGGCTCTACGCGGATGAGAAGATCGAACTCCGTGGCGGGCTCGGGGCCCTGCCTACTTTCACGCCCAAGGGGCGTGACGATTTCGGCGTGGTCGATGCGGCACGCAAGCGGCTGATCCGGGCGTTCTTCATCGAGAAACTCAAGAAGGGCGCCGATCTCTGGATGCAGGGCCTGCGTGGTGTCCTGGGGCGCCCGCAGACCAAGATGGAGAACCTCCCCTTGCGGGTGGTGTTCGTGATGAGCAGGGTCGCCGGGCTCCGTGCCCGCCGGACGCTGGGTCGAGCGGCCCGGTTCCCGGGATCGGCCCGGGACGGTGTGGCGGCATGATCGACGCATGCGCCCAGATCGAGCCAGATCCCGAACCCCCGCGCAGCGAGCGCGTGCTGGTCATCATCCCGGCGTTCAATGAGGAAGGGTCGATCGCGTCCGTGATCGAGGAGGTCCGCCTGCTCGGGGCGCGTTTCGTGCCGGTCGTCATCGACGACGGCTCGTCGGACGCCACGCGGGCCCGTGCGATCGGGTGCGGGGCCCGGGTGGTGTCGCTCCCGATGAATCTCGGCATCGGCGGCGCCGTGCAGACCGGCATCCAGGTCGCCTGGCGGGAAGGGTACGGGTTCTGCTGCCAGGTCGATGGCGACGGGCAGCACGTCGCCGCCGAGTTGATCGGGCTGATCGAGGTCATGGATCGCGGGGGACACAACATCGTCATCGGCAGCAGATTCGTTGACGGGGCGGGCGGCGACCAATCGACCGCGATGCGCCGGCTCGGCTCTCGCATCATCAGCAGGACCATCTCGCTGGCGTTCGGCGGCGCCAGCGTGTCCGACCCTACCAGCGGGCTGCGCCTGATCGATCGAGAGGCGATCGGGCTGTTCGCCCGCGAGTACCCGCACGACTATCCCGAGCCGATCTCGGTCTCGATCGCGATCCGGCAGGGGCTCACGGTCGTGGATGTGCCCGTCTCGATGCGAGCCCGAGAGCACGGGCGGTCGAGCATCGGGGGGGTCACGAACGCGTTGTACATGTTCCGAGTGATCTGCTACATCTTGCTGGCCAGGCTGCGGAAGCCCGCGTGCGGGCCCGGCGCCCCGCTCCAGCCACAGAAGGACGAATCATGAGCGCACAAGAGATAGCGACGCAAGCCCCCTATGTGGCGCCGGCCGGCAAAACGATCGCGATCGTCTGCCTCTGCGGCATTCTGTACCTGTGGGCGTTGATGCGCCGGGCGATCTCTGGTCGGTTCGACCTCTACCACATCTCGATGCTCGCGGTCGTGGTGCTGCTGCCCATGGGCTTCGTGGTCTTCCCGAGGTTCGCGCACAACCTCTCGCAATCGATCGGTGTGGCGTTCCCCTTCGTGCTGCTGTTCGCCGCCCTGTTCGTCTCGATGTTTTTGTACATGCACCGGATGACGAGCGAGCTGAACCGCGTCATCATGCGCAGCCGAAGGCTGACTCAGGAGATCGCGATACTGAACGCGAAGATCGATTCGATGGGCGCCGGTGCGGACGGCGGTGCGTCTACACCCGTTTGAGACGGGCGTACTCGAGCACGAGCGTTTTTTTTCCGACCGAGTCGAACACGACCACCGCTCGGGCGTTTGAGCCTGGCGTGACCTTCTCGATTGTCCCGGCACCGAACTGCGGGTGGCGCACGCGGCAGCCCGCGGGGAAGCTGGCGGCCGCCGCGGACGGGCGCGCGTCCACGGACGCCAGCCGCTGCTCGCGTGCCCGCGCCACGCTCTGTTTCCAGTCCGACCCCGATGACATCGCGCCGCGGTCCCACGATCGCTCTTTGGTGGGCGCGAACGCGTCGTTGTACTCGTGCTCGGGCTCGTCGGCCTGCTCCGACACGACGATGTGCTCGGGCGGGAGTTCCTCGAGGAACCGGCTGGGGATGGTCCGTTCCGACATCCCGCGGATGGTCCTCCTGCGGGCGCTGGTGATGTGCAGCCGCCTCATGGCGCGGGTGATGCCGACGAACGCCAGCCGGCGTTCTTCTTCCAGCTGTTCCTCGGAGTCGTTGGCGCGGGAGTGGGGCAGGCAGCCCTCCTCGAGCCCGATCATCGCGACGGCGGGGAACTCCAGGCCCTTGGAGGCGTGCAGCGTCATCAGTGTGACGGTTCCCTGTGCGGGATCCACCGCGTCCGCGTCGGCGACGAGGGCGATCGACTCGAGGTAAGCGCGGAGCATGCCGAGCAGCGGGGGGACCTCACCCGCGTCGCCCCGCTCGGCGCGTGCGACGTCCGTGAACGCCGCGGGGTCGTCCGCGGGGTCGTACTCCCGTTCGAACTCTCGGGCTGACGACACCAGCTCGTTGAGGTTGTCGAGCCGTTCGGCGTCGGACTCGCTGCCGCTCGTCTTGGCCTGCTTGGCGTAGTGCGATTCGAGCCCGGACTCGGTGATCACGCGCTCGACGAGTTCGTGCAGCGTCTCGGGCACCTGGGCGCCCATGAACGTCCCGCCCCCCGTCCAGGCGTTGACGGTTTCGACGAATCTGCCGATGGCGTTGGCCGCCCGGGCCGTCAGCCCGAGTTCGTCCACGCGGGTCAGCCCTTCCCACAACGGGATGCCCGCGCGTTCGGCGGCGCCCTGCACGATGTCCAGCGATGTCTTGCCGATCCCCCTGGCCGGTGTGTTGATGACCCGGTTCAGCGACACGTTGTCGGCTTGATTGGCGACAACGCGGAGGTACGCGACCGCGTTCTTGATCTCTTCCCGATCGAAGAACGCCGTCCCGCGGGCGATCGAGTAGGGGATCTGGTTCGACCGCAAGGCGTCCTCCATCACGCGGGAGAGGGAGTTCGTGCGGTAGAACACCGCCATGTCCTTCCAGGATGTGTTGTTCTCCTCGTGCAGACTCCTGAACCAATCGGCGATCAGCTCGGATTCGTGGTGCTCGTCGCGGCAGTGGGCGATGGTGACGCGCTCGCCACCCTCGCGGCTGGTGAAGAGCGGCTTGTCTTTCCGCCGGGCGTTGTGCTTGATCAGATGGTCCGCGGCCCCGAGGATCGGCGACGTCGAACGGAAGTTCTCGCCCAGCATGATGGTGGTCGCGCCCGGGTAGTGGGTCTCGAACTCGAGGATGTTGGTGATGTCAGCGCCGCGCCAGCCGTAGATCGCCTGGTCCGGGTCGCCCACCACGCAGATGTTGGGCGGGGATTCCGCGGACGGGGGGGCCAGCAGCGACGCGATGCGGAACTGGACAGAGTTGGTGTCCTGGTACTCGTCGATCATGACGTAGCGCCAGCGCCCGGCGAGCTCGCGCCTTATCTGCTCGCGCGTCTCGAGCATCTTTGCGGTGTAGAGCAACAGGTCGTCGAAGTCGATGGCTCCGGCCCTGCGGAGTTCAGCGGCGTAGCCCGAGTAGATTTTGGCGATCTGCTTGGAGTAGAAATCGTTGGCGTTCTTCTCGAACGTCTCGGCGTCTTGGAGATCGTTCTTGGCGTTGCTGATGGCCGACAGCACCGAACGGGGCGGCCAGTTGGTCGTCGAGAGATCCATCTTCTTGAGCACACGCTTCATCGCCGACATCTGATCGGCCGAGTCGTAGATGGTATAGTCGGGCTTGAGCCCCGGGATCTCGGCGGCCTCGGCGTAGCGGCGCAGCAGGCGCGCACAGAGCGAGTGGAAGGTGGTCACGGTCAGCCCGCGGGTCCGCCGGTCGTGCCGGGCGGTCTCGGGGTCCGCGTTGTCCCCGAGGATCTGCTGCAGCACGCGCTCGCGCATCTCGCCGGCGGCCTTGTTCGTGAAGGTCAGCGCCAGGATCGTCCAGGGGGGGACGCCCAGGTCGATCAGGTGCGCCATCCGACGGGTGATGACGCGGGTCTTGCCCGAGCCGGCGGCCGCGAGGATCAGCAGCGGCCCCTCGGTGTGCAAGACCGCTTTCCGCTGCGGCTCGGTCAGACCGGCGAGGATGGGTGAGCCCCCCGAGTCCGATCCCGTGTCACCGGCGTCCGAGCCGGTCGGCTCGTCATCGAAATCGGGCATGAAATCGGGGATCTCGTCCATGGGCGTGGT
>DIYM01000022.1 GCA_002429045.1 Phycisphaerales bacterium UBA6054
CAACATCTTCGGCGGCATCATGCAGTGCGACATCATCGCCAAGGGCATCATCAACGCCGCCCGGGGCTTCAAAAACCAGGACGGCTCGATCGGCTTCAAGGTCCCGCTGGTGGTGCGGCTGGAAGGCACCAACGTCGAAGCCGGCCGCGAGCTGCTCCAGCAAGCCGCCTCCGACCTGCCGACCCTCCAAGCCGCCAACGACCTCGGCGACGCGGCCAAGAAAGTCGTCGCGGCGGTGGGGTGATCCGCATGGCAGAAGTAACCGGGGTGCATGCACACGATCTGCTCGCATTCGAACTTAACAATCGTCATGCAATGTTTCGTGCGAGTTTGGCGGCGGTAAGAGTCGGGATCCGAGAAACGCTTCCTGCGGTGGCTCAATCGGATCTCAACGCTCGTACATCGCAGCAGCAGGTCGCAAAGGAGCTGATGGAGCGTCTCCAAGGAGCGATGCCTCCGCCGGAACTTCCAGAGGCCAACGAGGAAGGAACGAAGCCGGCAGCACGGCCGGTTCCCCTCTCTGGGGAAGCTCGCGCCCTTTGGGGCGAGCTTCATGAAATGGAGTCCATATACGCTGAGACCATTGGTGCACCCCAGGAGGCCATTCTGAGGCGTGGTTACCTGTCAATGGCTATTGCAGCCTTCGATGCGCTCCTAATTGATCTCGTAGTTGCGTACTACAAACGCAAGCCAAGTAAGCTCAAGGATTCTCAGCAGACACTCAAGTTGATCGATCTCGAACTTGTAGACGACTTGGATGAAGCCAAGCACCAGCTGGCTTTGCAAGAAGCAGAGTCAGCTTTACGGCAAGATTTCTTGGGTGTCGAGAAGTACTTCAGGTCGACCCTCGGCGTTTCCATTGCTGTCCACAACGAGATCCGAGCTCGTGTCATCGAGTGCATTCAGAGGCGCCATCTCGCCACTCACGCGAACATGATTGTTCAGCGAGGGTATCTGAAAAAGGTCGACGGCAAGTTGGTAGAGCAGTTTGAAGTTAAAGTTGGCGAACCTCTCGAGCTTTCAGACGAGTATCTCGAGGAAATGCTCGATTATCTTCAGCTTTACGCATTGATGTTGGTGCATTGCTGTGCGACATCTTGGTCGTCAAAGAGCACGCTTAGCAACCTGTCTGGCTCGGCCTTGATGACTCAGTTTGGGATGCTCCACAAAGGGCGATATCTCGCTGTCGCCAAGATCGCGGAGTTCTCAGATAATCTGTTTGGCGTCACAGAATCGCACGCCAAGTCAATGTCTCTCAACCAATGCACTGCACATAGGAAATTAGATGGTAGTTTCGACTGTTCTACGCTTTTGAATAAGCATGACTGGTCGGCTTGCTCGATGTTGCTGGAGATCGGCTACACAATTCACATGGGGCTAGAGGATCAGTTTGCAGATGTGACAAAGCGAGCTTTGAAGGCTGGTGAAGTCAGTCCGTACATGATCAGATCGTGGCCGATCTTCGAGTTCGCGCATCAGTTCAAGACCTGGCAACAAATCCTGGATGCGTGCAGTGATCATGAGCATGAAGATTGAGAGAGAATTTGCGTGAATCACCTCGTCTGTGCGCTACTTCGTTGTCATCCCCCGCATTCTCCTTGAGCCGCCACGCCGCCGCAGTACCCTCGCGTCATGCACACGACGCACGCACAGAATCAGCCAGAGCCCGCCTCCAACGCCGACCGGCTCGACCGCATCATCACCAACCTCGCCGACCCCGCCTACGACGCCTTCGCCCTCTGCAACCCCCTCGGCATCTCTCTCGACCAACTCGCCGACCTCCTCGAATCCCCCGAATACGACCGCGCGATCGAAGCGTTGACGCGCATCACCGCCGCCCGCGAACGAGCCCTGAGCACCGACGCCGCCTTCACCGCCCGCGCCCGCCTCCACCAGCTCGCCAAGCCCGAGCCCTTCACCGACCAAGCCGCCGAAACCGCCCGCAAAGCCACGGCCGCCACCCTCCGCACCGCCCGCACAGCAGAGAAGCCGACCGCCGGATATCCTGTCAGCAACGCACAGGAGAACACCCATGTCCGAACTCTCGACCAACAAGCTGCTGCTCGTCATCATCGCGATCCTCATCCCGCCGCTGGCCGTCGGGCTCAAGGAGGGCATCGGCTTCCCGCTGATCCTCAACATCATCCTGACCCTGCTCTTCTACCTCCCCGGGCTGCTCCACGCCCTCTACGTGATACTCACGTAACAACCCCGCGAGCATGCGAATCAAGGCCCCGCCATACGCTGTCGGTCTCATCATGCTGGCCGCGGGGCTGCTCGTGCTCGCGGCCACCGCTCTCGCGTCGCTCCATCTCGTCGGCGAGTTCCACGGCCGAGGCCGCCACATCACCGTCCCCGCCAAGGTCACGCTCGAACTCGACCCCAACGAGACGATCGCGATCCTCCGCGAACTCAACGGCCCGCACAACACCGTCAACAACCCCGTCCAAGACCCGCCGACCGATCTCAGCATCGCCGTCACCGAGACCGCCACCGGCGCCGAGATCGCGACCGCCCCCAACAGCTGGTGGATGAGGCAGTCCCTGTTCGGCATGACCCGCGACCGCCGCGAGATCGCCGAGTTCACCGCCCCCGCCGACGGGCAAGTGACCATCGATGTCACCGGATCGTTCGACTCCGAGCAGGTCTACTACGTCGGCCCGACCACCGAAATGTTCGGCCGCACGCACGGGCGGCGCCTCGTGATCATCCTCTTCGCGGCCGCCGCTCTGGGCGTCGTCGGATTGGGTCTGCTCGTCTGGCGGGCCGCCTCTGCGTCGCGGATCGACCCCGATCTGATGGACGCCGGCCCCTTATAATGGCCAGATGCGTCTCCCGACCTCGATCGCGATCCCGGCCGCCATCGGGCTCATCGTCCTCGGCGTCCTGGGGCTCGTCGGGACGCTGGGCTACCTCGCCGTCTCCTACGGGCTGTTCATCAACTCGGGCCCCCGCGTCACCCTCCCCGCGAGCGGCATCGCCCTCGAACTCGAGCCCGGCGTCGAGCACGCGGTCTACCAAGAAGTCACCGGCGCCCACATCACCGTCAACCAGCCGCTCGTGGAACTCGGCGACGACGCCGAGATCGTCCTAACCGACTCGGTCGAGCAGACGCCGGTCGAGTTCGAGCGGGTCAACTGGTACATGCAGGTCGCGTTCTTCGGGCTGCGTGACCGGCGACGAGCGGTCGCCCAGTTCACGCCCCCCGAGCCCGGGCGGGTCACGCTGACCATCGCCGACGCCGAGCCCGGGCAGGTCGTGTACATCGGCCCGACCCATCGCGTCTACGCCGGCACCACGCTGCCGAGGGTCCAGATCGCGGCGCTCGTCGCGCTGATCGCCGTGCTCGTCGGCGTGGGCCTGATCCTGGCGCACCTCGTCAAGCGCTCGCACGTCTCCCTCGACCGCCCCGTCACCGACGCCCCGTAACAGGCCCCCTTCCAAACAGACAGGACCCGCCATGCCCTTCACCCTCGAACTCGGCCAGCCCGCCCCGGGCTTCACCCTGCCCGCGACCGACGGCAGCACCCGCTCCCTGTCCGACTTCGCCGACGCCGAACTGCTGGTCATCTTCTTCACGTGCAACCACTGCCCCTACGTGATCAACTCCGACGAACTCACCCGCGCGACGGCGGACAAGTTTGCGTCCCGCGGTGTGCGCTTCGTGGGCATCAACTCGAACTCGCCCAACACCTACCCCGAGGATTCGTTCGAGCACATGGTCGAGCGGATGAACGAGCACAGGTTCCCGTGGACCTATCTGCACGATGGGAGCCAAGACGTGGCCCGCGCGTACGGCGCCCTGCGGACGCCGCATTTCTATGTGTTCGATCGCGACCGCAGGCTGATCTACACGGGCCGTGCGGTGGACTCGCCTCGTGTGCCCGAGAACGTGACCACCAGCGAACTCGACGACGCGATCGAAGCCGCGTTGTCCGGCGAGCCGATCGCGACCCCGCTCACGAACCCGGTGGGCTGCAACGTGAAGTGGGACGGGCGGGACGCCCACTGGATGCCCGCCGACGCGTGCGATCTGGTGTGATCGACCCCGCTTCGCGGGCGATCAGGCCCGTGCGGGCATCCTGCCCACCGGAATCAACGGGCTGGCGTGGGATGCGCCCGCCCAGGGGCAGGCGGAGACTTCTGGGCTTTGGCGGGGGCGGCGGCATCGCCTGTCGGTTGTGGAAGAGATACCGGCCGAGCGCGCACGAGCCGGGTGCGCACAAGAAAGGCCCGGGAGTCGCGTTCGCGATCTTCCCGGGCCTCACGCACAGGATCGGTTTGGGATTCGCCAGTCGGTCGCGGGCAGATTCAGGCTTGGGATCCAATTCGCACCGACCGGGTGCCGAACCGTTGTGTAAACGAACAAATGGTTCTTCTTGTTCCCGAACAGATCAAAAAAGCGCGGATTCTGGGGCATTTGCCCGGGTTGGGCGGTGCGAAGGAGGCGGGTCAGCGGTTGGACCACTCGCCGTCGTCGAGGGGGTTAAAGGCGGCTTTGAACAGTTGCATCTGCTCGGCGATCTCCTCGTTCGGGAACCGGAACCCGACCGCGCGGGAGCGCCATCCGGTCTTCTCGATCCAAACCACCTCGGCGACGCAACGCCGGTGCCCCTGGAAGTTCTGGAGCGTCAACTCGACCTGCTGCCCGATCTCGTAGCGGGGGCAGCGGGAGAACTCGATACGGAGCCCGCTGGAGGAGAAGTCCTTGACCACGCCGTGATCAACGACCATCTGGTTGGCGCGGAATCGCGGTCGCCGGCGGGCTTCCGGGCCTTGGTCGGTGGCAATCTTGGCTAGAGCCTTCCACATCGTGATCGGACATACATCGCCCGAACTGCGCGGGCGGGCAAGCGGGGCGCGCGATTCGGGCCGCCGTGTGGGGCAGCCGGAGCGCATGCGCAGCCTGGGCAGCCCGGGAAGGTCCGCGATCGGCGCGGCCGGAGATCGCGTGTCTCATAAGCCGCCCCGGTCGGGTACAGGGAAAATCCCCAAAGTGGCGTGACCGCCCCGAACCGGGCCCGCTCATACAGGGCACATCGACACCTCGGGTCGGTCGGGCTGGGGTTCCCGATCGGGCTCCGCGGGGTGGGGGAAGAGCCCGGAGCCTGGAGCTCCGGGCTCTTGTTCTGTTCGCCGGGCGGTGTTTTCACCGGGTCGGGCGGGCCTGGGCACCCCGGGCGGGTAGGGTTCCCGATGGATCCAGACAGCTTCACGCCGGACCGGGAGATCTGGACGCCCCCCGGGGGGCCGCCCCAGACCGACCGGATCCCCGCGGCGGTCTACGAGACGATGGGTGAAGACAACATCGTCGCGTTCACACGGGCCTTCTATCGCAGGCTCGCGGCGTCCAAGATCTCGCACCTGTTCCCCAAGGGGGAGCGGAACCTGATCAAGGCGGCCGACAAGTCGGCGGCGATGAACGTGTTCCTCTTTGGCGGGCCCCACCTCTACCAGCAGCGGCACGGCCCCCCCAGGCTGCGGATGCGGCATATGCCGTTCGTCATCGATGAGGACGCCCGGCGGGAGTGGATGCGATGCTTCCGCGAGACGCTCCAAGAAGCGACCAGAGAGTATGGGATGCCCGCCGAGCACATCCCGGCGGTGGCGCTGTTCTTCGACGGCTTCAGCCGGTGGATGGTCAACACGAGGCGGGACTGAGCGTGCTGACGATCGCCAGAGGCCGCCCGAGCCGCCTGTAGATGAGAATCAGTTCTCAAAAACTTGGGCCCAGAACCGCGGGATCGGTTGACCCCGGGCATCCGGCGTGTTATTGATAACAGGTTCTCATGAATAGCCGGATCCCTCAGCCCGCGTTCGCCCGTGGCCGACCAGCATTCACGCTCATCGAGCTGCTGGTGGTGGTCGCGATCGTGGCGCTGCTCATCGGGATCTTGCTCCCGGCGATCGGGAAGGCGCGTTCCACAGCGCGGTCGGTGGTATGCCTCTCGAACGTGCGTCAGGTCGAGCTGGCGCACCAGGTGTACTTATTAGACAGTCAGGATCGGTTCGTAGATGCGGCGTTGCCGCACGGGGCGCTGTCGGGCGACATCCGCAAGACCTGGATCGTGCAGTTGCGGAACTACGCCGACTCGGGGCTGGTGCTCAAGTCCCCGCTGGACCGCAGCGTGTGGTGGGACACCGAGAACAACGGGGCGGACGACGGCGCGACGGTGGGGCAGTTGCGTGCGTGGTTCGACGCCAACGAGCAGATCCTCAACGACGGGGACTTCTCGAACGATCCGGACTACCCGGAGATCGCGCGTCTGACCAGCTACGGGTTGAACGGGTACACAGCGGCGAGTGTGTCGCCGGTGCTGGTCCGCGATCCCGTGACGGGACGGCGTCTGGATCGACGCAACGGGTACGACCGCCTGAGCCGCATCCCGCGCCCGAGCTCGACGGTCCACGTCGTCATGATGACCGACAGGAACCTGATCGGCGGCCAGGAGCAGACCGAGATCCCCGGGTTCGCCAAGTCCGACCACGTCCACCCCGACGAGTGGGACCTGAGCTTCCTGAGCGACGAGGCGACGCTGATCCAGGCCCGCGGGCAGATGTGGCTCGACGCGCACGGCGGGTCCGGTTGGGACGGACGCAGCGCGGTGTCGCGTCTGGACGGGAGCGCCACCGTGGCGCCGTTCAGCGATCTCTACAAGGACACACGCAGGAATCGTTTTCATCCGGAAGCGGACGGCGTGAACACGCCCGACTAACAGGAGGGCCCGGCGTCAGCCGGGACCGCGTGCCCCTTCGCGGGCGGGAGTTGCGAATGAACTTGCAGTATCGATTGGGTGTGGCGGCGGCGTTGTGCGGCGTGTGCGGTCCGGCCGCGGCGCAGACCCTGCACGAGACCGACTACATCCTCCGCGTTCACGACAACGCGCTGCAGACCGGCACCGTCGATCTGTCCACGGGGGATGTGGTGTATCCGGACCCCGTCCGCAGCGGCACGTTCGGGGCCGAGGGGTTCCCCAACTTCACCAACGACCCGGGCGTGGACGCGCAGCAGGGCGAGAACGTGCCGGGCATGTTCGTGGGGTTCGATATCACGCGGGCGGTCCGGGTCTGGGACGGCGACTTCGACCAGATCGCCGAGGACACCATCACGCTCCGAAAGAGCGGCATCAACACCACCTCGCCCACGAGCGATGTGGTCGTGCCCGGGATCATCTTCGGGCAGGCGAACCTCGACGACGGGGCCGGGTTCCACCACCACGTCCAGTTCTTCCTGAATCCGGCGTCGGGGGGGGCGCCGTCCGGGCTGTGGCTGCTGACGTGGGAGTTCTGGACCGACGCTCCGGGCGTCGAGCGGACCGAGCCCCTGTACGTCGTGTTCGCGCAGGGCGACGGTGCCGCCGAGCTCGACGAGGCGGTGCAGTGGGTCCGGGACAACCTGGTCGCGCAGCCGTGCGTCGCGGATGTGGCGGCGCCGTTCGGCACGCTGAACTTCTTCGATGTCAGCGCGTACATCGGGCTGTACAACCAGCAGGACGCGTCGGCCGATCTGGCGGCGCCGTTCGGCGTGTTCAACTTCTTCGACATCACCGCGTTCATCGCGGCGTACAACGCCGGGTGCCCGTGACGGGCCCGGTCCCCGTGAGTGTGCCGGGCGCCCCCGTCGGGCGGAGCGGCCGGTTTGATCCGTTTGTTGCGAGCAGCTTTGTAGACAGTCTGAAGACTAAGGAGAGATAGCTATGCGTAAGGCACTGATGGTATTGAGCGTGGCCGGTCTGGCCGGTGTGGCGTTCGCGGACGGCGGCGACTACGGCCTGCTGATCCAGGACGGCAAGGTCGTGACCGGCGTGGGCGACCACGACGAGCAGGTCATCGAGAACATCGGCGAGCGCGTGTTCGCCGCCGACATGTCCCTCGTCGGCCCGAACTGGTTCGCCGACGAGCCGGGCATCTTCATCGAGGCCGGCTCCATGCCCGACAACTCGGGCATCGGCTTCGTGATCGAGTCCCCGGTGATGCGCTGGGACGGCACGGGCGACGTCGACTTCTCGTCGATGTCCTCGGCACCGATCACGCTTGAGTTCGGGCCCAACAGCGTGAGCAGCTCGATGTTCGCCGGTGACGTCGCCGGCTTCGACATCAACTACGACGCCGACAACCCGTCCGGTTTCGACGAGCACTGGGACGTCCTGCTCGACTCGTCGGCGGGCACCGGCATCTACCTGATGCAGCTGCGGTTCACCGTGGGCGGCTTCGAGGACTCCGAGAGCACCTGGACCGTGTTCAACGCCGGTCTGAGCGAGGACATCCACGACGCGGCGATCGACTACGTCGAGACCGTGATCGTCCCCGCGCCTGGGGCGCTGCTCGCGATGGGCGGGGCTCTGGTCCTCGGGGCGCGTCGCCGCCGATAAGGCCGTCGCCTTGGGGCGACCGACATCTGTTTCCGATCCGGTCGGGCGGGATGGCTTCCCCGTCCGGCCTCTTTTTTGCGCCTCGTTCTTTGCGCCCCGTTCTTTGCTCGGAGCGCCCGCCCGGACAAGGGGGTTGCGGCGGCACGCGTGCATTGAGACACTCGGGCGATGGAGCGCAGAGCATGGCCGCTGTGGTTGGCGCTGATCGGGCTGTCGGTGCTGACCGTCCTGCTGTTGGTGCAGAACGCCGCGTTGCGTCGGGTGGTATCACGGCAGGATGCGCGGTTGCTGGAGCGCGCCACGCAGGGCGGTCTGGTGCCGGGCGATCGCGTCGGGGCTCTGGCGCTCTTTGATGCGTCTGGTGCCGAGCGGGGCCTGTTCTTCGACGAGGGCGGGCCCGCGACGGTGGTGTTTGTGGTCTCGGCCGGGTGCGCCGCGTGCGACCTCGTGTTGCCCGCGTGGGACGGGATGGTCGCCGACGATCTGGGGGGTGCTCTGGCTGTGGTGATCGACGTGGCGGCGGGCGAGCCCGGGGCGTTGGAGCCCAAATCGGCGGTCATTCAGTGGCGCGGAGCACGGAGGGCCGGATGGCTGCGCGGCGTTCCGGTGACGCCCTCGGTGATCGTGGTCCGGGGCGGCGGCGAGGTGGTCGGGGTGTGGAGCGGGAATGTCGCGGCGCGCCGTGTCGACGAGATCCGGGACGCCGCACGACAGGCGTCGCTGCCCGGCTGATCATCTTCTCGGGATCAACAAGCGAAAACGGCAGGCCTTGGGCCTGCCGTGCACGTGTCGCGCCGATCCCGCCGCGGTCGCTACCACTCCGGGAAGCCGGGCACGCAGTCCGTCGCGCAGGCCTTCGCGGCGTAGCACGAGTTGGAGTACGTGACACCGTTGGAGCACGTGACCGGGTCGTACACGTCGAGGCAGTAGACGCCCGGGAGGCAGTCGCGCGGCTGGAGCGGGAACGCGACCGCGGTGGCGGCCGCGACCATGACGCCCGCGACCGAGATGCCGGCGGCCAGTTTGGCCGCGGTGCTGAGTGACCGTTTCATTGTGAGGACCCCTTTCTGATTGCTCCGCCCGAAGGCTTGGATGGACGCCCGCCCGCTCGGGCGGACGCACGCAACGTAGCACGGGGGCGATCGTGCGCCAGCGCGTTCCGCCGCGTGTCCGAACGATTTTCGGCGCCGCTTCCCACGAACACGGGATCGGTGCGCGGCGCGTCAACCCCGAACGGGTGGTGTGGTAAGGTGGTCAAAGGCTCTTACGGAGGGAACGGAATGCCGAATCGTGTCTTTGCATCGTGCTTGATCTGCGCCGTCGGCTCGGGGTGCGCCATCGACCGCCGGGCGTCCTGGACCGCGTTCGATCAGCGACCGGAGGTCGACGGCGTGATCGACGCCTGGCACGCCGCCGCGGCGGAGGGGGATTTCGATGGGTACTTCTCGCGGATGACCGGAGACGCGGTGTTCCTCGGGACGGACGCGGGCGAGCGTTGGACGCGGGCGGAGTTCGAGGGCTTCGCCCGCCCGCACTTCGACGGGGTAGAGGCGTGGACGTACTCGCCGCGCGACCGGTTCCTAGTGTTCGACGCCGACGGGCGGACCGGGTGGTTCGACGAACTGCTCGACCACGACCGGTACGGTGAGTTGCGGGGAACGGGCGTGGTGGTCCGGACCCACGGCGGCTGGATGATCGCGCACTACTCCCTGACGTTCACGGTGCCGAATGACGCAGCGCCCCGCGTTGTGGAGATCATCCGGCCGTTCTTGTCGGAGTGACACGAGCCGGACGGTCTGCACCGAGCGTCTCGTGCATCAGCGAGACCATGCGTGCGCCCCAGGCCGACCACGTGAACTCAACGCGGGCGTGCGCGAGGGCGTTGGCAGAGTAACGCCGGTAGCGTTCGGGGTCGCGGACGAGGGCCGCGATCGCATCGGCCCAGGTCTGGTGCGGTTCGGCGACGGGGATCACGATCCCGGTGTCGTCGTGACGCACGACGGAGGGCAGCCCGCCGGCGTCGGAGACGATCGCGGGACGAGCGTGGTGGGCGGATTCGGTCGGCGCGATGCCGAAGGCTTCGCCGACCGATGGGAGCAGTTGGAGGTGGCAGGCGTGGAGCAGCCCGGTGTGCACCGCCGCGTCGGCGGGGTCAGACAGGCGGAGCGGGCGGCAGAAGTCGACCGCGTGCGACCGGCGCGCCAGGCGCGTGCCGGGCCCGATCACCGACAGCGTCGCGTCGATGCCGGCACGCCGGAGCGATTCGGCGGCGCGGACCGCCAGGTCCACACGCTTGCGGACCGGATCGGCGGCGACGATCAGCAGCCTGCAATCCCTCGCAGTGGGCGGCGTGGCCGGGGCACGGATCCCCTCGGGATCATGGGGCGTGACGTTGGCGCCCATCGGGATCACGGTCGCCAGATCGGCCCGAAGCCCGAGGTCGCCCACGGCCGAGTCTCTCGCCCTCGCGCTGGCGAACGCGGCGCGTGACACGCGGGCCAGCGCGGCGCGTTCGATCTCGACGCGGGCATCGAGGAACGCCCGCCCGCGCGCGGCAAACGCGGGGTACGTCGCGTTGATGATCGGGCTCGCGGCATCAGAGAAGTAGACGATCGGGAGATCGGTCGCCAGTTCTGCCAGCGCGGTGGCGATGCAGACGCCGAAAAGCAGGTCGGGGCGCCCGGTATCACCCCGCGCGTGGCTCTCCAGTTGTGCCGTCACCGAGGCGGCCAGGGACCGGGCCCGCCGGTGAAGCACCCCCGCGGTGCGCGAGGGGAACAGGTCGTCGACGACACCCTTGCAGCGGGGCGGCACGCGTCGGCGGTACGCCCGCGCAAGACGCGGTTCGGGACCCGGCCGGTCCGTCACGATGGGCGTGACCCGCACCCCCCGGGCCCGCAGCGAAGAGGCGACGCGGTGCGGCATGCCCGACACCTGGTCCGGGTCGTCCGGGTCGGTGAGCGAGATCATCCCGACATGCAGCGTTGAAAGACTGGTCTTGTCCAATGGCGATACGGCAGCGGGCTGGCGACGAATGGGTGTACCGTAGTGTGCGATGCACGCGCGGTCATTACAACCTCTGACGCTCGTTTTTCGGCCCTGGCTCGTGACCGTGTTCGCCGGCGCGATGGGGCTGGGATCCTTGATTGTGGGGATCGTTCGGACCGTGCGGGGCGGCGTGGGGTGGGATAACACCTGGGGCGCGTTGCTCGCTGCCTGCTTGGGCTTGGGTATCGGATCGTTCGCCGCGCGGTTCTGGACGGTCGTGTTCGACGGGCCCGCCGGGGCGGTCCGCTGGCGTGTGTGGACGGTCTGGGGCGTCCGCCGGGGCGAGATCCCGTATGACCTGATCGTGGGGGTGTCGCATCCGGTGGGCAAGTCGAGCAGCGGCGTGCCGCCCCGTGGCATCGCGCTGGTGCTCGCCGACGGAGCGTCGTTCCGTTTGTCGTACTACACCGCGGTGCGTCGCGGGTTCGATCGCCTCCAGCGGGTGGGGGCGCTGATCCGGCGCGAGGTGGGGATCGATGAGCCTGGGGAGGAACTCGCGCTCGCCGACGCCGTGCTCGCGGCCGACAGCGATGTGCAGGCCGCCAAGGCAGTGCGCGAACTGCTGGGTGTCCCGCTGAGCGAAGCCAGAGTGATCGCACGCGGCATCCGGCGCGGGGACTCGGGCGACGCGGGCGCATGACAACGCCCCGCGGGCGGGGCGCTGCGTTGGCGATCAGACCGCCAGGCTAGATGCTGAACCCGCTGGTGAGCGACAAGAGGCGCTCGGCCTGCTGGCTGAGGTTCGAGGCGGCGGCCTTCGCTTCCGAAGCCGCCGAGGCGGACTCCTGGGTCACCTGGGCGATGCCGCTGGTCGCCTCCGCGATCTGCTGGGCACCGACCTGCTGTTCGTCGATGGCGTGCGCGATGTCGTCGACCATCGTGCGCAGTGTCTTCGATGCATCAACGATGCGTTCGAGCGATCCGCCTGCGTTGGACGCCATCTGCACGCCGTTCTCGACACGGTTAGACCCTTGCTCGATCTGCTCGATCGCGGCCTTGGTGTCGTCCTGGATCTCACGGATCGAGGAGGAGACCTGCTCGGTGGCGGTGGTGGTGCGCTCGGCGAGCTTGCGGACCTCGTCGGCGACGACCGCGAACCC
>DIYM01000045.1:0-19453 GCA_002429045.1 Phycisphaerales bacterium UBA6054
GCGTCCGGCGGTGGCGCCGGCCCGGACGCGTGCCACGGTGTTCTGCACGAAGAAGGCGCGGGACGCCGCATTGTCCACGCGGAGGGGGTACGCGGGCCCGGAATCGCCCGACGGTCCCCCGCGTGCGGCGTTGCCCCCGTTGCCCCCGTTGCCCCCGTCTCCGCCGCAGACGAAGGGGGTGTCGGTGGAGGCGCCGCGTCCTCCGGTGCCTCCCTGGCCGCCCGATCCGCCGACGCCGCCGATGCCGGCGTCCCCGCCGGTGACGTCACGGATGATGTTCTGGACGATACGGAGTTGCGAGCCGGGGTTGACGGCCCAGAACGCGGCGGCGGCGCCTCCGTTGCCCCCGACGCCCCCGATGACCCCGCTGCCTCCGCGTCCGCCGTTGCCTCCGCGACCCACGGAGAAGAAGGCGGCGCCGTCCCCGCCGTCGCCCCCGCGCCCGCCTGACCCGCCCTTGCCGCCCGATCCGCCGTCGCCCCCGCGGACGTCATAGATCTGTGAGTCGATCACGAGGGCGGTCGCGTCGGAGTCGATGCGGACCGCGGCCGCGCTGCCCCCGTTGCCCGCGTCGTAGGCCTCGAAGCCGGTGGCGCCGTTGCCTCCGCTCCCGCCGTTCTGGTCGAATGAGCTTCCGTCGGCGCCGTTGCTGCCCTGTGATCGGGTGACGCGGAAGGTGCGCGAGACCCCGCGCCCGCCCTCGATGTCGTGGATGGTCGCGCGTTCGATGACGGCGTCGGCGCCGTTGAAGAGGTGGAACCCGTAGGTCGCGCCGCCGTTGATCACCTCCCCGGGGGTGGGGCTGGTCAGGGCGGTCGATGCGGACTGTGAACTGCGGACATCGCGGACGACGCAATCGGTGAACATGGGCGACGCGCCGTCGATTCGGATGGCGGCGTCGAGGGCTTTCTCGACCACGGTGTGCTCCATCGAGCCGGCCGAGCCGGGCTCGAATGTGATGAAGCGCCATCGGTCGGTGCTCGAAGCGGTGAACAGCACGGGCTGGTCGGCGGTGCCGAGGGCGGTGATCGAGCCGCCCGCCTCGATGGTCAGGGCGGTCCCGGGGTCCATGAGGACGGTGACGCCTTGCTGGATGATCAGGTTGCCCTGGACAAAGGTGTTCTGATCGATGGTGACGGTCTCGCCTGCGGTCCAGGTGATGTCACCGACGAACGTATCGGCGGCGGCGCCCCCGGTCGCGACGAGGAGGGCCACGAGCGCGGCCGGGCTTTGTGAACGCGTGAGCATTGGTGCGGTCTCCGTGTCTGGTGTGCCTGGGCGGAGGACTCCCCTCCCCCGCGGAGACCAACGGGGGGCGGCGCGGGCGCGCCCAGGGGATTCGGGGCGGGTCCACCAAAAAACCGCCCCGTCGGAAGACGGAGCGGCCAGTGACCCCAGCGGGATTCGAACCCGCGTTACCAGGATGAAAACCTGGTGTCCTGGACCAGACTAGACGATGGGGCCAGGAACAAAGTCGGGCGGATGGTAGACCGCCCCGGGGCGGTGCTCAAGCCGGTGCATGGGAGTGTCCGGGCCGGTCGCCCGCCAATGATCCGGTGTGGACGGAGCGGGTTCCATCGAGCGGGCGTCCGAGGCGGTCGGCGTGCCGGGGTGCGTGGCAACGGCCCGGCGGGTGCTGCTGTTCGGTGGCAGCTTCGATCCGGTCCACCTCGGGCATACCGGTCTGACGCTCGGCGCGGCCCGGTCATGGGGCGGGCGGGACGGCGCGTAGGCGGTGTTCGTGCCCGCGGCTCGGTCCCCCCACAAACGCGCCGAGCCCGCGGCCGACCGCCACCGGGTCGAGATGCTGCGCCTCGGGCTGCGGGGGCGGTCCCGCTGGTGGATCTGGGAGCAGGAGCTGCGCGACGCGGCGTTGAACCCGGGCGAGCCGAGCTACTGGGCGGATACATGGGCGATCGCCGGGCGGGTGTTCGCGGGCGAACGGGCGTTCCTGATCGGGACGGATCAGGCGTTGTCGATGCATCGCTGGCATCGGTATGCCGAGTTCTGGGGCGACGCGCTGGTCATGCGGCGTGGCGACCGGTCGGACGACGAGTTCGTCTCGGGCCTGCGTGAGACCGGGGCTTGGAGCGCCGACGACATCGAGCGTTGGGTATCGCGGCTGATCGATGTGCCGCGGATCGACGCGTCGTCGACCGCGATCCGGGCGGCGTTGGCGCACCAAAAAACCCGGGGGGGGGCTGTCGATGGGCTGGACCCGGGGGTCCGGTCGTACATCCTCGGGCGTGGGCTGTACCGGGGGGCTGGGGGCTAGGCGGTCGCGACGGCGGCGTTGCCGACGGCTTCTTTGAGCGCGGCGACCTTGTCGGTCTTCTCCCAGGTGAAGCCCTCGTTCTTGGCGGTCCCGCCGCCCTGCTTGGTGTAGGTCACCTCGCGGGGGTTGCGTCCGAAGTGCCCGTGGCGTGCGGTGGGCGAGAAGATCGGTTTGCGGAGCCCGAGCGATTCGATGATCCCGCGGGGGGTGAGCGGGAAGACCGAGCGGACGGCTTGGGAGAGTCTGGCTTCGTCGACCCTGGCGGTGCCGAAGGTGTCGACGAGGACGGAGGTCGGCTCGGCGACGCCGATGGCGTAGGAGAGCTGGACCTCGCACTCGTCGGCGAGGTCGGCGGCGACGATGTTCTTGGCGATGTAGCGGGCCATGTAGGCGGCCGAGCGGTCGACCTTGGTCGAGTCCTTGCCCGAGAAGGCGCCGCCGCCGTGGCGTCCGCGTCCGCCGTATGTGTCGACGATGATCTTGCGCCCGGTCAGGCCCGCGTCGCCGTGGGGTCCTCCGATCTCGAAACGCCCGGTCGGGTTGACGTGGACGGTGATCGCGGGGTTCCAGTGGGCCCCGAGGACGGGCTTGATGATCTTGTCGATGACCTGGCGTTTGAGTTCGTCCTGCTTCTCGTTCCAGGTCGCGTCGTGCTGGGTGGAGAGGACGACGGTGTCGACGCGGACGGGCTTGTTGCCGTCGTACTCGACGGTGACCTGGGACTTGGCGTCGGGGCGCAGCCCGGGGATGTCGCCCTCCTCCCGGACGTGGGCCTGCTGACGGACAAGCTTGTGGCTGAGCATCACCGGGAGGGGCATGAGCTCCTCGGTCTCGCGGCATGCGTAGCCGAACATCATGCCCTGGTCGCCCGCCCCCTCCTTGTCCACGCCCTGCGCGATGTCCTGGGATTGCTTGTTGAGCGCGACCATGACGGCGCAGCTCTCGGCGTCGAAGCGCATGTCGCCGGATGTGTAGCCGATGCTGCGGATGGTGCTGCGGACGACCTCGGGGATGTCCACGTAGGTCGAGGTGGTGACCTCGCCCGCGACCACGACCAGCCCGGTGGCGACCATCGTCTCGCACGCGACGCGGCTGTGCGGATCGTCGGCGAGCATGGCGTCGAGGATCGCGTCGGAGATCTGGTCGCTGACCTTGTCGGGGTGCCCCATGGAGACGGACTCGGACGTGAACAGGTGGGTTTCGGGCATGGTTGCTCCCAGGAGAAACTCGGGTTGGGGCTGCGGCCCGGCGGAGACGCCGGGCGGTCGGACATTGAAGGTTGGATGAACGGATGAAGCAACCGGGCGAAGGGGGCATTGGCGGGCTGGCGGGCCCGCGGGTGTGGTAGGCTCTGGCGATGAACTGGATGGACGCGTGGCTCTTCCCGCTGGGCTCGGTGCTGCTGGGGGGCGTCGGGATGCTGTGCCTGGTGCGTGGGCTGTTCGGGGGGCGGTTCGTGGCCAGGACGGCGCGGGGCTGCCGGCGTTGCGGGTACGACATGACGAGCACCCGGGGGCATCGCTGCCCGGAGTGCGGGTTCGAGCATGCGTACGAGAGCGAGCACTACGCCGGGCGCCGGCGGTGGTCGGTGGCGGGGCTGGGGGCGTTGCTGCTTCTGCTGTCTGTCGGGCTCGGCTTGGGGCCCGCGGTCCGTGCGCTGGGCTGGAAGGGCGTGCTGCCCGACGCCGTCCAGGCGTCCTATTGGGACGGGACCGATCCGGTGCTCCACGAGCGGCTGCGGGAGCGGTTCTGGTCGGGAGCCCTCTCGTCGCGGGCGGCGGACGAACTGAGGGCGCGCGTCCGGGACGTCTTGTGCGATCCGCAGAGCATGCCGGCGCAGCTCGACCGGGGGGTCGAGTTTCTCGATCCGCCCGTCGCGGTGGAGTTGTTCGGTGAGCCCGGGCGTTTGGATCTCATCGAGCGGGGTCGCGCGGTTGCCGCGGCTGCGGCGATCCGGCGGTCGATCAGGCTCGGGGCGCCCGAGGGCGACGCGATGCGTGCGTGGCGTCACGCCCAACTCGACGGCAAGGACTTTTCGCGTCGCACCGTGGTCTTTACCTGGATGCTGTGTGCGCCGACGGACGATGCCGATCGGCTGTTGGTGCGCTATCGCTTCGCCGCTGGGGGGGTCGCGGCGAACTGGCGACTCACAGATGACTTCGAGGGCCTCGAGCCTCTGTTCCATGCGGTCCTGCTGGACTTGCTCAACGACGAGGACGAGCGTGTCCGCTTCCATGCGCTCGAATCGGCCCAGTTCATGGGCCGGCGTCTGGCGATCGTGCCCGGCCCGTTGGTGGATCGGCTCAAAGAGATCGCGCGGGACACCGAGCATCGCGGGTGGGACGCTGCGCTCCGGATCCTGTCCGATGTCCCGTTCGACGCGGGCCCCTGGCTGGCGGACTGGCTCGGCGCCGAGGGCGACCCCGAGGTTCTCTTCGCGGTCGTCACGCTCGCCGAGCGACGCCGGGATGCCTCGGCGGAGGTCATCGGGGCGTTGGCAGCGATCGCCAACGACCGATCCCGTCCGATCGGGTTGCGGCTGGATGCCGCGGCCGCGCACGGGCGGGTGTCTCGGATGCCCGGCGCGATGGTCGGCGCCCCGCAGGACGATGTGACCTCGGTGTACGAGGAGCTCTGGGGCGCGATGCTCCGGGGCGAGGCGTGGGTCGAAGCGCTGGCCCGCGAATCGATCGGCGAGTACCCGTCCGCTTCGGCGGTGATGGCCCTGGCCCGGGCTGTGCCCGATGGGGTCGCCGGGCGGGAGGGGATCGAGGACTGGTTGGGGCGATACCCTGCGTTGGCGCGGACGGTGGGGCGATGGACCCCGACGCAGGCGTCGGCGTCCGAGAAGATCCGGGCCGGGTTGCGGCGGATGTCGTGGGGGCCTTCTGCGAGCCCGTCGTTGGCGAGCGAGGCGTCTGTGTACGCGGAGAGGTGGTTCGGGCGCCCGTGAGGCGTGCCGGGTTCCGGGCCGTCCCTACCCTTGTCGTGCATGGCCAAGAAAGCAGCATCGATCAACGGGAAGCCGGGCGGGCTGACGTACGCGGGCTCGGGCGTGGATATCGAAGCCGGCGATCGGTTCGTCGCCTCGATCGGTTCGCTGCTGCGCCGCACCCACGGGCAGCGGGTGATCCCCAACCCGGGAGGGTTCGCGGGCTTGTTGCGGCTGGACTACAACGAGCAGCTCTTCAAGCACAACTTCAAGGACCCGGTGCTCGTGGCCTGTGCGGACGGCGTCGGCACGAAGGTCCACCTCGCGATCGAGATGGGCAAGCACGACACGGTCGGGATCGATCTCGTCGCGATGAACGTGAACGATCTGATCGTGCAGGGCGGCGAGCCGTTGCTGTTCCTGGACTACGTGGCGGTCAACTCCGTGGACCAGGACGTGCTGCACGCGATTGTGACCGGGGTGAGCGAGGGCTGCCGGGCCGCGGGATGCGCTCTGCTCGGCGGTGAGACCGCGGAGATGAACGACCTGTACAAGCCGGGCGATTATGACCTGGCGGGGTTCAGCGTCGGCGTGGTCGAACTCAAGCGGGCGATGGATCCGGCCCGGGTCGAGCCGGGCGATATGGTGCTGGGGCTGGCCAGCTCGGGCGTGCACAGCAACGGGTACTCGCTCGTGCGGTCGGTGATCAGGCACGCGAAGCTCGAGCTCGGCAAGGTGTACCCGGAGCTGGACCCGGAGCGCACGCTGGGCGAGGTGCTGCTGGAGCCGACACGGATCTACGTGCAGCCGATCGTGCGGGTGCAGCGGCAGTACAAGGTCAAGAAGGTCATCACCGGGATGGCCCACATCACCGGGGGCGGGCTGGCGGGCAACCTCGAGCGGGCGCTGCACGAGAAGGTCGATGCGGTCATCGATCGCCGGGCGTGGGACGTGCCCGCGGTGTTCCGATTCCTGCAAGCCAGGGGCGCGATCGACCCGGACGAGATGGACCGCGTGTTCAACATGGGCGTGGGCTACTGCCTGATCGTCCGCCCGACCTTCGCGGCGGGGGTCAAGCGTCGCCTGGAGAAGATGGGTGAGACAGTCTACGAGCTCGGCACCATCACGAAGGGCCGGGGGCGTGTGAAACTCAAGGGGCACCACTGATGGCCGGCGGACGCGAGTATTCTGCGAGCCAGCGGAAGATCATCGATCGGTACTACCAGAACGAGGGCACGATCGTGGCCACGCGCCTGGCGGAGATCGTGTCGGACATCGCCCTGGCGGCCGGCGAGGACAAGAAGCTGGACCGGCTCTGGAAGCGGGCCGAGCAGGCGCTCGCCCGGACCAAGCTCAACCCCGCGGAGATCCGCAACGTGCTCGGCAAGCGCGATGTCGAAGGGCTCGGGCGGCTCGCCGGCAAGCTCGCGAAATAGGCAACGAACAGGCCGCCCCACACGGGGTGGCCTCGGGCATCGGTGCGTTGCCGGCGGGTCAGATCGCCGACTGCGACCCGGGCTTGGGCTTGGTGTTCTCGGCCAGGGCTTTGGCGCGGATCGACTCGAGCCGGCGCAGGTACTGGATGCATGTGGTGACATAGGTGGCGTGGGACCAGGTCAGCGGGGAGACCGAGATCGGGGCCCCGGTGTAGGGGTCGAACTGCTCGGCCATCACCCCGGACTCGAGCGCACGCTTGGCGCACCATTCCAGGAGCGGCAACGCGACCCGGAGTTCCTGGACGGTCTCGGCGGCCTCGATGTGGTATTGGGCCTGCCAGAGCGTGCAGATGACCCACGGGTTCCCGGGCACGTCGTCGGTCTTCTCGTTCTCGACCTGGTGGTAGTAATCCTGCTCGTAGCGGGCGCAGCCCCCGATGTCCGTCTTGACCCAGAGACGGTCGCGGAGCGAGTTCATCTCGTCGCGGATCGCGGGGTCGTTGGGATCGAAACCGGCGATCGCGAAGAGCGCGAAGTTCGCGCTGTCGCGGGTCATGTCCAGGCGGTAGGTGCCGTCCTCGAGCGGCACGGCCATGCGGGCGAACTGGCGGCGCTCGGGGTGCCACATGTGGCGACGCAGGGCCCCCTTCATCCGCTCGGCGCCCTCGCGATACGCGGCGGCGCGGTCCGGCTCGCCGAACTCGCGGGCGAACGCGGCGGCGGCGTGCAGGGCCCCGATCGTCGACGCGACCGTGAACGTGTGGATCCCGCGCCGTTCCTCCCAGAGGTCCCAGGACTGAAGCGGCAGCCCGTTGTGGTCGCGGTGCTCGAGCAGCCAGTCGGCGGGGCGGACCACGAGGTCCTGGTACAGGCCCTTGACGAACTCGACGTCGCGGAACTCCTCGAAGTGCTTGCGGAGCGCCCAGATGGTCAGCGCGGTCTCGTCCTGCTGGATCGGGAGCACCTTCTGCCCGTCGATCATCCACGGGTGCCAGGACGACGCGAGGTGGCCCTCGGGCGTGTACTTGTGCAGGAAGTAGGGGTTGCCGTCGATGCACTTCTGGGCGAACCGGAAGAACGAGCGTGAGAGTTCTGACTGCCCGGCCATGATGAGCCCGTGGGCGACGAGGGCGCCGTCGCGCATCCAGCAGTACGAGTAGTGGTCGCCGGCGAAGTGGGTGATATCGCTGTCGTTGGCCGCGATGATGGCGCCGCCGTTATCGATCTGCGTGCGCAGGATCAGCTGGCTGCGGTAGAACAGATCGCGGATCGGTTCGGGCAGCGGGGTGGTGTCGGTCGGTTCCTTGCGTGACCAGAGCCTCCAGTATGCCTCGGTGCGGGCGATGAGACGGTCCGGTCCCTTCTCCCAGATGCCCTGGTTGAGCTCGCGGACTTGCTCGTAGGAGTGGCCGCAGGCGATCCAGGAGGTGACGTGGGACTGCCCGTTGGGCGGGAGCTGCAGGTTGAAGCCGACGGTGGCATCGACGGACCCCTGGCTGATGGCGTTGCGTCCGAGCTGCCCGTCCTCGGCGTCGCGCCAGGTGCCCTCGGCGCCGCCGACGCGTTTGGCGCCGATCGCCCAGTGGTCGATGCCGCACTTGTGCTGGTCGCAGGCGTTGACGAGGAAGTAGCTGTCGTCCTTGTAGAGCACGACCGCGGAGGTGCCTGGGTCGTAGTTGGCGGTGTCGCCCACGGGCGAGCCGTTGATGGAGAGGTCCATGTGGAAGAACAGGCGGACGTCGCGTGTCTTGCCGGTCAGGTCCCGGACGGTGGACTTGCGGAAGTAGACCGGCTCTTGGTAGTCGACGACATCCTGGCAGATGATCTCGAGCCCGAGCTTGTCGTGCAGGAGGCGGACCTCGGTGGTCAGCGTGTCGGCCGAGTAGCGGAGCTCGCGCTGCCAGGCGTTGTCCTCGATCCAGGCGAACTGACCGTCGGCCCAGACGCCGAAGCGTTGGACGTGCCCGTCGGTGTGGTTGTGGCGTCCGACGCGGGGGTAGTAGAGATCGCGGACGCGGTACTGATCGTCGAAGGTGATCAGGAGCTCGCCGTTTCCGACTGGGATATCGCGGGGCATGGTGGTTCTCGCGTGGTGGGACGATCGTGGCAGGGAGAGCGGACAGGCTGGTATCGGCCGGATGCCCTCACGGATACGGGCGGATCGCCCGGATCGACACCCGAATCGGGAGGATAGGGGCTGGTTTTCGGGCGTGGGCCGCAGAATGGGGCATCCGGAGCCCGAGTGCGTGCGTAGCCGATTGGTCCCGGGCCCCGTTTTCGGGTACCTTGGACTCGGGTCTTCACGCCCTGTTCTGGGCGTGCGTGTTGGTTTGCAGCGATGTCCCGTAGACCGATCTCGGATTGGTGCCCGCCGCGTGCGCGTCGGGGCGGGATGTGTCAATAGTGAGGTGCCGCGATGATTCAGAAACGCCGACGGAGCGGGGGGTTTACGCTGATCGAGTTGCTGGTGGTGATCGCCATCATCGCGCTCTTGATCGGGATCCTGCTTCCAGCGATCGGGAAGGCACGCAAGAGCGCGCAGCTGCTCAAGAGCCAGGCGAACCTGAGGTCGCTGGCTCAGATTCAGGCGGTGTATGCGCTCGAGTTCGACGACAACTTCACGACCCCGTTCGAGATCCGCAACTTCTCTCGCCAGGGGTCCTTCGGGCCGGGCTGGGGGAGTGTCAGCAAGCCGGGCGTCGGTGGTCGATGGGAGTTCAACTCCGCTGGGGTGAGCAAGATGTACTCGGAGATGTACGCGTTCCATTGGTACAGCCTGGTGGCGGCCTGGGTCAGCCCGGGCGACTGGCTCAGCGAGGTCCAGTTCGCGCCGAGCGACAAGGTCCTGGTCGATCGGGTCGAGGACACCGTCCTGAATCCGCCGGCGCCGTTCACGGCGGATGATTTCATCTGGGACTGCTCGTACGTGCTCAGCCCGACAACCTGGTTCCGTCCGGAACGCTACCGCTCCACGCCGCTGCCCGACACCCAGCGGTTCGATCCTCAGGCGTCGTTCGCGAAGACCATGCGGTTCTTCGACGCGCGGTTCCCCGCGCAGAAAGTGATGCTCTGGGAACGCTTCGATTGGTCGAAGGAAATCAGGACGGCAGAGCAGCGGACCGTCACCGCGGACTTCTCGATCTCTGTCGGTACCGAGGCGAACTTCCCGCAATGGAACAACCCGGGGGCGGAGCCGTCCGTCGCGACCGTTGATGGCAGCGTGCGGCGGATCAGAGTGGCCGACATCTACGCGGCGATGTGGGATGACGACTCGGGCCGGATCCCGGCTGTCCGCCCCGCGGACGACTTCATCCCGACCGCCAACATCATGCGGTCCTACAGCATGGACCGCGACGGTCTGGAGTACGGCGATCCGGAGAGCGGCGCCGGCTTCTATCCGGGGATCTTCTGGGCGACCAGAGACGGCATCGCGGGGCGGGACTTCGAGAACTGATCGGTCGCGCGTGCAGGCCAGGCACCCGGCGTAGGCCGGGTTTTTTTATTGTCCCGAGAGCAGCGCGGCCGCGAGGTCTTCGGGGTTGACCTCGTCCGTGTCGCCTTCCTCTTCGGAGGCTTCGCGCTGGGCGAGGGCCTCGGCACGCATCGCCAGATCTCCGACGTAGTCCATGCGGATGCCGAAGTTCTCGCCCACCTTGACGGCCGAGCCCGTCCCGATCGGGCGGTTGTTGATGCGGATCTCCAGTTCCTCGTCGGCGTTCTTGGGCAGCTCGATGATCGTGCCCGGGACCAGGTCGCGGACGCCGCTCAGCGGGAACTGGCGTTCGGCCAGCACGACGACGAACGGGATCTCGAGTCGGAGGATGGTGTCGAGTTCGGTCGCCATACGCACTCCATCGGCAGGATCTGCGCCCGTGTCCACCCAACGGAGCGGGAGCGGGCGCAGGATCGGTGCGTGGAGGGAGTACGCAAGCGGGGTGCCGGTCTGGAACGGCGGGGCGTGGCGGTCAGCCCTGGTACTCGCCCGCGATGAGACAGACGTTGTGCCCGCCGAACCCGAAGGTGTTGTTCATCGCGTAGCGGACGGGCATCTGGCGGGCCTGGTTGGGAACCAGGTCGATGCCGGCGCATTCGGGGTCGATCTCGTCGAGATTGATCGTCGGGGCGACGACCGAGTCGTTGATCGCGTGGAGGCAGGCGATCATCTCGACCGCGCCGGACGCTCCCAGGGCGTGCCCGTGGGCGGACTTGGTGGAGGACATCACGAACGCCCGGCCGGGTTCGGCGTGGGCACCGAACACGTTCTGGACCGCCCGGACCTCGGCGACGTCGCCGAGCGGGGTGGAGGTGCCGTGGGCGTTGACGTAGTGGATGTCCTCGGGGTTGAGCCCGGCGTCCTCGAGGGCCCACTTCATCGCGTTGGTGGCGCCGCGTCCCTCGGCGTCGGGGGCGGTGATATGGCCCGCGTCGCCCGAGTTCCCGAAGCCCACCAACTCGCCCAGGATGCTGGCGCCGCGGGCCCTGGCGTGCTCCTCGGACTCGAGCACGTAGACGGCCGCCCCTTCGGCGAGGACGAAGCCGTCGCGCCCTGTATCGAACGGGCGGCTGGCCCTGGTCGGCTCGTCGTTGCGGGTCGAGAGAGCTTTCATGGTCATGAAGGCGCCGATGCACAGCGGGGTGACGGCGGCTTCGGCGCCGCCGGCGATCATGACGTCGGCGTGCCCGCGTCGGATGTACCCCATCGCGTCGCCGATCGCGTGCCCGGACGAGGCGCACGCGGTGGCGTGGGCCGAGGCGGGCCCCTGGAGGTTGAACCGGATCGAGATGTTGCCGGTGACGGCGTTGACCATCAGGCGGGGCACGGTGAAGGGCGAGAGGCGTGCGGGGCCCTTCTTGTGCAGGACCACGACGCCGTCCTCGATGGTTTTGATGCCGCCGATGCCCGAGCCCATCACGATGCCGCGCCGGGTGGGATCGCCCGAAGAAAAGTCGAGCCCGGAGTGGCGGACCGCCTCTTCGGCGGCGCCCATGCCCAGCAGGGTGCAGCGGTCCATCCGTTTGGCTTCGCGGTGTTCGATGAAATCCGGGGTCCAGCCCCGGACCTGGCCGGCGATCCTCGCGGTCCAGCCCTCGAAGTCATCGAAGTCTGGCAGTTCGGTCGCTGCGATCCCCGAGCGTCCTTCGCGCATGGCGTCCCAGGTGCCCGGCGCCGAGTGTGCCAGGTCCGTGAGGGCGCCGTATCCGGTGATGACGACTC
The DNA here is from genome assembly GCA_002429045.1 of Phycisphaerales bacterium UBA6054. Classification (GTDB taxonomy): domain Bacteria; phylum Planctomycetota; class Phycisphaerae; order Phycisphaerales; family UBA1924; genus UBA6054. Next base: position 11,859 of record DIYM01000045.1, read on the forward strand.
GGCGTCCGTGTGTGTTCGTCATGGCGGGTTTGTGCTCTGGGATGCTGCGGACGTCCCGCGCCCGGGACTTCCGGGCGGGCGGGAGCGGGCTGGATCGGCGGTGCGCGGGGCGGGGGCTTTACTCGACGCCCTGGGCCTGCTTGATGAACTCGATCGCCTGACCGACGGTGGTGATCTTCTCGGCCTGCTCATCGGGGATGGAGGTCTCGAACTCGTCCTCGAACTCCATGACGAGTTCGACGGTGTCGAGAGAGTCGGCGTTGAGGTCGTCCACGAAGTGGGTGTCGCGGGAGATCTTGGCCTTATCAGCGCCCATCTGCTCGGCGACGATCTCGATCACCTTGGATTCGATTTCCTGTTCGGTCACTGGGAGGTCTCCGGTTGTGCCGTTCTCGGGCCGGGGACGCACGTTGCGTCGTTGCTGGGCCCGATCGGGCAGGCTGCGATTCTAGCCCGCATCGGTGAGGGTGCAACCGCGGCACGTCTCGCGGGCACCCAAGCACATACACACACCACAATTGGGGGGTTCTGGCCGGGGTAGCCGGTTCGCGGACCGGTGCAGCCCGGACAGGCTGCGGTGCTGGGCGTCGGGCTGCGGCAAGAACGATGCTGGGGGGGTCCGCGGGCGAGTTGCTCGGCAGGGTGGTCGATGTCCGGGGGGCACCTCCGGAGGACGCCTGTTCCGGGGTCCGAACGGGTGCCAGGCGAGGAGAGAGCTCATGGCGTTGATGCCCATCGAACCGGAAGCGTTTGCCGAACAGGTCGCACGGCTGATCGAGCGGATGCAGCCCGGATACCAGATCGACCGGGTCAGTTCCAAGGAGCTGCTGGTCAACGGGCGTCGGCTGGATCTCGAAAACCTGCTCCGCATGGTCGCCCACGAGCCCGATCGCGGCACGGACATCGTCGAGCACTTCCTGGATCAGCTGTTCACGGGTGAGACCCTGGATGTCGGAGACACGCCCTTCGAGACCGCCAAGGCCCGGATCATGCCTCGCATCCAGCCCGAATCAATCTTCGAGCACCTGTCTCGTGATCTCGTGGCGCATGTGCCGTACGTGAACGACACCGTGATCGTGTTCGTGATGGACATGCCGCACATGACGGTGAGCATCACGACCGAGCAGGTTCTCAAATGGGGGATCACGATCGACGAGCTCGATGAGATCGCCCGTGAGAACCTCGAGTTGTACGCTCCCGAGTTGGACATGCAGGTGATCAACTCGGCCGAGGGCGGTCGGGCGGTCATCGTGGCCGAGCAGGACGGGTACGACGCGGCGCGGCTGCTGCTGGGCGATCTCCACCGCCGTCTCGTCACGCGATTGGGCCCGGATTTCTATGTCGCGACGCCCGCGCGCGACATGTTCATCGCGATGAGCTGTGAGCCGGACTCCTTCGTGAGCCGGCTCAAGGAGCGGGTCGAAGAAGACTTCACCAGGCTGCCCTATCCGATCACCCGGGATCTGTTCCTGGTCACACGCGACGGCGTGGCGGGCACGGCGTGGATGCGGAAGAACAAGGCCGCCTGAGCGGGTGTTCTCGGATCGTCATCGACCGGGCGTTGCCCGCCTTCAGGCAAGGGTTGTTTGTTCTTCGGGCTCGAAGACGTAGTTCAGGTAGGGGGCGTCGAGTGAATCGCGGATCTCATCGAACCGTTCGACAGGGCGGTGGGTGTGGCCGTCGAAGAACCATCCGCGGTACCCCAGCCCCTTGAGGTCATCGAAGAGCGAGCCCTCCCGGGCCTTGTCGTCCTGGCACTCGAACAGCAGGGCGGGGCGGTCTTTGGCGAGCAGCGCCCGCCCCCCGCGGAACACGGCCTGTTCGTGCCCTTCGACATCGCACTTGATCAGCGCGACTGTTCCGCCCGGAGCTGACGGATCCGCCGCCCGTTCCGCGAAGAAGGTGTCGAGCGTCGTGACGGGCACCTCGTACACCGTGTTGCGTGAGCGGTCTCGCTCGCGGGCGCCCGGCTCGATCGACGCCCCGCCGGTGTGTGCGCCGCGTCTGAGCGTCGCGATCCCGGTGGTGTCCGAGAGCCCCGATTCGATGATCTCGAGATTGCGGGCGCGGAACGACCGCTTGAAGTTCTTGAGTTCGGCGATCATCTCGGGCTGGGGCTCGAAGGCGATCACACGCCCGGTCTTTCCGACCGATCTGCCCAGCCAGTAGCTGTAGATCCCGCGGTGGGCGCCGATGTCCAAGGCCGTGCTGCTGATCAGGCTTCTGGACCGGACGTATGCCAGTTCCTGTTTCTCGGTCGCCAGTCGGTATCGCCAGGCACGGCGCAGGAACTGGGCATGACCTATGACGCCGAGTCCGGGCATGGGCGAGTATATCGGGGGCGGGCGGGCGTGGATACGCTTCGGCGTGATCCTGCTCATCGACAACTACGACTCGTTCACCTGGAACCTGGTCCAGCGGCTGGGCGAGATGGATCGGACGCTCGAGCCGGGGCGCGACCTGGTGGTCGTCCGCAACGACGAGATCGAGCCCGCCTCGATCGCGGCGTTGGACGGGGGTCGCGGCCCGAGCCACATCATCGTCTCGCCTGGACCCTGCACGCCCCGGGAGGCGGGGGTCTCGGGGGCGGTGATCGAGGCCTACGCGGGCGCGGTGCCGGTGCTGGGGGTGTGCCTCGGGCATCAGTGCATGGCCGACGGCTGGGGGATGACCGTGGGGCGGCACCCGGTGCTGATGCACGGCAAGACCAGCGTCATCGAGCACGACGGGCGCGGGCTCTACGAGGGCATCTCCAGCCCGACGACCGTGGCCCGGTATCACTCGCTCGTGGTCGAGCGGCCGACCGTGCCGTCGGGTCTCGACGCGGATGGGAACGGGTGGGAGGTGTCTTCCTGGTGCACGGACGCGGTGGGCGGGGCGGAGACCGAGGTGGTCATGGGCCTGCGTCGGGTCTGGGGCGACCCGTCGATGCAGCCGCTCGAGGGCGTGCAGTTCCACCCCGAGAGCTTCATGACGCCCGAGGGCCCGGCGATGCTGTGGAACTTTCTCGGGCAGGGCGAGCGCGCGCGGGATGTGCCCCGCCCCTCGTCGCTCGACGTGTCCGGATGAGCCCGCGTCGAACGGCGATCGGCACTATCCTTGCGGCATGCTTGACCCCGCCCCGACGACGAAGATCGACCCGAGCCTCGCACGCGGAACGCTGGCCGAGGTCCACGGGCCGACCGCGACCAACCCCGCGTATCTGGTCGTGACGTTCCCGAACACCGACTACCGGATCCACCTTCGTCCGTTCGGTGACGACCTCGGCCCGTTCGAGGGCAAGGTCGGAGAGAAGGTCATCGGCAGGGTCCGGGCCCGGGCCCGGCGCCTGGACCAGGTGGGCACCGGCGGGCGCTTTGTCGAGCCGACGTTCGGGCGCCCCCGCCGGATCCAGGGCATGGTGAGGGCGATCGTCGGGGGCGAGAACGCCGTGCTGGTCAACGCGGGCGTTCCGGTGCACCTGATCGTGACCGCGCCGGGGCAGTCGGCGGATCAGTTCAAGGAAGACGATTTCCTGACCTGCGGCGTGCTGGACGGGGCGACGTTCGAACTTGCGGAATGAGTTCTCGCGTGCTCATGGACGAGTCACGCCGCCGGTTTCTGTGTGGCGTTCATCCAGCAACCGGGCCTGTTCTTCGGCGTACCACTCCACGACCGCGCGCCTGTCTTGTGGGTCCGCCGCGTCCATTCTCGCTCGGAACTCCACGCCCAACGCTTGGGACCGCGCCTCGTACTCGGCGTTGATGGCGTCGAGTTCCGCCTGGCGTTGGGCTTTGTTGCCGGCGCATCCGGCGGCGAGCAGTACTGCCGCCGCGAGCGGCGGCGCGATGATGGGTTTCATGCCTCGATCCTTGGGTCGATCCAGCGGTAGAGGACATCCACGGCCAGGTTGAAGAGGATGAGCATCGTCGCGAAGACGAGGACGACGCCCATGATGAGGAACAGGTCCTTGTTCTGGACGCCGTTGACGAAGTGCTGCCCGATGCCCGGGACGGTGAAGACGCGTTCGACGATGAACGAGCCGGTCATCGCCAGCGCGGTCGCCGGGCCCAGGAAGCTGAGCACGGGCAGGAAGGCGTTTTTGAGGGCGTGCTTGAAGAGCACGCTGGCTTCGGCGGCGCCCTTGGCGCGGGCGGTGCGGATGAAATCCGCGCCCAGCGCGTCGATCATGCCCATGCGGGTCAGGCGTGCGATGTAGGCGGCGAAGGGGAGGCTGAGTGTCACGGCGGGGAGAACGATCGCGCGCGGGGAGCCCCAGCCTGCGACGGGGAACCAGGCGACGAGCAGCGAGAAGACGAGCAGCAGCACGGTGCCGATGACGAAGCTGGGCAGCGAGATGCCGACGAGCGCCACGGAGAGTGTGGCGAAGTCGGCGATGGAGTTGGGTTTGACGGCGCCGACGACGCCAGCGCCGACGCCGATGACCAGGGCGATGAGCATGGCGGCGGCGCCCAGGGTGATCGACACGGGGAGCGCGCCGGACACGATCTCGTTGACCGTCCAGTCGTCGTACTCGAGCGAGGGGCCCAGGTTGAAGATCGGGCGGACGGGCGCGGGCTGGCCGGCCGCCTCGGCGAGCCGCTGGTCCTGGGCGATCCGCCCGGACAGCCTGTCGCGTGCGTACTCAAACCCGGTCGCGCTGTCGAGGTACGAGACGTAGAACTTCCAGAACGAATCGAGGTTGTACTGTTTCTCCATCTGCTCGATGACTTCGGGCTTGGGGCGCCGGTCGGGGTTCTCGACGGGGCTTCCCGGGACGGCCCACGCCAGCGCGAGCGTGATGGTGTAGATCGCCAGCAGTATGAGCGGGAGCTGGATCAGGCGTCGGAGGATCATGGTGGTCATCGGGTGATCTCCGGGGCGGGCGGGCGCATGTCCTGGGGGACGTCGGCGCCCCGGCCGTCGCCGAGGATGTCGACGAGGAAGAGGTTGTTCTTCGAGCGCGGGTGGGGGGTCAGGCCGGTGAGTTTCGCCGCGTCGAAGAGCTGGACGTTGGCGTAGTAGAAGATCGGCACGAGCGGGGCCTCGAAGAGCATCAGCTCTTCTGCCTGGCGGAGCAGTTCCATGCGTTTGGCCGGATCGAGTTCCCGGGCGGCGCGGTCGAGGAGGGCGTCGTAGTCGGGGTTGTTGTAGGCGCGGTCGTTGTTGCCGTCGGTCGAGTAGTTGACGTAGAGGAAGGTGGTGGGGTCGCCGTAGTCGCCGTACCAGCCCGCGCGGGCGGTCATGTACTGCTTGTTCTTGAGGTCCTCGCGGAAGATCTTGATCTCTTTCTGTGCCAGGCGGGTCTGCACGCCGAGGAACTCCTGCCAGTTTTTGGCGATGGCCTGCCCGATGAGGTCGTGCCCGGAGTCCTTGTTGAAGAGCAGTTCGACGACGAGGTCCATCGGGAAGTCGGCCTCGACCAGCAGGGCTCTGGCTTGGTCGACGATCGCGTCGCGCTCGGCCTCGGACGCCGCCTGCCCGACGTTGGGCAGGCCCTTCGGCGAGGTGTAGCCCCCGATGGAGCCGGGCGGGATGAGCTGATCGGCGGCAGGCTCGCCGAGGCGCCGGACCTCGTCGGCGATCGCCTGCTTGTCGATGCACATCGCGAACGCCCTGCGGACGCGGGCGTCGTGGAACGGGTTGGGACGCCCGTCCGGGAGCAGCGGCTTGCAGTTGAAGTTGTAGAAGTACGTCCCGAACGCGGGGATCGCGTGGATGTGCTTGCGCGGATCGTCGGGCAGCTTGCGATCGACCGCGAACTGGTCGGGCTCGGAGGCTCGGAGCCGGGCGACCAGATCGGCGTGCTCGGCGTAGAAGTCCTGCTTGTCGGCGATCATGTCGCCGCGGTACGGCGCGGTGACGTCGCTGACCCAGTCGACCGTGCCGGTCTGGTATGCCAGCGTGGTGGCGTTGGGGTCGTTGACCGAGGGGATGTCGATCGAGCCGATCGCCAGCGAATCCTTGTTCCACCAGTGCGGGTTGGCTTCGAGGCGCATGTCGCGCTTGAAGCGCCACTCGGTCAGTTCGAACGGGCCGTTGGAGACCAGCACGCCCGGCTTGGTCCACCCGGGGCGTCGGATGAGGCGTGCGGTGACCGGGTCGGGGCGCTCGTACCGCTCGACGAGCGGCTGGTAGACCGGGTAGAACACCGCGAACGCCGCGAGGTCGAGGAAGTACGGGACCGGCTGCTTGAGCGTGACGACGAGGGTGCGCGGATCGGGCGCCCGGACGCCGACCATCTCATCGAACCAGCTCTGGGTGTCGACCCAGAGCTGCTCGGCGGCTGCCTCGCGTTCCTTGCCCGACGCGAACTCGCGCTCTGTGAATGCTTCCAGAGCGGCTTGCCTGCGGTCGTAGAAGTCCTGGGCGCCCTTGATGACCAGGAACATCTTCACGTAGTCGGATGCGAGGTCGGGCAGCATCGCGCGCCGCCACGAATAGCGGAAGTCCTCGGCGGTGACCGGTTCGCCGTTGTTCCACTTCGCGTCCTCGCGGAGGTTGAATGTCCAGATGAGCCCGTCATCGGAAACGGACCACGACTCGGCGATGGCGGGGACGATGCCGAAGTCGGCACTCATCACATCGTTCTGGACCAGCCCCTCGAACAGCAGACGCGCGACCCGCAGGTCTTGCATCCAGGACATGCGTTGAGGGTCGAGCGTGTTGACGTCGCCGCGGTTGATGAACGTGAAGTCGGCGCGGGGGGCGGACCGGTCGGTGACGACCGAGAACCCGACCAGGCCGAGCAGCAGGATGACCGGCAGCAGGAGTCTGAGCATGCCTACACGATACCGGCGGCACCGCGCGAGGGGGGGATCGATGACCGGGATATCGCGCGTCTGTGCCTGCCGGGCCCGGGCCTACTCGACGAACCGGTCGTCGGCGAAGCCGAACTGGTCGAGCATGCCCGAGCCGGGTCCGATGAGGGCGACGAGCTCGCGCCGGAAGTCGCGGCTGCCCGATTCGAGCAGCCCCGCCAGGTTCGTCTGCGGGACGGCGATGCCGCTGCCGGCCTGGCGCTGGCGTGCGAAGTACACCAGCGACTCGGCGGCGCGGAGGAGGCGGATATCGCCCGATGCGTCGGCGTCGTTGAGCCCTTCGATCTCGCGGGTCAGCAGGCGGGCCAGCACGTCGCCCCCGAATCCGGCGGCAGCCTTGGCGGTCTCGGACGAGAGCCGGTTGCCCGAATCGGAAAGGGTCCGGGTCAGGGAGGACGCCGCGATGATGATCGGGTCGCGCATGCCCATCAGATCGATGGCTTCGACGGACGAAACGAGCCCGCTCATGCTCTCGGCAAGACGGGTCGCGGCGGCGGCGCGGGCCGAGGACATCTCCGGGGGGCGGGACTGGGCCGCGGCGCCGAGCGCGCGGATCAGGGCCTCGGTCATGGCGCGGCTGTCCGAGTCCGCCATGGCATCGGCGAGCGCGTCGACCAACTCGCTCGACTGCGAATCGGTGAGCGCGGGCCCGTTGTCGGACGAGACCTCGAACACCCGGCGGGCCTGGACCGCGGCGAACACACGCACGCCCGCGTCGGGATCGGAAAGGGCGTCGGACACGACGCGGGCGGTGTCGCCCGTGGCGAGGTTGCCCGCGAGCCGCAGCCCCGCGAG
>DIYM01000045.1:19534-22591 GCA_002429045.1 Phycisphaerales bacterium UBA6054
CCGCGAGGCGGGCCGCGGTGTTCTCGGATCCGATGAGGTCCACGATGAGATCGGCCGCGGATCTCGCGTACGCCTGGCGGAACGACACCGACGGGCGGTTCTCCCGGAGCGGGCGGACCAGCAAGGCGCGGGCTTCGTTGCCCCTCTCGTCGTCTCCGGACAGGGCGTCCTGGGCGAGGGCGCCGAGGTACTCGTCGATCGCCGCGCGTTCCGCGTTGCCAACGCTGGCGGATTCGACGACCGAGGCGGGCAGTCGCGGGGCGAGCTGCGCCGCGGCGGGCATCGCCAGCGCGAACAGAAGCGAGGACATGCAGAGGGCGTGGAAGGTGCTGGTGCGACGCACAGACGGCTCCTGTTGATCGTGCCCCGGGCGGGGTGTGCTGCGGCGAAGCCGGGGTGTCGTCCGGCGGGGCGATTCTATCAGTAGACCTCGAGCATGACCCGCTTGCTCGGTTTGATCATCCTGGGGATCATCTTGCGGTCCCAGAGGGCGGGGTCTTCGGGGGCATCGGGAGAGATGTTGAGGAACTGCGTGCGGACCGTGGGGGGCAGGATGGTCCACAGGGTCCGGAGGATGCCGAGTTCCATGCCCGCGATGCCGCAGACATAGATGAGTGCCCGGTCCGAGGAGAGGGCCCCGATCAACTCGTCGGCGTCGGCTTCGAGGCGGTCCTGGACGTACATCGGGCGGGGCTGGTTTTCTGTCGTCTCGCGGGAGATCGCGGTGCGGTAGTGGAACCAGGCGTGGTCGGCGTCGAGCGTGCGCAGCTCGGAGTCGTAGAGGAGATCGGTGCGGTAGGGGGCCCCCATGACCAGCGAGGCGTGCCCGGCGTACCCCGCGGCGCTCAGATCGCCCAGCATGCCGCGGAAGGGCGCGATGCCGGTTCCGGTCGCGAAGAAGACGTAGTCGTGCGCGTGGGGGTCCTCGGGCAGCACGAAGCGTTTCCCGACCGGCCCGGTGACGAGCACCTCGTCGCCTTCTTTCAGATCGCAGAGGTAGTTGGAGCAGACGCCAAGGAACAGGGTGTGGTGGTCCCAGTGCTCGTCGATGGTGCGTTTGACCGTGGTGGCCAGGACGGTGCCTTCCCCGGTCTCGCCCTTGGTCGGGGACGCGATGGAGTACAGACGCAGCTTGTGCGGGCGCCCCTTCTCGTCGGTTCCCGGGGGGACGACGCCGAAGGACTGCCCGGCGGTCCAGTTCTTCTCCAGGGGTGTGCCCGCGACATCGATCTCGACATGGCGGACGAAACCGGCCGCCTTGCGGGCGGCGGTGCAGATGCGTGTGGACACGACTCTGGCGGTGACCGGGGCGGCGGGGGAGACCAGGTGCTGCTGGACCGGGGTCAGGTCGGGGACGCCTCGGATCTCGGGCGGTGCGGGTGGCGTGTCTGGCATGCGTTGCGGTCTCTGTCGTTCGGTTGGCGCTCGCGCGGGGTCATGGGCCGAACGGGTGGGTTCGGGTTGAGGAAGGCATGCGCGTGCGGGTGTTGTGCTGCCGGGTTCAGCCGTCTTCTTCGGCGAGGGGCTGATCGTCCTCGGGCGGTTCTCCGTCCGTGCTCTCTTCGCCGAGGTCCTCTTCTTGGAACTCCTCCGAGAACTCGGGCTCGGGCTCGTTGCCCCCGAGCCGGTCGAGGCGGAGGGCCGCCTGCTCCAGTCGGTCGCGGGCGTCGCCGCTGACACGGATCTGGCGGAGGGCGCGGGCGGCGTCGGCGAACGCCCGCTTCGATGACTCGAGCGATTCGTCTGTGTCCGCGCGGGCCTGTTCGGCCAGCGCTGCGAACCCGCCCGGTACGCCCGCGTCGGCGAGGCTCTGGAAGATCGCGGCGGCGTCGGCGTGACCGGTCGCGCGGCGCGACCAGGCCGAGCCGAGGGCTTCCTTCACGCTCGAGCGGGTCGCTTCCGCGGTGTTCTTCAGCGCGTCTCGTGCCTGGTTGAGATCGGTGTTGGCCCGGTTCAGCAGCCCGGTGACCTGGCCCGACATCCGGGCGATCTCGCCCGTCCGGTAGTCCTGGTACTCGTTGGCGAGCCCGGCGAGCCGGTCGCGGGCGGAGGCGGCGGCGGCGCGGGCCTTGGACGCGTCCTCTTGCGACGCGCGGGCACGCTCGTTGGCTTCGCCCTTGGAGCGCTCCAGCATCGCGATCTGGTTGGCGGCGTTGGTCGCGTTCAGTGAGATCTCGGCCGCGGAGGGTTTGAGCTGCCCAACGCGCCCCATGATCCGGTCGGCTTCCAGGTCGTGCTGGTCCGCGCGGAGGGTGAACTCGCGGGCGTCGGCGGCGAGCTCGGCGGCCCGCTGGGCGCTGACATCGATCATGCTCAGCTCGATCTCGCCCGCCTGGCGACGTTCGGCGACCGCCTTGGTGCGGAGCACCGCGACCTTGGCCTCCAGATCGGCGATCTGGTTGTCGATCTCGCTCTTCTGCTGGGCGTAGCGGTCGGCGTCGGCTTCTCGGATCGCGATGAGGCGGTCGAGTTCGGTGAGGTCCTCGGCCGGGTCGTAGACCGACGCCGCCTCTGCGATCGCCGAGAGCGTCAGGTACTCGCTGAGCGTGGCCCGGAGGACGCGGACGCGTCGTCCCGCGTCGGCTTCGGCGCGGGCCAACTCCTGAGCCGCGTGGGCGGCCTGCCCGAGCTTCGCTTGGGCGAGACTGACCGCGGCGGCCTGGTTGTACCCGGACGCGTCGCCGGCGTGCTCCGAGACGAGGGCCTCGATCTCTTTGTATCCCGAGAGCGCCTCGTCGATCCGGTAGTTCTCGTCGCCGGCGGCGATGGAATCGAACTGGATGCTCGCAGTGCGGACGGCTTGGCGGGCTTCGTCGTCTCCGCACGCGTGCATCATGCCGACGGCGGCGACCAGGCACGCGACCAGCGGGCGGCTCATCGTGCGGGGAGCGGTGGGGCGTTCTTGGGGCATTCGGTCGGCTCCGTCGTGAGCGGCTCGGACGCGGGCACCGCCGCGTCAGTCAGGTGGAGATCGTAGCGCCCGCCGGAGGGGACGACTCGCCGCGTCCGATGTGGGTCAGGGTTGGTCGAAAGGTTTTTGTTCGGGTTCGGCGGGTG
>DIYM01000086.1 GCA_002429045.1 Phycisphaerales bacterium UBA6054
GGCTCCCGAGGGCCGCACACGTTCATCGTCCCGCCGATCCCCTCTGTCACGCACCGCAGCATGAACGCCGCCAGATCACGCCCATCGATCCAACGCGTCGGCGCCGACCCGTCCCCGGGCACCAGCACACGCCCGCCCCGAGCCAACCGCCGAGGCCAATACGTGAAACGGTCCGTCATGTCGCCCGGCCCAACGATCAGGCCCGGACGCACCACCGTCGCACGATCCACAAACACGCGACGCACCGCCCGCTCGCACAAGACCTTCAACCCGCCGTACGTCTCGCCGTTCACCTCTTCGGCATCCGGATCGTCCAACCCGATGACCGCACTCTCCTCGTCCGGCACCCCGTCGGGCGAGACCGGATACACCGAAACCGTCGACACAAACAGGTAGCGATCGGTCGCCTCCTTGAGCAGTTCACAACTCGCGCTCACCACACGCGGCACATACCCGCACATGTCAACCACGGCATCCCACCGCTCCCCCGACCCAATCAACGCACCGATCTGCTGCAATGCATCGCCCGACTCCCCATCGACTCTGGACGGATCGCGATCGCCCACGATCCGCCGAACCCCGTCGGGCACCCCCGAATCGTGCTTGCCCCGGTGCACGACGGTAACGTCGTCCCCCCGCGCCACCGCCGCGCGCACCAGGTGCAACCCGCTGAACTGGGTCCCTCCGAGGATCAGAAGCTTCATACCGATTCGTACCGCGACCACCCACCACCAGATGCGGCCCCGACACCCGACGCCCCCGCACCCGCCGCGCGACAAACACGAACCCCGCCCCCGCCGCCAGCCGGATCGACCTATGATCTTGGCCCCGAGCCGATCGCCCGGTGTTCATCATGCAACTACTTTCGCCCCGGGCTTCTGGCCCAAAGCGAGCCACCCAAGGAACCGCATCATGCCCGACCTGACCATCGACGTCGCCGCAACCCTCGCCGACGACAGCCTGCTCAACCACCAGTGCAAGACCATCGACAAGTCACGCCTCTCCCTGCCCGGCGCCGACTTCATCGACCGCGTCCTGATCAACTCGGACCGCAGCATCAACACGCTGAACAACTTCAGCCGCATCATGAACACCGGGCGGCTCGCCGGCACCGGCTACACCTCGATCCTCCCCGTCGACCAGGGCATCGAGCACTCCGCCGGCGCCTCGTTCGCGCCCAACCCCGACTACTTCGACGCCGAGAACATCGTCAGGCTCGCCATCGAAGGGGGCTGCAACGCCGTGTGCTCGACCTTCGGCGTCCTCGGCATGACCGCACGCAAGTACGCACACAAGATCCCCTACCTCGTCAAGTTCAACCACAACGAGTTGATGACCTACCCCAACACCTTCAACCAGATCCCCTTCGGCACCATCAAGCAGTGCTGGGAGATGGGCGCCGCCGCCGTCGGCGCGACGATCTACTTCGGCTCCGAAGAATCGGGCGATCAGATCCAGTACGTCGCCGACATGTTCCACGAAGCCCACGAGTACGGAATGGTCACCGTCCTCTGGTGCTACATCCGAAACCCCGCCTTCAAGAAAGACGGCGTCGACTACCACAGCTCCGCCGACCTCACCGGCCAGGCCAACCACCTCGGCTCGACCATCCAGGCCGACATCGTCAAGCAGAAGCTCCCCACCAACAACGGCGGCTTCACCGCGCTCAACACCGGCGACTCCTCCTACGGCAAGTTCGACAAACGCATCTACACCGAACTGGCCGGCTCCGACGAGAACGGCCAGGGCGGGCACCTCATCGACCTCTGCCGCTACCAGCTCGCCAACCAGTACATGGGCCGCGTCCCGCTGATCAACTCCGGCGGCGCCTCCAGCGGCGCGGGCGACCTCAAAGAAGCCGTCACCACCGCCGTCATCAACAAACGAGCCGGCGGCATGGGCCTCATCTCAGGACGCAAAGCCTTCCAACGCCCCCTGACCGAAGGCGCCGCCCTCCTCCAGGCCATCCAGGACGTCTACCTCGACGACAACGTCACGATCGCGTGACCTGACCTCCACAACCACCAGACCCGATCAGCCCCGCCTCGCGCGGGGCTTCTTTGATGTACGACGGTTACGATCACGCCCAACAGGAGATCGCTGATGAGCAACCACCCGCAACCGCCCGCTCCGAACTGGGCTTCCGGCAACTCCCCAGAGCAACGGGGCTCTTGGATCGCGCCGATGATCGTCGGAGCCACCATCTTCGCCACCGGGTGCGGCGGCGGGCTCATCGCCGGGTGGTTCGCGGGCGTCGCCAACTCGTTCGGATCCGAGCTGTTCGACGCCCTCGACACGCCGTTCGAAGCGACCGTCGCCGTCGAAGCACCACGCTCGGTCGCCCGCGGTGAAGACTTCGACGTCACGATCACGATCACCGACCTCTCCGGCGCGAACCGAACCGTGCACGACATCGACTTCGACGACGCGCTGGCCGAGACGGTCCGCGTCGTCGCCATCGATCCCCCGCCGGCCTCGATCTACTCGGGCGAGTTCTACCGCGAGCACACATTCGACCGCCAGCTGCTCGCGAATCAGTCGACCACATTCACGTTCACGCTTCAAGCCACGGGCGCCGACCCAGTTGAGGGTGAAATCACCGTATACCTGGACTCATACTCCAGCGAGACGCACCCGATCTTCGTCGACACTGCAGGCATTGAATCCACACCTGATACGGACGACGAAAATTGAAAGCCGCACTCGCCCAACTCGCCCCCGTGCTGCTCGACCGGGACGCCACCGCCAAGAAAGCCGTCGATGCGATCCGCGACGCCGCTTCGCAGGCGGCCTCGCTCGTCGCCTTCGGCGAGACCTTCCTCCCCGCCTACCCCGTCTGGCTCAGCCGCACCGACGGTGCCCGCTTCGATACCGACGACCAGAAAGAACTGCACGCCCTCTATCTCGATCAGGCCGTATCGATCGAACGCGGACAACTCGACCCCATCATCGGAGCCGCACGCGAGAACAACATCTGGGTCGTCATCGGCATCGCCGAGCGCCCATGCGACCGGGCCGGGCACACCATCTACGCGTCCGCAGTCACCGTCTCACCCACCGCCGGCGTCGTCAGCGTCCACCGCAAGCTCATGCCCACCTACGAAGAACGCCTCGCCTGGGGTGTGGGAGATGCGCACGGGCTTGTTGCCCACGACCTCGAATCGGGCGACCACCACTTCCGCCTCGGCAGCCTGAACTGCTGGGAGAACTGGATGCCGCTCCCCCGCGCCGCTCTCCAGGCACAGGGTGTCACGCTCCACGTCGCCACCTGGCCGGGCGATGTTGTCAACACGCACGACATCACGCGCTACATCGCACGCGAGTCCCGGGCGTATGTCCTCAGCGCATCGTCGGTCATCCGCGCATCCGACATCCCGCCGTCCGTTCCCCACCGCGACCGCATCGTCACCGACGAGTCCGCCACCCTCCACAACGGCGGCAGCGCCGCTGCCAACCCAGACGGCACATGGCTGCTCGAACCCCAGGCCGACACAGAAGGCATCTTCGTCGTCGACCTGGACCCGGCCTTCGTCCGACGCGAACGCCAGAACTTCGACCCCAGCGGCCACTACAGCCGCCCGGAACTGCTCAGCCTCAGCGTCGACCGCCGACGCCACACCACCGCACGCTTCCGCGACGATTGACCATCACGGCGTCCGCGCCGCCCACTGCCCGAGCACCTCCGCCTCTTTCTCACGCGAGATCCCACCACGGATCCGAGCTTTCCACTGGTCGCCGAACTCGTCGCCGCGTTCGGCACGAAGCTCCGCCTGCCTCCCGCTGTAGTACTCCAGAATCGCCCTGTTCGTGTCGTCGAGCGAACGGGTCTCGAGCCCCGCCGCGATCGACTTGGCGGTGCTCAGCCGGCCCTGCCCCTCATACCCGGGCACGCTGTTGGGCACCCACGCCGGCATGTGCTGCCACGCCGCCACGCCCCGCGATCGCAGGAACTCCGAGTCCACCCAGACCGCCTCGGTCCCCGCGCCCGGCGAACTCGCGATCGCCGCGTCCACGAGGTCCCGCATCGTCCGCTCGCCCGCGGGCGAGATCCCGTTATAGATCCCCATGTGACGCCGCTCGATGCAACGCACCGTGAAATCGCCCAGGTCGCGCACATCGATGAACTGCACATAGTCATCCCCCGTGCCCGGCCCGATCATCGTCCCGCCCTCGCTCCCACGCACCGGCCAGTACGAGTACCGCCCGCTCGTGTCGCGCTCACCGACGATCAGGCCCGGGCGGATCACGCACACCCCGCCCGGCATCCGCTCCTCGGCCGCCTTCTCCACACGCGCCTTCATGGCGCCGTAATGGGCCCCCACCTCGCGGTGCGTCTTGATGCCCGCCGCCGTCTCGTCGGCGACCTGCGCCAGCTCCGCGCTCTCGTCCATCCCCGCCTCGCTCCGCGACGCGTACACCGATGTCGTCGAGATCACCACGAACTGATCCATCGCGGGCATCAGCACGTCCATCGCGCCCGTCACCGTCTCCGGAACATACGTGAACGTGTCGATCACCGCGTCCCAGGCCCGCCCGTCCGCGACCGCCTTCTCCAACCCCGACAGATCCGTGTACCGGTCCCCCTTGATGTGCTCGAGGCCGGGGAACAGATCGGGCCCGGTCCGCCCGCGGTTGAACAGCGTCATCTCGTGACCGTTCGCAACCGCGCGGCGCACGATCTGCGGGCCAAGGAATCCGGTCCCGCCCAGGATCAGGATCTTCAGCTTCCCTCTCGAACCGAGCAGTTCCCCGGCACCCAACGCCGGCGCCAACGCCGCACCCGCCGCCATCCCGCCCGCCGCCGCCATGAAGCCCCGACGGGTCCAGTGCATTCCTTCTGTCATGTCCCGACTCCCCCGGGGATCGCCCCCGGCTTGCGATCGGGCACGCCCGATCCGTCCACATCCTGCCCCAGACCCTCCGACTTCTTCGATTGCGCCCACGCCAGCCACAGCCCCAGCCCGCACCACAGCACCGCCATCGGCCCCGCAAACAACGCGACCCCCTCCAGCCCCACCCCGAACCACGCCAGCCCAGCGTCCACGCCCGTCCCCG
>DIYM01000042.1:0-11929 GCA_002429045.1 Phycisphaerales bacterium UBA6054
GGTCCCCGAGGAACGTCCCGGTGGCCTGCCAGATCGACTCGAGCCGGTCAATGTGCCGGCGTGCGTCGTCCCCGAGGTCGCTGGTGACCCGGGCGACGATCAGTTCGGCGGCGGTGACGGCCGGGACAGAGCTGTCCACGGGGCCCGCGGCGGGGACGCGGAGTTCGCACCAGTGCCGGGCGAGCGATGCCAGGGGGGAGAGCGGGCCGTCGGTGATGGCGATGATGGTCACGCCCAGATCGGCGAGCGTACGCGCGGCGGTCACGGAGCTGCGCCGGTACCGCGCGAAGTCGAAGATGACCGCGGCATCGCGGGGGCCCGCGCTGCTGAGATCGCGCCCGACCGAGTGTTCATGGACGAGCAGCACATCGGGGCGGATCATCGAGAGCCCGCTCTGCAGGACCCGGGCGCCCGCCTGCGAGGTCTCCCCGGAGAGGATCCAGACCCGCGGTGCTCGGGCGATGGGCGCGGCGAGCGCGCCGAGGCGGTCGGGATCGAGGGCGTCGAAGGTCCGGCGCACGGAATCGGCGATGCCGGCGCGGAGGTCATCGGACGCGGTGCGCCGGCGGACCCTGGCGCTGGGGCTGGCGGCGAGTCGCTCGGAGACCCCGGCGCGGACCCAGTCCTGGAGTTCGGGGTAGCCCGAGAACCCGAGCTTGGTCGCGAAGCGGACGACCGAGGGCCGGCTTGTTGCCGCCAGGTCGGCGAGGTCCGACACGGTCCCGAACGCGAGGATGGTCGGGTCGCGTGACACGGCCTGGGCGATGCGTCGCTCGGTCGGCGTCAGGCGGTCTCCGACGCTGGCGATGCGGTCCTGGACTGACACGGGGCGTCTCCGGGGGGGCGATCCGGCGGGGCTGGGGGGTTCGTTCGGGCCGGATTGGTCGTTTTGTTGCATCGGTGCGTCGATACTGTACAATCTGTTTCAGTCCGAAGCCAGCGCTTTGGCGGTTGTGCCCGTTTCCCTTTCCTGCTTGGAGCGATCGATGATCCAGCCTCAGAAGAAGCACGAGTATGCCCCGACGGCCCGCGAGGAGGCGTTCCTCGGCACGGTCGAGGAGGAGAAGTACCAGCGGGAGATCATCAACGGGCTGGCGCCGTTCTTCAACGAGAAGGCGCCCGAGGACATGATGTCCTTTTACACCGAGAACGAGGTGACCAAGCTGCGGGTGCTCAAGGGCACCGATCGGGATGTCGAGTCGCGCATGCCGGTGAAGATCACGCGTCACTACTACGAGTTGGCGAAGACGAGCCCGTCGATCCAGCGGATCGTCAAGGCGAGCCCGGACGAGACGGACAACCTGCAGGGATCCGAGGACCCGGGCAACCAGATGGACTACAGCCCGGTCGAGGGGCTTTTGCACAAGTACGAGATGGGTTTGATGTACGTGGTCTCGACGTGTTCGGCGCACTGTCGCTTCTGTTACCGCGAGGAGTTGATCGCGCGGAAAGAGATCGAGCGTCAGGACGGGACGGTCAAAAAGAAGGGGCTGGCGAAGATCCCGGAGATCATCCCGTACATCAAGGCGCACAACGAGATCGTGGCGGCCAACGGCGGGCGTCATCCGGAGACGGGCCGCGAGAAGCTGCGGGAGATCCTGCTGTCGGGCGGCGACCCGATGGTTTTGAACAACGGGAAGCTCGCGGCGTGGTTCGCGGCGCTGGCCGAGGCGGGCGTGGAGTCGATCCGCGTGGGCACGAAAGAGATGGCGTTCTTCCCCCAGCGGTTCGATCGCACGTTCTTGGAGATGCTCGACCGGTTCCACGAGACCTACCCGCAGGTCGGCATGCACTTCATGCTGCACTTCGAGCACCCGGACGAGATCCTTGCCAAGGACGAGGACGGGAACTACGTGCACGACGATCGCGGGTTCAAGCAGTGGGTCCCAGCGACCGGCGAGGCCATGCGGGGGCTGACGTCGCGCGGTTGGCTGACGGTCGAGAACCAGGCGCCGATCATCAAGGGGATCAACGACGACCCGGACGCCCTGCGGATCCTGCAGCGCGAGTTCAAGCGCGCCGGGGGCGAGAACCACTACTTCTTCTGCGGCCGCGACATCGTCGCGTACAAGGCGTTCAACATCCCGATCGAGAACGCGTGGCAGATCCTCAACGACTCGCAGAAGGGCCTGTCGGGCATCGAGAAGCACGCGCGGCTGTCCATCACGCACTACAAGGGCAAGACCGAGGTGGCGGCGGTGACCAACGAGCCGATCCCGGGGCTGAAGGGCTCGGAGAACGGCGTGGTGATCTTCAAGCTGCTGCGGAACGCCGGCAGCGCGCCCGAGGTCGGCAAGGTGTGCATCGTCGGGCGGAACCCCGATGCGTTGTGGTTCGATGATTACGAGGATCGCGTGCTGTTCGACGAGGCGGGGCTGTTCGATTACAAGCGGGTGACGGCCCCGGGGCAGGTGCCCGGGGCGATCTCGATGCCCCAGACCGGCGGGATGTGCCGATGATCGATAAGCGGGCCGCCGGTCTGGCGGAGGCGCTCAGCGACGTGCGTGACGGATCGACGGTGATGGTCGGGGGTTTCGGCGAGGCCGGGAGCCCGATCGAGTTGATCCACGCGCTGATCGACCAGGGGGCTTCCGACCTGACGGTGGTGAGCAACAACTGCGGGAGCGGCGAGGTCGGTCTGGCTGCTCTGCTCAAGGCCGGGCGGGTGTCGAGGGTGGTGTGCTCGTTCCCGAGGACGGCGAACTCGACGGTCTTCCCGGATCTGTACCGCGCGGGGAAGTGCGAGCTGGAGTTGGTGCCGCAGGGTACGCTGGCGGAGCGGATCCGCGCGGGCGGCGCGGGCGTGCCGGCGTTCTTCACGGCGACCGGGGTGGGCACCCCCTTGGGCGAGGGCAAGGAAGAGCGCGAGATCGATGGCAAGCGGTACGTGCTCGAGTACGGGCTGCGTGCCGATCTGACGCTGATCAAGGGGCGTCTTGCGGACACGCACGGGAACGTGGTGTTCAACAAGACGGCACGGAACTTTTCGCCGATCATGGCGATGGCGGGTCGGGTGACGGTGGTGCAGGCGCAGCGCGTTGTTGAGGCGGGCGAGATCGATCCGGAAGTGGTGGTCACGCCGGGGATCTTCGTTGATCGCGTGGTGCACGTCGCCGAGCCGGCGCACGAGTCGGAGCTGATCGCGGCGGGGGTGAGCTACCCATGAGTGCGGATGCGGATCGGATCGGCTGGAGCCGTGAGGAGATGGCCAGGCGTGTGGCGCAGGACATCCCCGACGGTTCCTATGTGAATCTGGGGATCGGGATCCCCGAGCTGGTTGCCCGGTTCGTTCCAGATGGGCGTGAGCTGATCTACCACACCGAGAACGGGTTGTTGGGCATGGGGCCTTCGCCGGCGGAGGGAGCCGGCGATCCGGAGCTGATCAACGCGGGCAAGCGGCAGGTCACCGCGAACGCGGGCGCTTCCTTCTTCCATCAGTCCGACAGCTTCGCGATGATCCGCGGCGGGCACCTGGACCTGTGCGTGCTCGGCGCGCTCCAGGTCGCGCAGAACGGCGATCTGGCGAACTGGTCCACCGGTGAGGAGGGCGCGATCCCGGCGGTGGGCGGGGCGATGGATCTGGTCGCGGGCGTGAAGGCGATCTACGTGATCACCCAGCACTGCACGAAGCGGGGCGAACCCAAGCTGGTCGGATCCTGCGCGTACCCGCTGACGGGCGCGGGCGTGGTCGACCGCGTGTACACCGATCTTGCGGTCATCGATGTGGCGGCGGGCGGGTTCCGGGTCTCCGAGCTGGCGCCGGGTGTGTCGTTCGAATATGTGCGTGAGCGGACGGGCGCGGCGTTGTTGCCGGGCGATGCGATCGCGGTGTCTTCCTGACGGGTTGCGTGGATCATGGATGCTGACGTGGATGTTGGGCTGGCGTCGCGGAGCGCGGAGCTGTTCGAGCGTGCGTTGCGGGTGCTCCCGGGCGGTGTGAGCCGGAACACGGTGCTTCGTTCGCCGCACCCGGCGTACGCGGATCGGGGCGAGGGCTGCCGGATCATCGATCTGGATGGCGTGAGCCGGATCGACTTTTCGAACAACATGTGTTCGCTGATCCATGGGCATTCGGATCCCGACATCGTGGCCGCGGTGACCGACCAGATGACGCGCGGGAGCGCGTTCATGATGGCGACCGAGGCGGAGGTCGAGTACGCCGAGCACTTGTGCGGACGAAGCCCCGGGTTCGAGAAGATGCGGTTCGTGAACTCGGGCACCGAAGCGCTGATGGTGTGCCTGAAGGCGGCGCGGGCGCACACCGGTCGCGCGAAGATCGCGAAGATCGAAGGGGCGTATCACGGGGGATACGACTACGCGGAGGTGAGTCAGGCCCCGACGCCGGAGACCTGGGGTGACGTCGACCGCCCCGAGTCGGTGCCGCTGGTGCACGGGACACCCGCGTCGGCGCTCGGCGACGTGGTGATCCTGCCCTTCAACGACATCGGGCGAGCGATCGCGCTGCTCGACGAGCACGCCGGGGCGCTGGCGTGTGTGCTGATGGATCTGATGCCGCACCGGGTCGGGCTGAACCCGGTCGAGCCGTCCTTTGTGCGGGCGATCGCCGATTGGGCGCGGCGCCACGGATCGTTGCTGGTGTTCGACGAAGTGATCACGTTCCGATCCGAGGTCGGCGGCTTGCAGAGCAGGTACGGCGTGCGGGCCGATCTGACCGCGATGGGCAAGCTCATCGGCGGGGGGTTCCCGATCGGCGCTGTCGCGGGCCGGGGCGAGGTGATGGACACCATGAACCCGCGTGGCGACCGGTTCATCTTCCCGCACTCCGGCACGTTCTCTGCCAACCCGATCAGCACGGTCGCGGGTCTGGTCGCCATGAGGAAGTTCGACTCGGCGGCCGTCGAGCGGCTCAACGCTCTCGCGCGACGCGGCATCGAGGGTATCGAGGGAGCGATCAGTCGGACCGGCGCGCGGGCGTGTGTGACCGGGACCGGATCGATGTTCCGGGTGCACATGAAGGACCGGGCGCCGCGGAACTACCGCGAGGCGCATACCTCCGCGGCGGAGAACGCGCGCCTGAAGGTGCTGCTTGATCATCTGTTCGAACACGGCTGCGTGATGATCAATACGTGCACGGCGGCGCTCTCCACGCCGATGGGTGAGGCCGAGATCGACCATCTCGTTGGGGCGATGGAGTCCGGTCTCGCGAAGATCTCGTCGATGGATTGAATCGTGGGCGGGCTTCAGGCGCGTTCGAACACGGTGGCGAGGCCCTGCCCGACGCCGACGCAGAGCGATGCGATTCCGAGATCGGTCTGCGAACGACGCATCTCGTGGATCAGGGTTGTCGCCAGTCGGGCGCCGCTGCAGCCCAGCGGGTGTCCGATGGCGATGGCGCCGCCGTTGACGTTCAGCGTGGGTTCATCGATCGCGAGCTCGCGCTGGCAGGCGACGGCCTGCGCCGCGAACGCTTCGTTGATCTCGTAACGGCCAACATCCGAAACACTGAGACCGGCTCGCCCAAGCGCTTTGCGGATCGCGGGGATCGGGCCGAGACCCATCACCGCGGGGTCGACGCCCGCGGCCGCGCTGGGCCCGACGAAGGCGATGGGCTCGAGGCCGAGCGACCTGGCTCGGTCGGCGTCCATGAGGAGCAGGGCGGCTGCTCCGTCGTTCACGCCTGATGCGTTGCCGGCGGTCACGGTGGCGTCGGGGTCTTTGGAAAACGCGGGGCGGAGTCCGGCGAGCGCTTCGAGCGTGGTCCCCGGGCGGGGGTGCTCGTCGGTATCGAACTCGATCGGATCGCGCTTGCGCTGAGGGATGCTGACCGGGAGCAGTTCGTCCTCGAATCGGCCGGCTTCGTGGGCGGCGGACCAGCGCTGTTGGCTCTGCAGCGCGAACCGGTCTTGAGCCTCGCGGTCGATGTTGTGCTGACGGGCGACGTTCTCGGCGGTCTCGCCCATCGGGTACGGGTGGTGCATCGCCGCGAGCCTCGGGTTCACGAAACGCCATCCGATGGACGTATCGAACATCTCTTGCCCGCGTCCGAAGGCGGCATCGGCCTTGCTGAGCACGTAGGGTGCGCGGCTCATGGACTCGACGCCGCCCGCGATGAAGACGTCGCCGGCGTTGGCCTCGATCATCCGGGCGGCGATGTTGACCGCCTCAAGCCCGGAGGCGCACAGGCGGTTGACGGTGGCCCCGGGCACGGTCTCGGGCAGCCCGGCGAGAAGCGCGGCCATGCGGGCGACGTTCCGGTTGTCCTCGCCCGATTGGTTGGCGGCGCCGAGATACACGTCTTCTATCAACGCCGGGTCGATCCCGGTCCGCTCGATGAGGCCCCGGATGGTGTGGGCGGCGAGGTCATCCGGGCGGACGGAGGAGAGCGTGCCCCCATACCGCCCGATAGGGGTGCGGAGGGCGGCGATCACGGCTGCTCGGCGGGTCATGGCAGAGTTTAGGACGCGGGGGTTTCTGCCAGGGGGGCGACGGCTCGGGATGAACGGTTTGGGGTGCATCGGGGATGGGCGTTTGGTGGAATAGAATCACGGTCGAACGCGGTTGGTCGTCGGGCCGTTTGGACCGGAAGAATGTCGGTGCAGCCTGACGGGATGGCAGGTCGGGGCTGCCGGCGGTGTGGAGACCATGACTATGAGCGTCATTCCTCGTGTCTTGATCGGCGGTCTGGTGCTGCCATTCGTCGTGGTGGTTCCGATCGCGTTGGCGATGATGGCCCCGGGTTCGGGTGTTGGTTCGGAGGATTCTGTGGACAGCACAGCAAGCGACGGGACGGCGCGTGTTTCGGTGTTCAACACCGACGGCGAGTTGGTCGGGCCGGTGGACATGCCGCGTCTGGAACTGACCGAAGACGAGTGGCGTGAACGATTGACCGACGAGCAGTTCCGCATTCTGCGGACGGACGGGACCGAGGCGGCGTTCTGCGGCACGCTGCTCGACAATAAGAAAGCGGGCGTCTACTCGTGCGCCGGCTGCGGGCTGCCGCTGTTCAGTTCGGAGGCGAAGTTCACGAGCGGCACGGGCTGGCCCAGCTTCTTCCGGCCGATCGCCGAGGGCAACGTGACCGAGAAAGCGGATATCTCGTTCGGGATGGTCCGCACGGAGATCGAGTGTGCGCGGTGCGACGGGCACCTCGGGCACGTGTTCGAGGACGGTCCGGCCCCGACCGGGCGGCGTCACTGCCTGAACAGCGAGTCGCTGGTGTTCACTGAGAAGTCAGACCTGGCGTCGCTCGGCGAGGTGAGGCAGGTCGTGCTCGCGGGCGGGTGCTTCTGGTGTGTCGAGGCGGTGTTCGAGGAACTCGCGGGTGTCGTCGAGGTGGTATCCGGGTACGCGGGCGGGGAGCCTTCCGACGCGGATTATCAGAAGGTCATCACCGGGATGACCGGGCACGCCGAGGCCGTGCGGATCACCTACCGACCCGGCGTGATCACGCTGCCGGAGCTGCTCAGGGTACACTTTGCCACGCACGATCCGACGACGCTCAACCGGCAGGGTGCGGATGTGGGCCCGCAGTACCGCAGCGCGGTGTTTTACTCGGATCGGGCGGAGAAGGCGGTGGTGGAGGCGTTCATCGCGGAGTTGACCGAACTGGACGTGTTCGAGGGGCGTCGGATCGTGACGACGCTGGAGCCGCTGAACGGGCCGGGCGGCTTTCACTTGGCCGAGGCGTACCACCAGGACTATGTGTGCAACAACCCCATGAACGGGTATGTGCGTGCGGTGGCGATGCCGAAGGTGGAGAAGGTTCGCGAGGAGTTCGCCGACAAGCTGAAGGAACAGCCCCAGCCCTGAGGCGACGGGGTTTGTGTTGGTGGATCTGACCGATTGATGTAAGATGTGGTGTTCGTCGGCATCCCCGGCGTGCGAGATCCGGTAATCTCGGGCTGTCGAGGGATCGGCCCCGGGCAGGATCTTGCTGCGGGGATGCCGTCTTTGCTGTTCAGTATGAGCGGGGTTCTATGAGCACTGAAGTGTTGGCGTCGCGGGTGCCGCTGTTGGCGGGGTTCGGTGTGGTGTGCGGCTGGTCGGCTTCGGTCGCCGGGGCGGTCCCCGGGGTCGAGACGCTGCGGATCGGGACGACCTTCGAGGGACGAGCGATCGAGGCGGTGGCCGTGGGCGAGCCCGGTGCGGACGCGTTCGGGCGCACGCGGGACGATCGCCCGGCGTTGCTGGTCGTGGCGGGTTTGCAGGGGCACCACGCGATCGGGCGGGAGGTCGCGCAGTCGCTCGTGGGTCGTCTGGCGGTCGAGCATGCCGGGTTGTTCCGGACGCACACGCTGTACGTGATCCCGTCGGCGAACCCTGACGGCGCGGGGCGTTGGGAGGACCGGGCGTTGCCGCGTGCCGGGTGGGGTCGGGCGCCGGAGACGACGGACTTCGACGGCGACGGACGCACGAACGAGGACGGCGCGGACGATCTGGACGGCGACGGGTCGATCACCCTGATGCGCGTGCCCTTGGACGGGACGGATCTCGGTGCGCGGTTCGGGATCGAGGCGACGCATGTGATCGACGCCGACGACCCGCGGGTCATGCGGGAGCCGGATCCGAAGAAGGGCGAGCGTGCCACGCACGCGTTGATCAGCGAGGGGATCGACAACGACGGGGACGGGCGGTTCAACGAGGACGGCTGGGGCGGGGCGTCCGGGGGCGGCGTGGACTTCGACAGGCACTGGCCGACGTTCTGGCCCGAGCACACCGACGGGGCGGGTCTGTACCCCCTCGAGCGTCCCGGAGCACGGGCGATCACCCGGTGGGTCCAGTCCCGGACGAACATCGTGGGCGTGGTGGTGCTCGGCGTGCACGACACGCTGAGCGAGCCGCCGGCGTCGGGCAAGTTCGGCCCGATCGGCGAGGTGCCGACCGGGATCGAGAAGGGGGACGAGCACGCGTACCGAGCGGTGAGCGAGTTGTTCAAGGAGACCACTGGGATCACCGGGGCCGAGGGCGACACGGATCGGTCGGGGTCTTTGCTTCAGTGGGCGTACGCGGACCTGGGGGTGTACGCGTTCGGTTCTCCGGTGTGGGTGCGCCCCGAGTTGGCCGGGTCGCGCGACGCCGGGCTGGGGAACGGGGGCGAAGCGATCGGCGTGGGTCCGGTCGATGTGGAGGGCGGGGCGTTGGCGATCGCGATCGAACGGGACAAGGCGTCGCTCACCGAGCGGGGCGTCCCGGACCGCTTGGTCGCGTTCATCTACATGTCCGAGGACGATCGGGCGGCCGAGATGGCCGCGATGGAGCGGGAGGGCCCAGAAGCCCTGGCGGAGATCATGCAGACCATCCGCGAGTTGCCGATGGACGTACAGCAGCGTCTGATGGCGCTCGGGCAAGGCAGGGACGACCCGCTGCCCCCCGAGGTGACCGACGCGGATCGCCAGGCGGCCGGGGACGAGAGCCTGCCGGGTGCGAAGCCGGGGGGGAAGAAGAAGAGCGGCGACTCGCCCGACGCCAAGTGGCTCGCCTGGATGGACCGCAGCGGGGTGGAGGGCTTTGTCGATTGGGCCGGGTTCGAGCATCCTCAACTGGGGACGGTCGAGATCGGCGGGTTTGTGCCCGGGGCGCGTGTGAACCCGCCCGAGTCTGCGCGGGATGAGGTCGTGCAGGGGCATGTCGGGTTCGTGGGGGGGTTGATGGGCATGCTGCCGGATCTGAGTGTCGGCGAGCCGCGGGTCGAGCGGGTGGGCGACGGGCTGTGGCGTGTGTCGGTCGAGGCGCGCAACAGCGGGCGTCTGGCCACGGTGCCCGCGATCGGGGTCAAGGCGAGACGCCTGCCGGGGCTGGTGATGGTCCTGGACCCGGGTCTGACGCTGGATCACGGCTCGATCGTGTCGGGGGCGCGGGTGGTCCGCGTCGCGAGCGTCGAGGGATCCGGCGGCGTCGCCCGGGGTGAGTGGCTGGTCGCGGCCGACGAAGGGGACGCGGTGCGGGTGGAGGTGCGGTCCCCGCGGTTCGGCGACCGGGTGTTCGATGTCCGTCTCGCAGAGGGCAACGGAGGTGCGCGATGAACAGGCTGCTGGAGAGCGTTACGGTCGGGGCGGTGTTGGCGGGGTCATGGGGCGCGGTGCTCGCGCAGCCCCACGTCGAGCCCAGGCACGAGATCGCGTGGAACCGGTACTACACCGCCGACCAGATCGATGAGCACATGCGAGCGTTGGCCCGGGCGTACCCGGACATCGTGAGGGTGTCGTCGATCGGTGAGTCGCTGGGCGGTCGTGACATGCTCGTGGCGACGGTCACCGCGCCGGGGAGCGACGACCGTGCCAAGCCCGCGATGTGGATCGACGGGACGATCCACGCCAACGAGATCCAGGCGGCCGAGGTGTGCCTGTACTCGGTGTGGTACCTGGCGACGAACTACGGCCACAACGACGCGATCACCGAGCTGCTGGACGACTACGCGTTTTACATCATGCCGATGGTGAACCCGGACTCGCGGGTGGTGTGGTTCGAGCAGCCGAGCACGCCGCACAGCCGGCGGGCGAACCAGCTTCCGATGGACAACGACCGCGACGGGCTGGTCGACGAGGACCCGCCCGACGATCTGGACGGGGACGGGTCGATCACCCAGATGTGGAAGCAAGACCCGCGCGGGCGTTGGGCTCGCGATCGCTACGACCCGCGGGTGTTCGAGCGGGTGCCGGCCGGCGAGTTCGGAGGGTGGACCTACCTCGGTTCGGAAGGCATCGACAACGACGGCGACGGGCGTGTGAACGAGGACACCACCGACGGTCACGACATGAACCGCAACTGGCCGAGCGACTGGCAGCCGAACTACGTCCAGTTCGGCGCCGGCGCGTTCCCGTTCTCGGCGCCCGAGACGGAGAGCGTCGGGCGTTTCTGCTACGAGCGCCCCAACATCGCCGCGTTCCAGAGCTATCACAACACCGGGGGCATGGTGCTCCGCGGGCCCGGCGCCCGGCACCGGACCGCGGACTATCCCCGGGCGGACCTGCGGGTGTACGACGCGTTCGGCGATGCGGGCGAGGAGATGATGCCGTACTACAGGTACCTGGTCATCTACGAGGATCTGTACGATGTGCACGGCGGCGAGGCCACGTGGGCGGCCGAGAGCCTGGGCATCATCTCGTTCACCAACGAGCTCTGGACGGTCGGCAAGTACTTCCAGCGCGACGTCAACCGCCCGAGCGGCGAGCAGATGATGCGCTTCCGCGACCGGCTCCAGTTCGGCACGACCTTCAAGGACTTTACCGAGGTCGAGCACCCCCAGCACGGGACGGTGCTGGTCGGCGGGCTGAACAAGTGGTCGAGCCGTTCGACCCCGACGTTCATGCTCGAGGAGGAGTGCCACCGCAACTTCGCGTTCACGATGTTCCACGGCGGGAACATGCCCAAGGTCGCGTTCGACCGGATCGAGACCGAGCGGATCGGTGATCGGCTCTGGTCCGTCAAGGTCGAGATCCGCAACGAGAAGCTGATCCCCACGCGGACCGCCCGGGCCGCCCAGAAGGGCATCGGGCGGTCGGATGTGCTCTCGGTGTCCGGCGCGGAGGTGGTGTCCTCGGGCGCGATGGACGGCTGGTGGGGCACCGATTTCGACGAGGTCCGCCACGAGCCCGGGCGTGTGCTCCTCAACCGCGGCGTGCCCGGTCAGGGCGCGATCGTGCATCGGTTCCTGCTCGAAGCCGAAGCGGGGGACGAGATCACCGTGTCGTTCGAAGCCGAGAAGGCCAGGGACATCGAGACGACGGTGACACTGGGCGAATGACGCCGTCGGGATCCGGGCATGCAAGAACGCGGGCGTCCGTTGGGACGCCCGCGTTGGCGTTGTGCATGGAGCGCGTTACGGGCAGCCGGCGTTGTAGAGCCCGATGTAGGCGGAGATGTCGAAGAAGTTCAGGACGCCGGTGGGCCCGGCGAGGTCGGCGCCCGGGTCACCGCTGTTGTAGAGCCCGATGAAGGCGGAGATGTCGAAGAAGTTGAGTGTGCCGAA
>DIYM01000042.1:11996-12635 GCA_002429045.1 Phycisphaerales bacterium UBA6054
TCGAAGAAGTTGAGTGTGCCGAATGGCTCGGCGATGTCGGCGGCGGAGCACCCGGGCATATCGGGCCCGAACTCGTGAGCGCCGATATCGACCGGCTCGAAGCCCACGCCGGTGTTGGCGGTGTCGGGGTCGTCGAAGATCCGTGCCATGCCGGCGATGTCTTCGGAGATCGCGAAGGGCGCGAGTTGGTTGGAGTCGCCCGCGTCGATCGCCGGGGAGCCGGGCATGACGCGGAAGTCGTTGTTGCTCGCGTCGACGAACATCGGGTCGT
This sequence comes from Phycisphaerales bacterium UBA6054, assembly GCA_002429045.1. Classification (GTDB taxonomy): domain Bacteria; phylum Planctomycetota; class Phycisphaerae; order Phycisphaerales; family UBA1924; genus UBA6054. Next base: position 12,268 of record DIYM01000042.1, read on the forward strand.
CCACGACGAACGCGAAGCCCAGGGATCCGGTGCCGGTGCCGCCGTTGAGCGATGCCCAGCCGTCGAAGAGGTTGGAGTCGGTGGCGATGATCGCCGAGCCCGTGGCGAACAGCGCGACGCTGGTGTTGGTCTCGGGGCCCGAGAAGACGTTGTTCACGGCCTGGATCTGGATGGCGTTGGTCGGGCTGCTGGCGAAGAGCCCGCCGATGAGCCCGGGATCGCCCGCTGTGCCGCTGGAGGAGGTGCTGCCCGCGCTTCCCGTGGATCCGTTGGAGCCGTCGCATCCGCCGAATCCGGGGTCGCCCGCGCGCCCGAACGGGCCGCCGGGGCCTCGGTTGCCGGCGGCGGCGCGTCCGGCGGTGGCGCCG
>DIYM01000087.1 GCA_002429045.1 Phycisphaerales bacterium UBA6054
GGTCGGGCGGGGGGGTGTGGTTGCCCTGGGGCGTCACGGGGGCTTTGGGTGGCTGATCGGGCACGGCGGATTGTAGTGCGGGGTGCGAAACGCCCGGTTCGTGCCCCCGAACAATCCGGGCATGAGCCGATCGCCCGCGGGCCCGAGTTCGAGAGACGGTTTGGACGCCGATCGGGCCGACGATCGGGTCGGCGGCCGGGTTGACGGGACGGACGGCGTGTCGCCGCCGCCCGACGAGGGGTTCGTGCTGTTCCGCGAGGTGCAGGGGTTCTGGCGGAATCAACTCCTGCTGGTGCTCGCGCCGGCGGAGTCGCTGTTCTCGGGGATTGTGTTGCTGGCGATCGGTTCGCAGGCACCGCCCAGGGACCAGTTGATCCTGCTGTGCGTGTGGCTGGGAGTGGGGCTGACGCTGCCGTTGCTGATCGTGACGCTGCGCCTGCGGACCGAGGTGACCCCGACCATGCTGCGGGCCGGCTTTGTCGGATTCCCGAAGTGGCGGATCCCCCTCGAGCGGGTCGAGTCGGTACGTGCGGTTCGGGTGGACCCGGTGCGCGACCTCGGCGGTTGGGGGATCCGGCGCACGAAGCGTTTCGGCTGGGTCCAGAACGTCGCGGGGGAGGACGCGGTGGTCGTGGGCATGATCGACGGCACGAAGCGGACGCTGGGAACGCACGAGCCCGAGGAGTTGGTCAACGCGGTGCTCGCGGGCGCGATGGGCGAACCGGGGAGGCTGATCGTGCCGATCGGGTCCGGGCGCTTGCCCGATGCGCCGGCGCCCGCCTAGTCGTCTTCGCGCATCTCGAACGCGAAGTTCCGGTCACGGAAGGGGTACAACTCGGACGCGAGCGGTTTGACCGGCACGCTGGGCGACGTGGCCACAAGCCCGGCGGTGCCGCCCGTGACGCTGGTGTTTGCGATGGTGATCTCCGGCGCGGGCGGCCCGAGCAACTCGAACCAGAAGACCGCGTCATCGTCCCAGCTGGGGGTGATGATCTCGGCACGCAGCCAGTAGACGAGTTCGTCGTCGCGTCGCTTGTTGACCAGGAGGGTGCCCCGGGGGCGTCGGATGCGGACCGACTCGGTCTCGCCGCGGGCCAGTTCGAGGGGGCGGCCGTCGGTGAGCGGCTGGATGGGTCGGCCTTCGAGGCGGACGCGGTCGCCCGCGTGCAGGCTGACGCGGACGGTGTGGGTGCTGGCGTTGGTGATGTCGGTCGCCTCGATCGGGGCGCGGGTCTCGGCGGTGGAGCATCCGACCAGCGACGCGGCGAAGGCGAGCAGGACGGCGATGCGCGGGGCGTGGTTCATGGGGGAGGGATCGACCTCCGGCGGACCGACGCTTGAGAATCACCGCTCGGGCGCCCGGGCCCGGGGCCCGAGGCGGTAGGCTGGCGGGATGGTCAAAGACGCAGACGATGGCGCCGGTCGGTGCGTTTGGGCCAGGAGCGGATCGGAGGCGGCGTACCACGACGAGGAGTGGGGCGTGCCCTCGCACGACGAGCGGCACCTGTTCGAGATGATCACGCTCGAGGGCGCCCAGGCCGGGCTGAGCTGGTCGACGATCCTGAACAAGCGCGGGGGGTATCGGCGGGTGTTCGAGGGCTTCGATTGGGAGCGGGTCGCGCGGTTCGGGCCCGCGGACGTCGAGCGTCTGATGCGTGACCCCTCGATCGTCCGGAACCGCCTGAAGATCGAGTCCACGATCGACAACGCCAGGGCGTTGTGCGCGATGCATGAATCGGGCGGATCGCTCGACGCGATCGTGTGGGACGCGGTGGGGGGCGAGCCGATCCAGAACCGGTTCCGGTCGGTGTCCGATCTGCCCGCGCAGACCGGCATCTCCAAGGCGTTGAGCAAGACGCTGAAGAGGCAGGGGTTCCGGTTCGTGGGCCCGACGACGGTGTACGCGTTCATGCAGGCGTGCGGGCTGGTCAACGATCACCTGGTGTCGTGCCCGAGGCACGACGCGTGCGCGGCATTGTGTCCGGGCGCGGGTCTTGGGTGATCAGGCGTCTTTGACGGCGCCGGTGCCGCCGGGCTGGTACGTGCCGTTCTGGATCTGCTCGACGAGTTCGACACAGCGTTGGGGGGTGAGGTTCTCGTGGAGGTCGTCGTTGAAGATGGCGGCGGGCGCGGTGCCGCACGAGCCGATGCACTCCAGTTCGACCAGTGTGAACTTGTTGTCGGGCGTGGTCTCGCCGACGTCGATGTTCAGCTTGGTCTTGATCGCCTCGGTGCAGGCGGTCGCGTCGCAGAACTCGCACGCGATGGACCGGCAGACCGAGATCTGCCATTCGCCCTTCGGCTTGGTCCAGTACTCTTCGTAGAAGGTCGCGGTGTCGAAGACGTCGGCGGGGGTGATCCCGAGGACTTCGGCGATCTCGAGCATCGCCTGGTGGGGGACCCAGCCGTAGTGGTGCTGGATCATGTGGAGCGCGGGGAAGAGGGCCCCCATGCGGACTTCGTAGCGGGGCAGGTAGAGATTGACGAGCTCGTCACGCATCTCGGGCGTGAGATAGGGCTCGTCGCGGGTCTCGATCTTCGTGCCTGCCGAGTTTTTCGTGATCCATGCCATCGGTGGATCCTAGGGGCGGCCGACGATTCAGTCCGCGCCGGGCCCGGGGTCCGTTTGGTTGTCGGAGTCGGGGGCGGGGATCGCCTCTCCGGTCTTCGAGAGCTGGACGCGGAACGGGGTCCAGGTCGAGACCGGGGCGTCGGTGACGCGGGCGACCCACGAGCCCCGCGACAGCCCGAACTTCTCGGGCAGCGTGTGGAGGTCGCCCGGGCGGGAGACCAGCAGCTCGACCCGCTGGAGCGGGTCGGACGCGACCGGGCCCAGGGTCACGTCCGCGTTGGGGCGGACACGCTGCTGGGCGAGCACCTCGTCGTCCTCGAAGCTGACATCGCGGCTGATCTGGGCGATCACCGTGACCGACGAGTTGTTCTCGACCCTCACCATGTACTGGGGGCGGACGGAGCAGGCGGTGAGCAATCCCGCGGCGAGCAGAGCGGAAGCGGCGGCGACAGATCGGGGCATGGGCGGTCTCGGTTGGGTGTGTCGCGTTCGCGGGTGGGGTGTGACGCTCGTCTCATTCGCGGCGTTCAGAGGGTATGAGCGCGCGGACGGCGCGGGGCAGCACGGTGACACCGATCTCGCGTTTCCAGCCCCATTGCTCGTCGTGGGCGATCGGGCCGATGAGTTTCCAGACCCCGTCGCGCCGGACGAACGCGCCCCCTCCGGAGAGACCGCCGAGCTCGTCGCCCTTGGTCCCGATGGCGACCCGGTGCCCGTCGGGTGTCCCGACGCCTGTGACCCGTCCCTCGAACACGACGGGCGGGGGCGGTCGCCAGCCCGAGCGGTCGGGCGTGGGGCGCCAGAGGCTCGGCACGCCGCGGTACCACCCGTCGTCGAGATAGTTGGTTGGGTATCCGATCAGCACGGCGCGCTCGCCGAGGATCGGATCGGTCAGGCCCGCGACGGGCGGCCCGTCGTCGGTGAACGCGTCTCCCTCGCGGAGCCCTTGGAGTTCGACGATCGCCCATTCGCCCGCGATGGACTCGGGGTCGCCGCGGTCGAGCACTCGGGCGGGATGGGTGCGCCAGCCGGCGAAGATGCGGGGTGTCCAGCGGGTGTGCTCGGGGCGGTCCATGCGTCGGCCGACGACGCTGTGGGCGGCGGTGAGAACGCGGTCGTCTCCGATGATGATGCCCGACGAGAGCTTGATGCTCATCCTGCGTCGCCCGCGTTGGTCTTTCGAGGTCGGCATGGTGACCATCACGAGCACGGAGCGTGCCGCGGTTTGGAGGGCGGGGTCAGATCCGATCAGGTCGGTGTCCAGCGGCTCGAGTCTGGTGGCGCAGGCGCCGGACTGGAGCGAGGCGAGCAGCAACGCGAGCACGAGCGCGATTCGGATGGCCGGCATAACCCGAGCGTATCCGCCCGGGCGTGGCGGGCCAAGCGGAAACCGCGGGGCGGTGTCGGGTGTATCCTGCGGCTGGTCTTGCGTCGGGCGCGGTGCGCCCGCCCGGTTCGGGGTGCGCGACGGACCGGATCTGGAGCGTGCACGCCGATGGATTTCTCGATCCTTGTCCAGAACCTGCTCAGCCCGCCGATCCTGTTCTTCTTTTTGGGGATGCTGGCGACGCTGGTGCGTTCGGACCTCGAGATCCCCAAGGAGCTGTCGCGCCTGTTCGCGTTGTACTTGCTCTGGGCGATCGGGTTCAAGGGCGGGGTGGCGCTCCGGTCGGCGGGCGTGAGCCTGGACACCATGATGCCGCTGGTCATCGCGATGGCGCTGTCGGCGGTCGTGCCGCTGTACGTCGTGCCGTTGCTGCGCCTGGCGAGGTTCGGCGTCGCCGACGCCTGCGCGACGGCCGGGGCCTACGGCTCGGTCTCGGTCGTGACGTTCATCACCGCGCAGAAGTTCCTCGAGAACCAGGGCATCGAGTTCGGCGGGCATCTGGTCGCGGCCCTGGCGCTGATGGAAGCGCCCGCGATCGTCACCGGGGTGATGCTGTTCCGGGGTCTGAGCGAGGGATCGTCGCCCAGGGAGCTTTTCTCGACGCGCCGGGGCGAGCTGAAGCATCTGCTCCACGAAGCGGTGGTGTCCGGGCCGGTGTTCTTGCTGCTCGGGTCGATCGCGATCGGGGCGCTGACGGGCCAGGCCGGGTGGCAGAAGCTCGAGCCGTTCGGCAAGGACCTGTTCGACGGGGTTCTCGTGCTGTTCCTGCTGGATTCGGGGCTGACCGCGAGCAAGCAGCTCCGATCCATCAGCGGATCGAAACGGCTCGCCGTGCTGCTGAGCGTGCTGATCCCGCTGTTGAACGCGGGCGTGGGGCTTGCGTGCGTGGCGGCGCTGGGGATGTCGCGTGCGGACGGGTTCCTGTTCCTGGTGCTGGCGACGAGCGCGTCGTACATCGCGGTGCCGGCGGCGATGAAGCTGGCGATCCCCCAAGCGAACGAGGGGCTGTACCTGCCGATGGCGCTGGGGCTGACGTTCCCGTTCAACATCACGCTGGGCATCCCGCTGTACTACATGATGGCGGGATGGGTGTCGTGAAGACCCGGGCTCGCGCCCGGGGCTGGCAGGAGTTCGGACCGCAAGCACCGGGCGCGAGCCCGGTGGTCTTCACCGATCCAACTCCGCCGCGATGACGTTGAGGGATCCCAGGATCGCGACGACGTCGGCGAGGAGGTGGCCCTCGGTCAGGCGGGCCATCGCGGAGTAGTTCGTGAACGCCGGGGGGCGGGTGCGGACGCGCCAGGGGGTCTTGCCGCCGTCGGAGACGATGTAGTAGCCCAGCTCGCCGTTGGCGGTCTCGTGGCAGGCGTAGCCCTCGGCGATCGGGGGCTCCCAGCCGCGGTTGGTCATGATCAGCTCGAAGTGCTGGATCAAGCCCTCGATCGAGCCGTAGACCGAGCCCTTGTCGGGCTTGACCATCTTGGAGTCGGCGAACGCGTCGACGGGCCCCTCGGGGATGTTGTCGATGAGCTGGTGGATGATCTTGCGGGCTTCCTTGATCTCTTCGAGGCGGACGAGGAAGCGGGCGTAGACGTCGCCGTCGTCGCAGAGTGGGACGGAGAACTTGACGGCCTCGGCGCCCTCGCCGTCCCAGTTGTCCTTGTAGCAGAGATAGGGCTCGTCCTTGCGGATGTCGCGTCGGACGCCGGAGGCGCGGGCGATCGGGCCGGACATGGACCAGTTGAGGGCTTCCTCGCGCGACATCACACCGACGCCCTGGGTGCGGTCCATGAAGATGCGGTTGCGGTTGACGAGCCCCTCGAGGTCCTTGATGGCGTGGGGGAGGTCGTTGTCGAGGAAGTCTTTGACCATGCGGACGAAGACGGCTTCGTCGGGGATCGGCTTCATGATGCCGCCGACGCGGGTCCAGTCCGGGTGGAAGCGTTGTCCCGAGATGTAGTCGACGATGTCGTAGATCGCCTCGCGCGGGTTGAAGGCGTAGAGGAAGCCGGTGAGCGCGCCGAGGTCGAGGGCGGCGGCGGCGCAGCAGAGCAGGTGGTCCTGGATGCGTCCCATCTCGGCCATGATGGTGCGGAGCACCTTGCACTTGGGCGTGATGTCGATGCCGAAGATGGTCTCGACCGCGCCGTGCCAGGCGATGTCGTTGGAGATGGGGCTGAGGTAGTTCATGCGCGACACGATGGTCACGTACTGGTTGTAGTCGAGGACCTCGCCGAGCTTCTCGAACCCGGAGTGCAGGTAGCCGATGTGGGGCGTGCAGCGCGCGATGCGTTCGCCGTCGAGCTCGAGCACGAGGCGGAGCGTGGTGTGGGTGGCGGGGTGCTGGGGCCCGAAGTTGAGGACCCAGCGGTCGCCGGTATCGACGTGGTCGTCGAGGTAGTTGATGTTGTCGGAATCTGGGGTGATCCCTTGGTCTGGCTTGAGCGTGTACGGCATTCTGGAACCTCCGACGGGGCATGATGATAGAGGCGTCGGCACGCCGGCTCGGGCATCTCGCCCGGGGCGCCAAAAAACCGCCCGGGGCTCTGGCGGATTCGCGGTCTCGGCGAACCGGATTCGTCGGAACGGGCCCGGATCAGCGGCGGCGTCGCCCCGAGACGAAGAGCGCGATTGCCAGCAGAGGGGCGGCGCCCGGCGCGGGGACGAACGTGAGCGACGAGAGCCCGCCGAAGCCCGTGGGTGCCCCGTCGAGACCGGTTGGGCCGACGAGGTCGAGCGAGCCGGTGATGAAGTCGACGGTGTAGAGGTTGTTGGTGCCCGCGAAGTCGCCGTCGGCGATGTAGAGCTGGTTGGTGAACGGGTCGAAGTCCATCCCGGCGACGGTGCCGAGCACGGTGTCGGTCTGGATCTCTTGCAGGACGTCGCCGGTGCCGGTGTCGAGGCGGAGCAGGCGGGCGCCGGGTCGGGTGGCGTCGAACACGAACGAGGTGTCGAGCGCCCAGAGGTTGCCGCTGTTGTCGATCGCCATCCCGCTGAGATCGCCGGCGTCGACGTTGCTGATGACGGTGGTGCCCACGCCCGCGGTGTCGATCTCGAAGAGGACGGACTCGCCGAGCTGGGAGGTCACGCCGTAGAGCCGCCCGGTGAGCGGGTCGAAATCGATGTCGCCCTCGGAGGTGAGCAGACCGCCGACCGGTCCGAGCTCACCGACGATGGTGGACTGCCCGGTGGCGATATCCACGGTGACCAGGGCCGTGTCCACGCCGGAACCGTTGACCGAACCGAACTCGTCCGTGATCCCCCAGAGCGTGTTGCCGAAGAACGACAGCCCGACCAGCCCGTCGAGGTTCATGTCGCGTCCGTTGGTCGCCAGCCCGGTGGTTTGGTCGATGTCGTACAGCGCCGAGGGGCCCTGGAAATCGGGCGCTCGGAACGAGGCGCCGATGAGTTGGGCGTGCGAGGCGGGCGCGGCGAGGAGCAGGACCAGTCCTGCGGCTGGATTGGATCGCATGTCGGGCTCTCTTTCTTCGATGGTGCCGAGGGGAACGCGCTCAGACGCGGATCGTACCGGTGTCCGGGGGGGTCACCAAGCCTCAATCGTGCAAATCCGACAGGCTGTCGGGGGCAGCGAACGGCGTTCCGATGCCCACGCCTCGTATCATGCGGAATGGGCTTTGTGTCCGAGTTTCTGGGCGAACTGTGGCACATCCTGGTCGAGTCCGGGGTGTGGCTGCTTGTGGGTCTGCTGCTGGCGGGGGTGGTGCACGCGTTCGTGCCGCGGGCGTGGTTCATGAGGCATCTCGGCGGGCGCGGCCCGGCCGCGATCGCCAAGGCCAGCCTGCTGGGGATCCCGATGCCGCTGTGCTCGTGCGCGGTGATCCCGGTGGCGGCCGGTCTGCGTCGTCGGGGCGCGGGCAAGGGCGCGTCGGCGGCGTTCGCGATCTCGACGCCGCAGACCGGAGAGGAATCGATCCCGCTGACGTGGGCGCTGTTCGGCCCGGTGTTCGCGTTGGCGCGCCCGGTGATCGCGGTGGCCACGGCGTTTGTGGCGGGGTCGGCGATCAACGCGTTGGACCAAGAGGAAGGGGATCCGGGGTCAGCCGTCGGCCATGAGGAAGAGCAAGACGGATCGTGTTCGCTGCGTGAGCGGCTCGGCCTCGCGTGGGAGCACGGGTTTGTCACGATGCTGCGTGACCTGGCGCCCTGGCTGGCGATCGGGCTGATCCTGGCGGCGCTGATCAGCGCCGCGTTGCCTTCGGGCTGGATCGGCGAGCACGTGGGCACCGGGCTGTGGCCCAAGGTCGCGATGCTGTTCGTGGGCGTTCCGCTGTACATCTGCGCGACCGCGTCGACACCGTTCGCGTGGGCCCTCGTGGCTGCCGGTCTGTCTCCGGGTGCTGCGATCGTGCTGCTCCTGGCCGGTCCGGCGACGAATGTCGCGACGATGAGCTGGGTCATCAAGGACCTGGGCGTCAGGTCGCTGGCGGTGTACGTGGTGACGATCTCGCTGATCGCGCTGGGCGCCGGTGTGCTGTTCGACGCGTTCTTCGCCGGCATGGTGACGGTCGCTCCGTCGGGCGGAGAGCACGCGCACGGGGGCGGGGCGTGGGGGCTCGCGCAGGCGATGGGCGCGGGCGCGATCTCGGCGGGGCTGGTGTGGGCGTTGTGTTCGCGGTATTGGCCGAGCCGGGCGGATCGGGCGGGCGGTGCGTGCTGCGCGGGCGGACAGAACTCGCAGGCGGCTTCCTGCTGCGGATCGGGACAATCCGATGCCGAACTCACCATCGGAGGCTGCTGCGGATCCGGCGCGCAGAAGCCGGCGTCGGGTGCGTGCTGCGGCAATGATCCGGCATGATCGCAACCGCATCCGACAAAGCCGCCGGTGAACGCAACGTGCTCGGCGGGTCGCTCGAGGCCTGCTCGAAACACCCGATGACCGGGTTCTACCGCGACGGGTGCTGCTCGACCGGGCCCGAGGACGTCGGCTCGCACACGGTCTGCTCGGTCATGACGGCCGAGTTTCTCGCGTTCTCCAAGTCGCGCGGCAACGACCTGAGCACCCCTCGGCCCGAGTGGCGGTTCCCGGGCCTGAAGCCGGGCGACCGGTGGTGCGTGTGCGCGAGCCGGTGGCTCGAGGCGTACGAAGCGGGGCACGCGCCGCGGGTCAACCTCCGTTCGACAAACATGGCGGCGACTCGGATCGTGCCGGTCGGGGCGCTCAAGGAATGCGCGGCGGACTGAACCGGTCCCTCTGTTCAATCAGTCAGCGTCACGCCTGACACATCGAACACGACAGCCTGGTGCGGCCCGATAGACATCCCGTGCCAAGAAGCGTTGTCGAGTATCCACCCGCCTTTCCAGACCCCGGGTATCTCCCGGACTCCGGGCATCTCGTTGTCTTGGGATCGATTCTGATGGAGTATCTCGTCCCCAAGAACGCCCCGCATGACGACGACTGCTTTGGCCCAGTCTCCGGACGTGTTGACCACGACCAAGACTCGGCGCTCCTCATCCTCCCGCATGTAGGCGATCACACTCGGGTTGTTGGAGGGTCGCGGATCGATGGTTCCGTGGGCGAGAACCGGGTGCGTCTGCCTCAGCGCTATCAGGCGGTTGTAATGAGCCAGCAGTGAACCCGGATCTTCTCGCTGGAGTTCGACGTTTACATCACCGGCATCGGGCTGCGTCGCCCGCCAGGGCTCGGCGGCGGAGAACGTCTCGCCCGTCGCGTCCCATTGCATGGGCGTGCGGATGTTGGGGTCGGGCTTGGCGCCGGTGTGCCCGATCTCTTCGCCGTAGTAGACGAACGGGACGCCGGGCAGGGTCAGCAGGATCGCCGCGGCGGCTCTGGCTTTGGCCTGCTTCTCTGCCGGGTCGCCGGTGAGTTGGGTCATCAGGCGTGGCTGGTCGTGGTTGGTCAGGAAGGTCGCGACCGGCGTGTCGTACGCCTCATCCACGGCCTTGATCCGCTCGGCGATCCTGGTCGCGTCGCCCGAGTTCAGCGCGTCGATGATGGCCTGCGCCAGGTCGAACTCGAACGCGGTGTCGACGGCACCGGGGATGTACCGCGCGACCTGATCGGTGGTCGACCAGACCTCGCCGACGGTGAAGAAATCGGGGTCGAGCGATTTGCAGTACGCGTTGAAGTCTTCGAGCCAATCGATGGTTTCTTGTGTGTTCTCTTGATCGGCGCCGTTCTCGATCAGGTGCTTGATGGCGTCGAGGCGGAAGCCGTCCACGCCCATGTCTTCGATCCAGAATCGGGCGATCTCGTACAACTCGGCCGTGAGTTCGTCGTTGCGGACGTTCAGATCGGGCATGCCGTGGTAGAAACAGCCGTAGTAGAACTGTCCGGACCGGTCGACAGCGCGATCGTGCCAGACGTTCTGGTCCCAGGGCCCGGGGTATCCCGGGTGCGTGTCGGACCAGGTGTACCACTCCCGCTTGGGGCTGTCTTTGGAGGACGCGGCGTCGACGAACCACGGGTGTTCGTCGGCGGTGTGGTTGAGCACCAGGTCGACGATCACACGGATACCGCGCTCGTGGGCGGCGTCGGTGAACGCGCGGAAGTCGGCGTTGATGCCGTACTCGCGGTCGATCCGCTTGTAGTCGACAACGTCGTAGCCGTGGTAGGAGGGCGACTCGGCGATGGGCATCAGCCACACGGCGTCGATGCCGAGGTCGGTGGTGGTGATCGGGTCGCCATCGTTGAGATAGTCGAGCTTGGAGATCATGCCGCGGATGTCGCCCACGCCGTCGTTGGCCAGCGGGCCCTCGCGGGAGTCGGCGAAGGAACGGACGAAGATCTCGTAGAACACCGCGCTGTGCCACCAGGGCGACGCGGTGGCGTCCTTCGATGACGCGGCTGTGAGCGGTGCGAGGGATTGCACCAAAGAAACGGCGGTCACGGTCAGCATGAACGCATTCTGACCGCGACCGCCCGCGCTGGCTATCACAGACTTGTCACAATGCCCGGTTTCTTGCGCCAAACTGGATCAGAACCGCTCGACCATCTCGCTGACGAGGCGGGCGCCGAACCCGGTGGGCCCGGCGATGAAGGGCCCAGACTCTTTGTCGGTCGAGTGCGTGCCGGCGATGTCCACGTGGGCCCAGGGGATGCCGTCCTCGACGAAGTAGGAGAGGAACGCGGCGCCCTGGATGGGGTGGGCCTGGCGGACGGGCGCCGAGTTGTGGATGTCGGCGATGGGCGAGCGCATCAGCTGGCGGTACTCGGGGTGGTGGGGCAGGCGCCAGACGCGTTCGTCGGAGGCTTGGGCGGCGTCGTCGAGTGTGGCGCGGAGCCCGTCGTCGTCGCACCACATGCCGGCGTAGGTGGATCCGAGCGCGACCACCACGCCGCCGGTGAGTGTCGCCATGTCCACGATCGCGGCGGGCGACTCTTTCTCGCACGCCCAGCACAGCCCGTCGGCGAGCACGAGGCGTCCCTCCGCGTCGGTGTTGGTGACCTCGACCGTCACGCCGTTGCGGAACTCGATGACGTCGTCGGGGCGGTAGGCCTCGTCCGAGATCGAGTTCTCGGCGCACATCAGCAGGGCGACGACGGGGCGGTTGGGCTTGATGACGGTCGCGATGCTGTGCATCGCGCCGAAGATGGCGCACCCGCCGTCCTTGTCGCGCTTCATGCCGCGCATGCCCCCCGAGATCTTGATCGACAGCCCGCCCGAGTCGTAGGTTATGGTCTTGCCGACCAGCACGACCGGGTCCTTGGTCTTGCCGCGCGTCGGGGTGTACTCGAGGCGGACCATGCAGGGCTTGTTCTCGCTGGCCTTGCCGACCTCCAAGAGCCCGGTGAAACGCTCGTCCTCGAGCTTCTTCCCCTGGAAGACGGTGCACTTGAGCCCGGCCTTGCGCGCCATCTTCTTGGCTTCGCCGGCGATCCACATGGGCGTCGCGATGTTGGGCGGCGTCTGCGAGAGCGTCCGGGCGATGTTGGTCCCCTCTGCCAGCCCGAGCCCGCGGGTCAGCCCACCCTTGAACTTGGCGTCGTCGCAATGGAGCGCGAGCTTGGTGCGGTCCTTCTCGGCGGTCGCGCTGCCCCGGAGGGTGTCGTAGTTCCAGGAGGCGATGCCGAGCCCCTCGCCCATCGCCGAGCCGCAGGCGTGGAGATCGACCTTGGCGGATTTGGGGAGCCTGGCGAGTGCCGCGTGGACCGCGAGATCGGCCGAGACCGCCTTGGCCTTGCTCAGCGCCCTGGCGACGGCGCCCGCGGCGGTCCGGAGCCGCGACGGGACGAAGCCGTCTCGCTCCCCGAGCCCGACGACGATCACACGCTCGTGCCCTTCGGCGGGGAAGCCCTCGGCGATGGAGCCGAGGTCGCCCGTGGACTCGGCGCGCTCGGCGGCCGACGCCGCCGCACCCGACACATCGAGCTTCTTGGAGTTGGTATCGAGCTTCTCGCCCTTGAACTGCCCGAGCACGAGAACCCGAGCGGATCCCCGGCTGGCGATGGAAACGGCTTCGAACATGTGCGGACCTCCCTCGGCGGGCCCGGAGGAGCCGCCGGCCTTTGTTGTTCTGGTGTTGCATGCTCGCGGAACAGAACCGCGCGGTTGCACCATGCCCCGGCCATGCACCGGATCGTTGGGCACCACTTCGCCCGGGTCACGGCCCGATCACGAATCCATCTCGGATCGGGCGGGCGGGTCAGGCGGCCCAGCGGGCGTTCGGGTCGTTGTCGTTGTCACGGGCGATGAAGTCCGAGTCGCACTCCATCCGCTCGATCGCCCAGCGGACGATGTCACGGATCGTCACGATGCCGATGCAGTTGTTCTCTCGATCGACCACGGGCACGCAGGAGATGGTGCGATCGAGCATCACCCGGGCGGCGGACCGGAGCAGCGTGCTCGGGCGCACCGTCACCAGCGAGCGGCTCATGACCTGATGGGCGCGGCGCTTGAGAAGGTTCGCGTCGGCCGTCCGCTCGGACATCTTGCCCACGAACGGGGAGAGGGTCTGGAACAGGTCACGATCGGAGATCACGCCGACGCAGCGACCGGCGTCGCCCCTGACGACCAGGTGATGGAACCGGTGCCGCTCGAAGATCGCCTGCACCTCGCCCATCGTCGTGTCCATCCCGATGGTCACCGGCGGCCTGGTCATGATGTCGGCGATGGTCTGCGGCATGGTTCGCTCCGGGTGGGATATCGGCACTTTCGGGGCGTCGGTACACTGCCGGCGTGAGCAACAATCCCACCAGCGGCGACGAGCACCTCCCCTACGCCCCGGACGCGATCTGGGCCCCGTGGCGACTGCCCTACCTCGAAGAACTCGGCGCGTCCGAGAACCCGCCGGGCAGGGCGGAGCCGGCGCGATCGCACGGATCCGGGTCGCCGAGCTTCCTGGCCGATTACTGGAACAGCCCCGAGCACGACGAGCGGAACCGCGTCATCGTGCGCGACGGGCTCGGCATGATCCTGCTCAACAAGTACCCCTACTCGAACGGGCACCTGCTGGTCGCGCTGGGCGAGCCGCGCCCGGCGTTGCTCGATTACGACGAATCACAACGCGCCGCGCTGTGGCGCCTGGTCGATCGGGCGGCGGGCTTGATGCAGCGCACGCTCGAGCCGCAGGGGATCAACATCGGCGTGAACCAGGGGCGTGCCGCGGGCGCGGGCGTGCCCAGCCACCTGCACGTGCACCTGGTCCCGCGGTGGGGGGGCGACACCAACTTCATCAGCGTGGTGGGTCAGGTGCGGGTCATCCCGGCGTCGCTGGAGGCGATGTACAAAAGGTACACCAACTCGCTGGCGCGCTGTTGACTTTCACCACAATCAAATTAAGTTCGCGGCGACCTTTGTTCATTCATAAGGAGTTTGCCGTGAATAAACTCATGTCATTATCTTGTTTCATTGCGAGCACGTGCTCCCTGACGCTCGCCCAGAACACGACCGGCGGAGGAACCGCGACCGGAGTAATCCCGGTTCCGGTGATGACCTTTCAAGAATCACTATGGGATGACTTCTGGAACGATGATTTTATAGAAGACGTTGATGGACTTATCAGCAACGACCTAATCTCATCATCAACGCACACAGCTCATCGAATGGAATGGGATTCGACCAACCCGACACTCGATATCTCGCCTGATACCGCTCAGCTTTCGCAAGTATCCACGTGGGACATGAACTGGCTTGGAATGGAAGTCGACAACACCTTTGCAACAGGAACGACCAACGGTTCGCCTTGGATCTGGAATGCTGTAACCACAGTAGAGACCCGCTCGTTCTCATCAACGATATCATCTACTTCTGGATTGTCCCGGCATATTTACGGAATCGTTCGTTCAATCCAAATCCAGTGGCCAGCAGCAAGCGGCGGGGATTACGCTGAGTTCCAAATCTGGATGCCGCTGGGCCGCACAAAGTCCCTCGCTGACGCAGAAGCTTATGCAGAGGGTTTCGCGTACAGTAATGTGCAGCCGAATCCTCGCACGCTCGAGCCAGATCTCTGTTCGACTCTGCTTGAGAACAGGGAGAACCAGGCCTGGAATCTGTATTCAGATGAAATTGATGATTGTGGCACCTTTGGCAATGTTGTCGGTGGCGTGATAGGTGGCGCCGCTGGCGGCGGAGCGGCCGGAGCAGTGGTTGGAGGGATTGGGGGCAGCTTCTTTGGTGGTATCGGCGCAGTCCCGGGATCAGGTGGCGGTGCAATCATCTTTGGCGCCATTGGTGCTGTGATCGGAGGGCTCAGTTCGCATGCCAACTGCAACGCGGACGCTTACGATAAGTATGCCCGGAAAATGGCCCAGCTCTTTGACTGCTGGGAAGAGTGCGAACTGTTCGGCGATTGGTACTGTGACTAAATCCTGGGTATTGTAGTTGGATGACTCCAATCCAAAAAAATCACCTTACATCGCGGCGATGCCGCGATTATGGTTTTTTAGTTTTTTGAATTTTACACTTGCGTCATTCTTCACAGTATGTAGCGCTGCGATTTATACAAGTTATCGCGATTCTCACTATAAACTGGCCACAGTGTCCCTTTTGGTAACATCGACTTGTCTTTGGGTGTATCTGTTTGTCAGAATGTGCAGACTGATGCAATACAAGAAAGTAATGGTCAACAGGGAGATCCCCTGCCCCCGGTGCGGGCACACCTTGACGATCACAAACGAAGGCCTCTGGTCGTTGTGCTCAGAATGCGGCCTGCAAACCAGTGCTCCCAAAGCATTCGAGTCGTGGAAGCGTGTTGTTGGAAGCAAGAACCTACCGAGCTTCGATTCGACCGTGAGCTCAGAAACCCATCGCCCCGGCCAGCGGGCACGCGAACCGGAGTGATGGCCGGCGGTTCCGCCTCGGGTCGGGGAGCCGGTGTCACGACTGGGCGGCATCGGCGGGCGCGACACCCCCGCGTTCGCGCCGCGCGCGTGTGCGACGCGGGGTCGAGAATGTGTGCGCTCGGCGTGTGACTGGGGCTCAGCGCCGGCGCCGGGCCGTGATCAGCATCCCGACGCCGAGGACCGCCGTGCCGAACGGAGCGGGCACGACGCGGGCGCCGAAGCTTGTGGCGTAGAACGCCCATTCACCGCCGCGCGTCCATACCGTGCTGTCCCCCGTGCCTGTGCCTTCTCCGGCATCGAAAACAATGGTGGGCAAGTTCAGGTCCTGCAGCGCAAAGCCGACCGGCATGTTCGCGAATGCGTCAGCGTCCACCGGGTCTGGCGTCACATACATGGAACTGCTAGAGAAGAACATGCTTGTTCCGTCTCCGGCGCCCAGTCGGAAGACGAGCCCCCACGAGACGAATGTAGCCTCGGGCCCGAGCGAGGATGCCTGAACGGATTGGCTGGCCACGTACGCATCAGGAGCGTGGGGATCATCAGAGGTCAGGCTCGGGTCAAACTTGCGGCGGTCTCCGTCGATGGTCATCCACGCGTCCACGACATTGAGATCCTGTGTCCCGAGCGAGCCGCTGGAATCGTAGATGATCGTCAGGGACCAGTCAGCCTGGACCTCCTGCATCGTGCCAGTCCCGGGTATCAGCAGGCCGCTCTGCCCGGCCGAGGAGCCGCTGATCGTCATCTCGATCAGTTCGGCCGACGCGGTCGGAACTCCGATTAACAGTGCTGCAGAAATCGCGGTGGGCGTGATCTGCATTGGTATCCTCCTGATTGGATCGTTTGAAAGAGTGTCAGGTCCGGATGTTTCACCCAAGGGAAATCGGAACGGGCCGGGCGATCCGTGCGCTTGGCGTGTCTTTGGGGTTCAGCGTCGGCGGCGCGAGCCCACCAAGCAGATCGCGGCCATGACCGAAACACCGGCCGGCGTCGGAATCGATCGACCGCCAACCGGGGCGATGAAGTAGTCCGTGATGACGGAATCGATGACCGCGCCGTTGAGATTGATGCTCGCCCAGCGTTCGCCGGCGGCCGTGGCGCCGAACAGATCCTGGGGCAGGACCGACTCGAGATAACCGAGGTCAGCCGTATCGGGCTGCTGGCGGAAGAGACGGGATACCAATGGCAGATCGGACAGACCAGCGATCCCCGAGTCGCGCAGCGAGGCGGGGTTGTAGGTTGTCACGAACAGGTCGAACCGCCTGTTGGCGGCGGCCTCCGCGAGCATCTCGGGGCTTGGACTTCCGGATGGCAAGATCGTGCCCAAGCTATTGAAAGAGGCAAGATCGAACTCAGAAACTGAGATGCTGCCAACCCGAGTCGAGAAGGAGGCCGAAACAAGATCGAACCCCCTGGTCTGGTCGATTGCCAGCCCGGACAGAATCTCGGAAGAGAAGTCCAGACCGTTTCCATGGGAGGGCGCGGGATCTCTCTCAACAAGCATCTCGAACGTCCAAGTGTCGCCGACCCTCATGCCTGCGAACTCGCCGGCCGACGTCATCGCCGATGTCACCACGCCGCTGATCGACACGCGTGCCAGCTCTGCCTTCGCGGTGAGAGACGCGCCGGCTATCGCCCAGACGATCGTAACAGATCGGTTCATCCTGAATCTCCCGTGCTTGTATGCGGTAAGAAGATACCCCAGCCGCGCTTCAAAGCCAAAGCAATCTTTGTTGTTTTGGTGGCGTGCCCTAGCCCCGCCCCATCGCCCCGGCCAGCAGGAACGCGAGTTCGAGTGATTGCTGGTAGTTGAGCCTCGGGTCGCAGGGGCTGGCGTAGTTGCGGGTCAGGTCGTGCTCGCCCACGCCGGCGGCCCCGCCGATGCACTCGGTCACGTCCTCGCCGGTGAGCTCGAAGTGCACGCCGCCGAGCGTCGTGCCGGCCCGCTTGTGGGCGTCGACGGTCTGTTCCAGCTCGATCAGGATGTCGTCGAAGGATCGGGTCTTGATGCCGGCGTCGGTCTTGATGCCGTTGCCGTGCATCGGGTCGGACATCCACAGCACCGTCCGCTGCTCGCGCTGGACGCGTTCGAGCAGCGGCGGCAGGGCGTCGGCGACCTTGCCGGCGCCCATGCGGGCGATCAGGATCAGCTTGCCCGGCTCGTCGGCGGGGTTGAGCGTGTCGATCAGGCGGATGAGATCGTCGGGCTGGGTCTTGGGCCCGACCTTGACGCCGACGGGGTTGCGCACGCCGCGGAAGAACTCGATGTGCGGCCCGTCCAGCTGGCGGGTCCGCTCGCCGATCCAGGGCAGATGGGTCGTCAGGTCGTAGTGCCCGTCGCGGCGCGGCACGGTGCGGGTCTGCGATTCCTCGTAATAGAGGTTGAGCCCCTCATGGCTGGTGTAGAAGTCGACGCGGTGGGAGTCTTCGAGGGTCTGCTCGCCCAGGTTCTGCATGAAGGCGAGCCCGTCGGCCAGCGTGCGCGACATCCGCTCGTACTGGGCCTTGCGCTTGGGCGAGAGGTCGGCGTTGTGGAAGAACGAGAGGTCCCAGTTCTCGGGGTGCTGGAGGTCGGCGAACCCGCCGTCGAGGAGCGAGCGGATGAAGTTGAGGGTCATGGCCGCGTGCTGGTAGCCCTGCACCAGGAGTTCGGGGTCGGGCGCGCGGGATTCGGGCGTGAACGCCGCCCGGTTGATCAGATCCCCGAAGTACGACGGGAGGTCGATGGTGGAGCCGTTGTGCTCGCCGGGTTCGGTGGAACTCGAGCGCGGCTTGGCGTACTGGCCCGCGAACCGCCCGACCCGTGTGACCGGCTGGCGGAGCCCGTGGATCAGCACCAGGGACATCTGCAGCAGGATCTTCAGCTTGTTGGCGATCGGCTCGGGGCGGCAGTCGGCGAGCGTCTCGGCGCAGTCGCCGCCCTGGAGGATGAACCGCTTGCCCTGCTGGGCCTGGGCGATCTGGGACTTGAGGGCCTCGATCTCCCAGCTGGTCACCAGGGGCGGGAGCTCGGCCAGGCGCGCGCAGGCACGCGCGAGCGCCGCGCGGTCGGCGTAGGTGTACTGCTCTGCGGCGGGCGAGGTCATGCCGTGCCACGAATCGGGGGCCCACGCCCCGGTCCGGTTCTCGGGCGTTGTGGTCGAGGGATCGGGTTGGTCGGTTTCGGTCGCGTTCCGCATGGCTGGTGATGGCTCCGGTTTCCCTCGGGAGATCGTAGTTCTCGGCCGGATCGGGCGGTGCGTTCAACGCGATCGGGAAGTGGTTTGGCCCTGGGGCCGCGTGGGGTAGAGTGGTAGCGATGCCCGACGACACGACCACCCCCAAGACCGTCTCCCTGCCCGTTGTGGAGCCCAAAAGGGCTCCCAAGATGGGGGCCACCCGAACGGGGCGATGGCGGGCGGCGCTGCTTCTGCTCGTCAACCTCCTGATCGTCGCGCACATCATCCAGTGGCTGATCATGGGATCGACGGTCTCGCCGGTGGAGCCCTCGGAGGCGATGCTGACGCTCGAGACGGGGGTGATCAACGCCGGGGCGGTGCTGTTCGCGTTGGCGCTGCTCTCAACGCTGGTGTTCGGGCGGTTTTTCTGCGGCTGGCTCTGCCACGTCGTGGCGCTCCAGGACGCCTGCGCGTGGCTGATGAACCGGATCGGCATCCGCCCCAAGCCGTTCCGGTCGAGGCTGCTGGTCTTCGTGCCGTTGGTGCTGGGGCTGTACATGTTCGTGTGGCCGACGTTCAAGCGGCTCGTGATGCAGCCGGCGTTCCGGGCCGCCGACATCGGCTGGCCCGCGTGGCTCAAGCCCGTCCAGCCGATCAACATGTGGCAGACGGAGATGATCGTCGATGATTTCTGGGCCACCTTCGGCAACCCGTGGATCGCGATCCCGTTCCTGTTCGTATGCGGTTTCGTCACCGTGTACTTCCTGGGCGCCAAGGGCTTCTGCACCTACGCGTGCCCGTACGGCGGGCTGTTCGCGCCCGTCGAACAGGCGTCGCCCGTCCGGATCCGTGTGACGGACGCCTGCCAGCACTGCGGGCACTGCACGAGCGTGTGCACCTCGAACGTGCAGGTCGCGGCGGAGGTGCACGACTTCGGCATGGTCGTCGATCCCGGCTGCATGAAGTGCATGGACTGCGTGAGCGCCTGCCCGAACGATGCGCTCTATGTGGGGCTCGGAGCCCCGGCGATCGGCGCGAAACCGCGCGACAAGGAAAGCCGCAAAGCGAACAAGGCAAAGGCCAAGCGACGCTACGACATGACGTGGCCGCAAGAGCTCGCGGCGGCGGGCGTGTTCATCGCCTGCTTCTTCGCGTTCCGCGGGATGCTCGACCAGATCGCCATGCTGCTGGCGGGCGGGATCGCCGCGATCGTGACGTTCCTGATCATGATGGCCTGGAAAACGCTCGTCCAGCCCCACGCGCGGATCTACGGGCTGGTGCTCAAACAGAGGGGGCGGCTCCGCCCGGTCAGCGGGGTCTTTGGGGCGGTTGTGCTGTGCCTGATCGCGGTCGTCGTGTGGGGCGCGAACGCGCGATACAACAGGTGGCGGGTTGATATCGCGTACGCCGGCGCGGTCATCCCGGCCAGCTTCGCGGCACAGCGTCCGGAGTTCGCGCTGTCTCCCGAGTATGAAGCCAAGGCGGAGCGGGCGCTGGCCTGGCTCCGGGAGGCCGATTCGTTCGACAGCGGTGGGCTCGGCTGGTCGCTGAACCCCCGGTACCGCACGTGGCGGGCGTATTACCTGGCGCTGCTGGGACGCCGGTCCGAGGCCGCCGATCAGCTCGAGTGGGTGATCGAGCACGGGACCCCCGGCGCGCCGCTCGTCGATCAGCTCGTCCGTCTCCGTGTCGCCACGGGCATGCCCGAGCCGGAAGCGGAGGCGATCTACGAACGGACCATCCAGCTCCATCCCGAGCTGCACCCCATCCGGCGCAAGCTCGCGTTGCTCAGGGCGGCGAGCCAGGAGGACCCCCAGGCCGGGCTCGAACTCTTCGAGTCCGCCGCCGAGCAGTACGGCGATGACATCGCCTTCAGGTTCAACGAGCTGTCGTACTTCATGAACACCGGGCGCCAGGACATCGTGGGCGAGCGCCTCGGCGCGGTGGCCGACCTCGCCGAAACGGACGAACACAACGCGGCGGGCTGGCTCGCCGATCTGTCCGACATGGCCCGGAACATCGGGAACGCCCCGCTCGCGCTGGATCTGGTCGACCGTGCGACCCGGGCCAAGGGCGTCCACCCGGGCGTGTGGTTTGCCGCCGCGGAGATCGCGGGCACCTTCGGCGACGGGCCGCTCGCGTTGGAGCGGATCGAAGCCGGTCTGGAGATGGACATGGCCCAGCGTTCGCCCGCCTATCTCGGCCGGGCCGCGGGCCTGCTCATGAGGCTATCGGAGACGGAACGGGCTGTGGCGCTGTACCGCCGGGCCGCTGGCGTCGCGACACAGCCCTTCGAGAAGGCCCAGATCGGGCAGATGATGGCCAACATCGGGCGGCAGAACCGCGACGGGGAACTCGCACAAGACGGGATCGGCATCATGCGGGCGGCGGCGGAGAAGACCCGCCAGCCCGTCCTCTACCACGATCTCGCGGTGACGCTGTACCGGGCCAGCCGGTTGAACGAGGCGGGCGAAGCCATGCAGACCGCGGCCCGGCTGGGTTCCAAGAGCCCGGTGCTGGCGCAGCGGGCCGCTGACATGTGGCGATTCGCCGCCGATCCTGATCGCGCCGCGGAATGGGACGCCGAACGCGAGCGGCGCGAATCCGCAGCCGCGACCGGGCCGTAGCACGCGAGCCGGGGAGACGGCGCGTTCTTTGCGCAACCGGCAAGACCCGCACCGGAATTGCGCAACTTCAACAGAAACTTGATCACCGTTGTTGATATCTCATCGCGGACTTGTCGATTTGGTCGCTGCGGCGAAGGAACGGATTCCGCTCGCCAGCGGGGCGCGGGCTCCGCGACTCACGGGCAAGGGAAGGCACGACGCCGATCCCCCCCGCGCACGACACACGCCCGGTCAGATCGACCGTCGGCAGGGAGAACACGTCCAATGGCTACCCGAACCACCCGGCACACCGCACGCAAGACCACTACCAAGCGACCGGCTTCGAAGAAGAACACCGCCAAAAAACCGGCGGCCCGGAAGTCCTCGAAACCGGCCGCACGCAAGACCGCCGCCAAGAAACCCGCGGCCAAGCGCACCACCGCGCGGAAGACCACCGCCGCCCGCAAGACCACTGCGAAGCGCACCACCGGCCGCAAGGCCACCACCGCACGCAAGCCGGCCGCCAAGCGCACCGCCGCCAAGAAGACCACCTCGGCCCGCAAGGCAACCGCCAAGCGCACCGCCGCTCGCAAGACCACCGCGCGGAAGACCACCGC
>DIYM01000088.1 GCA_002429045.1 Phycisphaerales bacterium UBA6054
GGCGAGTGTCACCGAACCGATGCCGGCCCGGCGGTACGCGTGGGACACGTACGTGACCGAGGTGTCGATCTCCCCCGCCAGCGTTCGGGCGAGCCGGCTCCAACTCTGCACAGACCACGCTTCGATCGCGGGGACCTCGCGAGCCGATCCCGCCGAAACCGACAGCACCCGCCCGGCTTCGTGCGGGTCGAGCCCGGCCCGATCGGAAAGCCTCTTGACCATGTCAGACACCCCGAACCCGATACGCCGTGTGTACACCACCGACCCGCCCAGCACGAGCACGCCGAAGGAACTGTCCCACCCGATATGCACGATCGCGTTGATCGTCGCGTCCCTGTCGGGATCGGGGGCGTGGCGCTGCCAGGCACGGAGGATCGCCGCCTCCTCGAGGTCCACCGCGACCGTGTCCAGCCCGGCGTCTCCGAGCGCATCGAGCCTGCTGTCCAGGGCGGGCTGCTCGCACGCCACCGCGATGCCCTGCTCTTCACGCCCGCGTTCGGGCAGGTACCACGCGGCGACCGCGAACGCCGCGTCGCTCTTCCTGGCCCGGGCGATCTCAGCGCGGGCGATCGTCTCGATCGGGGCTCCGCTCGCCCGGTCGGGCAGCTTGAGGATCTGCGAGGAGCAGGCCTCGCTCGGCGCGGTCGTCGCGACCCTTGAGCCGCGGAAACCGCGGCGGGCGAGCATGCCAGCCAGCCATCCCGGCTCGTCCACGCCCAACGCCGCCGACTCGGACGGCTGGTTCAGGCGCGGGAGCGTGGCCGCGTGCACGACCTCGTGCTCTGCGGGACCGCCGCGCAGTTGAACAGCCCGGATCTCCCACGAGTCCAGCTCAAGACCGATTGGCGAGTACCCGGATGTCCCGAGGAGAGCACGCATCATCATCCTCCACCAGCGCTCGCGGTCAGATCGAAGAGCGGAAGGAACATGCTGACAGCGACGAACGCGACCAGCCCGCCGAGAACGAGCATGATGAGCGGTTCTAGCAGGCTGGACAGGGCCTTGACCGTCGACTGGTTCTCTTCGTCGAGATAATCCGCGATGTGCGAGAGCACATCCGAGAGCCTGCCGGTCTGCTCGCCGTTGCGGATCGCCTGGGCCGCCGACGGCAGGAACACGTCGCTGCGGACGAGCACGCTGCTGATCGGCTCGCCCTTGACAACCGTGTGCTCGGCTTGGTCAAGCAGGGCAACGAACCGATGGTGCCTTGTCGCACGCCTGGTGAGCTCGATCGCCTCGATCATCGGGACCTTCGCGTTCAGAAGCGTGCCCAGGAGGCGGGCGATCTGCGCCGTCCCGAAGGATCGGACGATGTCACCGGCTTTCGGGAGGGTGAGGATCAGACGCTCAAAGGCGACCCGACCGGACGGCGTGCGGATCCAGAACGCAGCCCCGCCGATCGCGGTCGTGAACGCGGGGACCAGAATGAACCAGCCGTCGATCATGGCGTTCGAGAGCGCGACGAGCAGGCTCGTCGACGCGGGCAGAGGCGTGTCGAGGGTCTCGAACAGCCCGGAGAACCTCGGGAGCACCACACCGAGCATCAGCAGGAGCACCACGAAACAGATGCCGGTGAGCAGCACCGGGTAGGCCATCGCGCCGATCACATTCGAACGGATCTGCGCCGAGCGTCTGGTGAGCACCGCGAGACGCTTGAGCATCTCGTCGAGATTGCCAGCGGACTCGCCCGCGGCCACGAGCGACGTGAACACCGCGTCGAACACGTCGTTCCGCCGCTCCAACGCCGACGAGAACGACTCGCCCTCTTCGAGGCTCTGGCGGATGGACGACACTACCGACCGCCATTCCTCGGTCCCGGCCTGCGACTCGAGCGATTCGATCGCTTCGGCGATCGGGGTGCCGGTGGAAATCAGCACCGACAGTTCGCGGGCGAACAACGCGATCTGCTTGGGCCCGTGCTTGGATGCACGCCGCGGCTTGGGCGACGACGCGCCCCCCGACGTCGCGGTCGCCTCCGAGATGTCGACCAGGAACCTCCCCTTGCGGCTGATCTGCTCGGTCGCTTCCTCGACGGAGTTGGCCTCGACAACATCGGTGATCAGCTTCCCACCCGAGTCGTACGCGGAGTATGCGAACTTCATGCCGCCGCCCCCCGTTCGTCGGGATCCCCGTGGTGTTCGGGACCCAGGGCATCGGCGTCCTCTGATGAAGCGCCTTTCGGCGGGCTGTCAGGCTGGTCCTCGTCGTTATGGGTGACCCTGATGACCTCTTCGAGGCTCGTGCGATGCTCGATGGCGAGCCGCACACCCTCCTCGCGCAGACCGAGCTGGCTGTTTTTCCTGAGCGCCTCGCGGAGTTCGTGGGACGGGGCGCCGCGGTACACCATGCGCCGGATCTCGGGGGTCACCTCCATCATTTCGTAGATGCCCATCCGCCCCTTGAATCCGGTGTCGTGGCACTCGTTGCACCCGCCGCCCTTGCGGAAGGGGCGCCCGACCATGCTCTCGAGACCGGCGTCGGCGAGCGCACGCTCCGACGGGTAGTACTTGGTCGTGCAAGAGGGACAGATCGTGCGGGCCAGGCGTTGGGCGACCACGCCGTTCACTGCGGCGCTCAGCAGGTACGGCTCCACGCCCATGTCCACGAGCCGGGCGATCGCGCCCGGCGCGTCGTTGGTGTGCAGCGTCGCGAGCACGCCGTGCCCTGTCAACGCCGCCTGGACCGCGACACGGGCGGTCTCCTCGTCCCGGATCTCACCGACCATGATGATGTCCGGATCCTGACGCAGGATCGACCGCAGAGTCCGCGCGAAGCTGAGCCCGATCGAATCGTGGACCTGGATCTGATTGACCATGTCCAGCTGATACTCGACCGGGTCCTCGACGGTCACGATGTTCCGTTCGGGGCTCCGCAGCAGGTCCAACGCCGAGTACAGCGTCGTCGTCTTCCCGGATCCGGTCGGCCCGGTGACCAGCACCAGCCCGTGGGGCTGGCGGAGCACCCGCTGGAACGTGTCCAGCGCTTCCTCGCGGAAGCCCAGGTCTTGCATCCTGACGTGGAGGTTCTGCTTGTCCAGGATGCGGATCACCAGCTTCTCGCCCAGCAGCGTCGGGATGCTGGACACGCGCAGATCGATCTCACGCCCCTCCGCGTTGATACGCACGCGGCCCTCCTGGGGCAGGCGTTTCTCGGCGATGTCCATCTTACCGATGATCTTCACCCGCGACACAACCGCCGCGTGGATACCGGGCGGAGGCTTCATGAGGTCCCGGAGCGATCCGTCGATCCGGTACCGGACCCGAGTGCCCCTCTTGTCAGGCTCGATGTGGATGTCCGATGCCTTGTCCTTCACGGCGGTGAGCAGCGCGACATTGACCAGGTTGACGATCGGGGAGCCCTCGACCATCTGGTCCAGATCGGTGCTCGGGCCGTCGTCATGACGCTCGCGCTCGACCACCTCGACGTCGCTCTCCGCGAGGCTGGTGAGGAAGGCGTCGACGTCCACGTCGCCGCCCGCGTACTTGCGGATGAACTCAAGGATGTTGTCTTCCAGCGCGAGCACCGAGCGGATCTCCATGCCCGTCAGCTCGCGGAGCCGATCGATCGCCGGCAGGCTCTGGGGCTCGGCCATCGCGACCGTGAGCGTCCCGTGCACGCGGAACATCGGGATCGCGACCAGGCGTTCGGCTTCTTCTGCGCCGATGAGATGGAGGAGCGCCGGGTCGATCAGCCCGTGCCGCAGCAGCACACCCTTGACGCCCAGGGCGTTGGCCAGCGACCTGACGAGCGTCGATCCCGAGATCACCCCCTGCCCGACGAGCATCTCGCCGAGTTTCATGCCCGACGATCGCTGCTCGGACAGCGCCACCGAGAGCTGGTCCTCGGAGATCAGGCCCTCGCTGAGCAGCACCTCACCGACCATCCGCGGGCGTGCCGCCCGGCGGCTGGGCTGCTCGGAACCCGGGCCCGGGTTGTCGGAGCCGTGCGCCGTCACAGGAAGCTCCTCACCGCGCTGGGAACGTCCTCGTGCAACGAGAACAGGGACGCCTGCTCGGTCAGGTTCAGGATCTCGCGGAGCGTCTCCCCGGCGCCGCAGAGGCAGAGGCTGCGTCCGCCGGCGTCGAGCTCGTTGGTCAGCGTGACGAGGGCTTCGAGCCCGTTGCTGTCCACGAATGGCATGTCCGAGGCGTCGAGCACGAAGCGCCCGAGCGTCTTGCCGAGCAGCTCGAAACCGACCTCGCTGAGCAGATTCGCGTCGCCCTCGTTGTTGATCGGACCGCGGGGCCGCAAGACCGTGACCGCGCCGTGCTTCTGCTGCTCGATGCGCACCTCGGTTGCTCCTTCCTAGGCGGCCCTGCCGACTTCACCCTCGCCGCCGGACTGGGCGGGGATCGAGAGCGTGAACGTGCTGCCCTCATCGATCGCCGATTCGACCTTGATGTCGCCCCCGTGAAGCCGCGCGATCTCGCGGGCCAGCGCAAGACCCAGGCCCGACCCGGTGACGTGCGCGATCCGCCGGTCGCTGGCGCGGTAGAAACGCTCGAAGATCCGCTCGCACTCGTCGGGATCGATCCCGATACCGGTGTCCGCGACCGAGACGATCACCCCGCCGGACTCGGGCAGCTCCACGCGGACATCCACCCGCCCTCCCGGCGGGGTGTACTTGAGACCGTTGCCGATCAGGTTGTGCAACGCCTGCGCGATCCGGTCGCGGTCGCCCTCGAACGCCGGCAGCTTCGGGGGAAGATCGAACACGAGTTCGATCGATTTTTCCGCGGCTTGCGCGCGGTAGTCCTTCTGGAGTTCATCGAACAACGCCTCGGAACGCACCGAACCGACGCGGATGCTCAGCGACCCGGCCTCGATCTCCGACACGCAGAGCATGTCGGAAACGATCCGCTCCAGCCGGCGCGACTCGGAACCGATCACGTTCAGCGCTTCGGCGCGGATGGCGGGATCCTCATCGCCCTCGTCGATCGCCTGCTCGACATACAGCCGGATGTTGGTCAATGGGGTACGCAGTTCGTGGGTCGCCTGCGCAACGAAGGCGTTCCGCGACCGATCCGCGAGCCGCTGCTGGGTGATGTCCTCGACCAGCAGCGACGCCATCGTCGTCCCGCTCAGTTCGATCGAGCGCACGGTCACGCGGAGTTCGGCGTCGGGGTCCTCGCTGTTGTCGCCCCGGACGATGTCGCGCACCCACGCGGAGCGCCCCGCGGTTTCGGTCACCTCGCGGACCGCGCCGCGGACCGCTTCGTCATCGATCACGGAGTCGAGCGTCCCCTCCTCGAGCGCGTCACGCGAGATCCCGAGCAGCACGCCCGCGGCCCCGTTGGCGTACACCACCTCCTGCGAGTCGTCGAAGACGATCACGCCCGATGCCATCGCGTCGCACGCCGCGGTGCCGGCCGCGCCATCGCTCCCGGGCTGCCCCGCCGTTTCGAGCACGGCGCGATCGGCGATCTGGGCCGACAACGCGTCACGCTCGTCCAGCATCGTGTTCCAGGCTTCCGCCACGCCCCCGGCTTGGCCATCAACCCTGAGCGCATCCGCACGGCGTTCACCGCTGCAAGCGGCGTTCAGCGCGGACGCCACCGCGACCATCGCACGCTGCCCGCGGACCACGCGTGCGAAACCGAGCAGCAGCAGACCGCACAGCACACCTCCGACCAGCAACGCCTTGAGCACCGAGTCTTTCAGCACCGAGGGCTCGCGGACCATATCGGCTTCGACCACGCCCGAGCCGCGTCCCGGGACACCGAAGCCGACCTCGACCGTCGCGTCGCTCGCGGGCCGCTCCGCTCGCACCGCCGAATCGGCCCAGGTCTCGGGCAGTTCCATCGTGCCGATCTCGCCGGCGTTGGTCGATGCGATCACGCCCACCCCCGGGAGCACGACGCGGCACGCCGCGATGCCGCCCGCGTCGTGGATGTCCAGCATCAAGCGACGCACCGATGCGGCGTCCGACGCCCGGAGGAAGAGATCCGACTGGGCCGCCACGAGCGAAGCGACCGCCCGGGCATGGTCCCGATGCATCGACTCGGCACGCCGATCCGCGGCCCGGCCGCCGAGCCAGCCGCCCACGCCCGAGGCGGTCATCACGATCGCGACACCCGCGATCAACGCGGCACGCGGTCTCACCGACTCGCCTATCTCACCGATCAGCGTTGTTCCAACACGTGCGTTCAATCCGGGTTCCCGTCCGCGTCCGTCAGATGGACACGGGTGGGCTATCGGCGGTTCCGAGCCCCGGATCTACCCTCGGCGGCCCGACCCGCCATCGATCGACCGGCGAACACGCCTCGCTCGCCCGATAACAAACAGTCCCCCGCCGATGGCGGGGGACTATC
>DIYM01000089.1 GCA_002429045.1 Phycisphaerales bacterium UBA6054
GGCTTGGACCACACCGCGCACGCGTACGCGAACACCATCGATACCAGCCCCAGACCGACGCAGCCCCACCACCAGACCGGGGGCAGCCGGAACGTCGGCTCGGGGCCAGCGTCGATGTACCTCCCGACCGTGTAGCAGAAGAAACCGAGCCCGAACACCCCGTAGACGATCGACGGCACGCCCGCCAGGTTGTTCACCGCGATGCGGATCACGCTCGTGACCACACCCTGGGTCGCGTACTCACGCAGGTACAGCGCGGCGATCACTCCCAGGGGTGTCACCGTGACCGTCAGCAGCAGCGTGAGCATCACCGTCCCCATGATGACCGGGAAGACCCCGCCCTCGGTGTTCGCTTCGCGCGGGGGCGCGCTGAGGAACTCCCACCAACGAGAGAGGTAGGCCCCGATCTTGTCCCCCAAACCCATCCGGTTCGCGTCGACCACGCGGACGATCTGCGAGAGCAGCAGCGGCTCGTCGGGCTCGATCTGCCGCACCGGCGCGAACCTGCCCCCGGTCGGCTCGGTGATCACAATCCGCTGACGCGCGTCCTCGGCCTCGAGGGCGCGGATCCGCGTCAGCAGCGTGTCGTACTCGACCGTCAGCCGCGCCTCGGTCTCCGCCGCGCCGGCACGCAACTCGTCGAGCCGCTCCGCGGTCATGCCCTGACCACGCCAGGGCCCGTGCAGCCACACCGCGAGCACCCCGACGGCCGCCAGCACCACCAACGCGAACCGCGCCATCCTCGGAGCCTTGGGACGGAGCCCGGACAGCCCACCGCCGATCCGCCGCCCCGAGACCACCGCGCCCGCGACACAGCCGACAACCCCGAACAAGATCGCGACCGATGCCGGCACCGGCATCGATGCCGCTCGCTGGCCCGGGCGTTCCAGTTCCAACTCGGCCCCGCGGATCATCAGGCGCTGCGCTTCGATCTGCTGATCGATCCTGCCGAGGTCGTGCTTCTTGAGGCGCTCGATCTCCGCACGCCGCGCCCGGGCCTCCGCGTGGCGGTCCCGGATGTACTCGAGCGTCTCCTCCGCCCCGGAAGCGACCACGACACGATCCCCGGTCGGCGCGATCTCGAGCGCCCGCTCCGGCACCCCCAGCCACACGCTCCAGACCTCACGCTCGACAAAGACCGCCTCGGCCGGGCGATCGACCGAGACGACCTCATCGGCGTCCACCCAGCGGAACGGCTCACGCCCCAGATCGCGGTTGCCGGTCCGGTAGAGCGTCCGGGCCGGTGTCTCGGTCGTGTCCATCGGGACACCCAGGAACACCTCACCGGAGTCCAGCGTGACCCGCTCGATCGGACGCGGCCAGTACGTCCGCATCCCGTTCAGGACGATCATGCCCACCAGCCCGAGGATCATCACCAGGCAGGCAACGAGCGCCCCGCCGGTCAGCCACACCATCGGTTCCCCGCGCGCCGAGAGGGGCGTGCGGCGGCGCGGGCGGGCCGATCCTTGTTGGTTCGCTCGATCGCTCACAGCCCGGCGTTCCTCGCTCGCACCACCTGGCGGACAACCTCCGCCGTGGTGTTGATCACAAAGGTCATCACGAACAGCACAAAGCCGCACAGAAACAAGATCCGGTAGTGCGTCTCGCCCTTGGGCGCCTCTGGCAGTTCCACCGCAATGTTCGCCGCCAGCGTGCGGAACCCGCCGAAGATGTTCCAACTCATCTCCGGGGTGTTCCCCGTGGCCATCAGCACGATCATGGTCTCGCCGACCGCACGCCCGAATCCGATCATGCATGCCGAGAAGATCCCGGACGCGGCGACGGGCAGGACCACCCGGACGGCGGTCTGCCACTGCGTCGCCCCGGCACCGAGAGACGCCGCACGCAGCGTGTTGGGCACCGCCTGCAGGGCGTCGTCAGAGATCGTGTAGATGATCGGGATGACCGCGAACCCCATGATCATCGCCACGACCAGCGTGTTGCGCGGGGAGAACGTGCCCAGGATCGAGTCCCTCGGGTCGAACCCCAAGGACGACAGCCCCGCCGCGACGACGGCGGCGACAAGCCCGGTCAGCAGCGCGAGCAGCACGAAGCGAGCGAGCACGATCAGCCCGCCGCCCATCGCCGAAGACCGCTCGGCAAACGCGTCCACCGGGCGTCTCAGCAACGCCGCGTTGAGGAACAGAGCCGCCAGCGACGAGGGCAGCATCAGCACCGAGAACCAGCCGGGCCACGCCCCGCCGTATTCACCGTTGAGCCAACGCCGCATGTCCACCTCCGCGCCGGGCTCGGCGCCGGGCGGGGCGAACAGAATCCGTTCGAACAGCGGGCCCAGCGCAGAAGCCATCGCCACGCCCGCACCGCACGCCGCGAGAACCAGCACCAGGTGCCGCCCGGTGCCCAAGCGACGACGTGTCGCCAGCGGCACCAACTGCCAAAGGTGCGCACCGAACAGCACTCCCAGCGGGAGCGTCACCAGACCGATCAGCACCTGGGGGAGCCAGTCCCGAACATACGGCGCGACAACCATCGCGGCGATGAAGCCGAGCACAACCGAAGGAAGCGACGCCATCATCTCAACGCCGGGCTTGACCGCCCTCCGCACCCCGTGGCTCAGAAACTCACTCGTGTAGATCGCCGCGAGCACCCCGACCGGCACCGCGAACAGCATCGCGAAGATGGTCGCCTTGAGCGTCCCGAAGATCAGCGGCATCAGGCTCAGCTTGGTTTCCGCCGCGTCCTCGCCCGCCGAGGACTGGTACACGAAAGACGGCACGGCCTGCCCCTCGTAGTGCACCTTCCCGAAGAGGGCTTTGACAGAGAACTCCGGGTAGCCAGCCTCCATCCCGCGGACCGAGTACGACCCGTCCGAGCCCAGCACCATGACCGCGTCGTTCTTGGGGAAGAACCGCACCGCGACCGGATCAGAGATATCCGCCCGGTACGACACGACCGTCTTTTCCGACGTGGCATGGCGGACCCGGACATCCCCGCCGCGCCCTAGGACCGCGACCGATCGGTCGCGCGTGCTGGGCGACATATCCAGGATCTCGCTCGGCGCGGCCTGGAACTCGTGCGTGCGGACCAGGCCCGCCGCGCTCTCACCGCTCGCGTCGAACTGCGACACGCTCCAAGAACTGATCGTGCCCGCATCATCGCCGACCAGCAGCGTCCTCGAGCCCAGCAGCATCTCCGCATCGGACACCCGGCGCCCGTCCCCGAGCAGGGACAGCCGTTCGGCAAACGCGAAGCCGTCGTCCCCGCGGGCGTACCGCTCGACCGTCCCGTCCCGCCGCAGCAGCAGCACGCTGTCACCCTCGGCGGTGACGAAACTCCAGTCCGCGAGCCCGTTCGCGGGCCTGAACGCCGTCGAGCGGAGCCTCGTCCGGGGCTTGCCCCCGCCCAACGGACGGATCGTCCGCACGGAGTTGATCGCCACCGTCCCGTCCGCACGCCCGACGAGCAACACCGTCCGCCCGGTCGAGTCGACCCGGTAGTCGATCCGCTCGACCGCGCCCGCGCCGTCCTCGATCTTCACCGGATCGCTCAGATCCGTCACCAGGTACGACCGCCGGGCCCGGCCGGCGAGCGTGACCTCGAACACGACCCCGCCCTCGGTCCAGACGTCCCCGACCGAGCGCCCGCTGTCGATCGCGATGGGGCGGGACTCGAAGCGGACCGATCCAAGCCGCACGGAGCCGTCGGCCAGGCCGAACGCCACGTACTGACCGTTGCGGATCACCGAGACGGCCGTGACCTCCGGGTCACCCTCCCGCAGCAGCCCGCCGGCGATCGGCTCCCGATCGGCGTCGAACAGCCCGATCGGCGAGGCGTCCCGGGTCAGGCCCGCGGTGATGCCGCCGGACTCATCGAGGATCGCGAAGGCGTGCCCGTACGGGTCGAGCACCGTCTCGATGCCCGGGCGATCCGCCTTGGCACCGACGGCCTCCCCCAGCGTGCCGCTCGAGAACAGAGGCACCACGACGTAGGCGAGGTACAGGCAGATACCCAGAACGGCCGCGAGGACAAGAAACCCCCCGGCGCTGATGACCATCTCCGCGGCGCGGTCGATCGCGTGGACTCTGGAAGAGACCCGCCGGGCCGGCTTCGCATCGCTGCGTCTCATCTGTGGCGTTGGTCCTGCGGGCCGCGTCGTCAGAGGAAGGAAGACCGGGTCACCCGCGTCAGCGGGCGCCCGGAGCATACTCACACTACAGGCCCCGAGACCCGATCGAAACGCGAGTTTCGATCGCCCCCGGAGTCAGAACCCGGGCTCGAGACCGACGGCCTCGAGGTCCTGGCGGGCGATCTCCGCCGACACCGGGAAGTACCCGTCCTTGGAGACAACCTCCTGGCCCTGCTTGCTGAAGATCAGTCGGATGAACTCGGCTCGCAGCGGGTCAAGGCCATTGACCGGATCCGCGTTGACGTACACATACAAGAACCGCGCCAGCGGGTAATCGCCCGAGTTGGCGAACTCGCCGCTCGGGGGGAACGCCTCTTGCCCGTCCAGCGACACACGGAGCATCTTCACATCAGCGGTCGCGTACCCGATGCCCGAGTACCCCATGGCGTAGCGATCGGTCGCGATGCCCTGCACGACCGCCGACGAGCCGGGCTGCTCCTTCACGGTCGTCTTGTAGTCGTTGCCCTGCAGCGCGACCTTTTTGAAGTACCCGTAGGTCCCCGACGCCGAGTTCCGCCCGTAGAGGCTGATCGGGCGGTTCTTAAAGCCGAGGTCGTTCACGCCCAGGTCGCCCCAGGTCATGTTCTCACCCTGAACCGAGAAGACCTGGGTGAGCTGGTCGATGGAGATCTCATCCAGGGGGCAGTCCTTGTGGACAAAGACGGCCAGCGAGTCGATCGCCGTGCGGAGCGCGACGGGCTTGTACCCGAACGCCGCCTCGAACTTATCCACTTCTGAAGACTTCATCGCGCGGCTCATCGGGCCGAACTGCGCCTGCCCCTCGATCAACGCGGGGGGCGCGGTCGAAGAGCCCTTGCCCTCAACCTCGACCTGCGTCGAGGGGTAGAACGCCTTGAACTCCTCGCCCCACAGCGTCATCAGGTTGTTCATCGTGTCCGAGCCGATGCTCTTGATGTTCCCGGACACGCCGCTGGTCGCGCGGTACACCGGAAGGTCGGCATCCATCGCCGTGCGGACGCCGGCGGCCATCATCGTCGTCGCGGCAGCCACCGCCGCCAGCTTGATCATCAATCCTCGCATCTTCCAGTTCTCCGTGGTTGCTTTCTCGTTCGGTGCCGTCTGCGGTCTGCAGACAGGCAATCGTGACCGCCGAGACCCGGCTGGCGCGGACCGAAACTTGAAGACTTTGTAAAGGCACGGACAACGCACGCCGACAGCCCGGCGGCGGACGGGCTGCCGGACTCCCAAGACACCGCAACCCGATGCTCTCGCGCTGTTTACACACCCGTCGGTGTATCACCCCAGCGGCATTGGCACGCAACCCCGCCGCGGACGATCACAAAGAAAATGCGGCACCCCCTGCCGACCGGAGCCGCTCAATCGGAGCCGAGCAAGCCGGTCAGCATCGAGATCACTTCCGGAGCGTCCGGGCTGACCCGAGGCGAGAAGCGCCCGACCACGTCGCCGTCCCGATCGACCACGAACTTGGTGAAGTTCCAGCTCGGCTCACCGCCGAGGGGCCCGGGCAACGCCGTCAGTTGCTTGTACAGCGGGTGCGCGTCCTCGCCCTTGACGCTGACCTTCGCGGCCATGGGGAAGGTCACGCCGTACCGCTCGGAGCAGAACGCCGCGATCTCCTCGTTCGTGCCGGGCTCCTGCCCCATGAAGTTGTTGGCAGGAAAGCCAATGACCACCAGCCCGTCTTCTTTGTGCTCGCGATAAACCCTCTCGAGAGCCTCGTACTGGGGTGTGAGCCCGCACCGGCTGGCGGTGTTCACGATCAGCACCACCTTGCCTTCGTATTGCCTGAAAGAGGCCTTCGTCCCGTCGATCAGCTCGAAGCTCTGATGGAGCACGTTCGGTCCCGCCGCACGCTCCGCCCCGCTCTGCCCCGGCTCCGGTGCGGAGGACGACCCGGCGGATTGATCAACCAAGGCGAACGCGGCCAACACCGGCAACGCAGCAGCCAAGAGTGCGACTCGCAATGAACATGGGGTGCAGGGCATCGGCGGTCCTCCGTGGGTCGTACTGTCTCAGAGCCGTGGCGCCCCAGCGGACCCCATCACGCCTGTCTTCGAACACCGCATCCCCGGCGATGCTTTCGCGAACCGTGCGTTTTTGCATCAACCCGGACGGATCCGCCGACGGTGGCAACGGGTTCGGCGGGCGACCGGCGATGCGCGGGCTCGGCAGATACTACGAGATGACCTTCACCCTGCTCGGCACGCCCGATCCCAGAACAGGGTACATCGTGGGGATCCAGGAGATCGACGCCGCGGCCAGGGCCGCGGTCATCCCGGAGATCGGGCGCCGGTGCGCCCAGACCCCCACCGCCGAACCCGCCTCGGTGCTCGCCGGGCTGTGGCCGATCGCGAAGCAGGCGATGCCCCGCCCGCTCGCTCGTGTCCGCTGGCAACTGACCCCGACCTATTCCGTGGAGATGTCCATGCCCGACGCCGACGCCACCATCCAACGCGTGCTCATCCGCCAGAGGTTCGACTTCGCCGCCGCCCACCGGCTGCACATCGCCGGGCTCGGAGACGAGCAGAACCGGACCATCTTCGGGAAATGCAACAACCCCAACGGGCACGGTCACAACTACCAGGTCGAGCCCGCGATCTCGATCCCGATCGACCGCGCCGATTCGTTCGACCTCTCCGAACTCGAGGCAATCGTGGACGACGCGGTGATCGAGCCGTTCGACCACAAACATCTCAACCGCGACACCTCCGAGTTCAACGAAGCCGAGGGCGGCGTGATCCCGTCTGTCGAACGCATCGCGATGGTCTGCCACGAACGCCTGCGCGCCAAGCTCGGGCAAGCCATGCCCGAAGCCACCGTCGAGCGCGTCACGGTCTGGGAGACAGACCGAACGAGCTGCACCTTTCCCGCGTGACCGCGGGCTCACGAAACGGACTTTCTCTTCGTTGCCGCGCGATCTGATCACCGAGCGATCCCTACCCTCCGAACGCGTGGACGATCCGAAGACAATCCTGCTCATTCGTCCCAGCGCGTTGGGAGACGTGTGCCGCACCGTGCCCGTCGTCGCGGCACTCCGCGAGCGGTACCCGCGGGCTCGGATCGACTGGATGATCCAGCGCGGGTTCGAAGACGCGGTGCGGCTCCACCCGGCGGTCGACGCGATCGTTCCGTTCCCGCGCCAGGACCTGGCCAAGGATCTGCGTCAGCGACGGACCAAGTCCACACGCGCCTTTCTGGCGTCGCTCCGCGACGCCGGGTACGACCTGGTGATCGACGCCCAGGGGCTCGCCCGCAGCGGGCTGTTCATGCGGACCACCCGGGCCCCACGCCGGATCGGGTACAAGCAGGCCCAGGAGTTCGCCTGGCTGGCCGCCAACGAACGCGTCGACGCCCCCCGCGACCTGCACACCGTCGACCGGATGCTGATGCTGGCCGAGCGCGCCGGCGCGGATGTCACGGACCCCGACATGCGCCTCTACGCCGATCAAGACCAGGTCTCCCAGGTGGTCATCGAGCATCCCGAACCGTTCGTGGTGATGGCCCCGACCTCGCGGTGGGCGTCGAAACGCTGGCCCGACGAGCGGTTCGCGGAACTGGCCGCCCGCCTGCTCGAGACCGGGATCACCGAACGCATCGTCGTGGTCGGCGCACCGGGCGAGCGCTCCCAGTGCCCGACCACCCTCGCCCTCGCGGCCGATCACCCACGCATCACCGACCGCGTGGGATCGACCCCGATCACCGGGCTGATGGCGCTGATCTCTCGCTCGGCGCTGGTCGTCGCCAACGACTCTGCGGCGCTGCACATGGGCGTCGGGTTCGACCGACCCATCGTGGCGCTCTTCGGCCCCACCGAGACCGCCAGAGTCGGCCCGTACCGCCGGGACACCGATGTCATCCAGCACCGCGAACCCGCAGACCAGACCGACCACAAGGACGACGCCAACTCGGCCCAGACAGAACGCATCACGGTCGACGAAGTGTTCGACGCCTGCCGCACCAGGCTGACCGCCTGACGCTCAGGCCCGCGCCGCGGACGCGTGCTCGTGCGCGAACGACTTCATGAACCCGACCAACGCGTGCGCACCCTCGATCGGGAACGCGTTGTACATGCTCGCACGCATGCCCTTGATCATCCGGTGCCCCGCAAGATTGCAGAGCCCGGCCTTCTCGGCCTCCTGGGTGAACACCGTGTCGAGCGCCCCGGTCGGGCAGCGGAACGTGATGTTCATCCGCGAACGAGACCCCTCCCGGGCGTGCGGCGTGTAGAAGTCCTGGCTGTCCAGAAAGTCGTACACGACCTTGGACTTCGCCTCGTTTTTTTCCGCCATCGCACCCAGCCCGCCCTCGGCGAGGATCCACCTGAACACCTCGCCCATCAGATACACCCCGAACGTGTTCGGGGTGTTGAACCGTCCCACCCAATCCGCGTGGTTCTTGTAGTGCACCATCTCGGGCAGCTTCCGGGGCGAGATCCCGAGGACGTCCTCGCGGGCGATCAGCAGCGTGATCCCCGAGGGCCCCAGGTTCTTCTGCGCCCCGGCGTAGATCAGCCCGTACCTGCCGATATCGATCGGACGCGAATAGATGTTGCTCGACGCGTCGCAGACCAGGAACGACCCGTCCGGGATGCCCTCGGGCTCGCCCCGCCACTCGGTCCCGACGATCGTGTTGTTCGACGTGAACTGCACGTAGACCGGGCGATCGGAGTAGCGGACATCCCCGGGAGCAGGGATGCGATCGTGGTTGGTCGGCTCGCTGCTGGCGCAGATGTGCAACCCGCCGTACAGGGGGACCTCCCTGATCGAATCGCCCGCCCACTTGCCGGTGTTGAAGTAGTCGGCGGTCTGCCCGTCACCCAGGAGGTTCGCGGGGACCATGTAGCACTGGCTGGTCGCCCCACCCATCATCCAGAAGATCTTGTGGCTGTCCGGGACCGATCCGACCTCGCGGCACAGCGCCTCGGTCTCATCCGTGATCCGGTCGAACACCTTCCCGCGATGGGAGTGCTCCATGATCCCGATGCCCGAATCGGCGATGTTGAAGATGTCACGCTGGGCCTGGCGGAGCACCGCCTCGGGCAGCGCCGCCGGACCGGCCGAGAAGTTGAACACACGCCCGCTCATGTCACCCATCGCTGCGCTCCGAAAACGTCGGCGGACCGCCGACCTCCACCGCCCGTTCGCCCGACAGCCGGGCCGCACACAGAACGCCCGATGATACGCGTGCTGCCAGAACGCAAACGGGAGCCGCTCAATCCGCCGGCTGCCCCGTTGAGATCTCCTTGCCCCCGAAGTCGATCCCCCGGAGCCCGCCCCGCGTCCAGCGATAGACACCGGGATACTGCTCGGCGCCCACCCCGGGGATGACCTCGAGGATCAGCGTCGGTTCGGGCGACGTGGGGTCGCGAGGGCGGAACCCCGGGTTGGCGTCGGACGTTGATCGGGTCGCGACCGATCCGTCGAACATCAGGATCGGCTGGCGGGAATCTGTGCGATAGAACAACTGCAACTGATCGGCGAAGTGGCGGTCGAACGTATCGAACATGTACGCCTTTGATGACGGGAATGCGACCTCGTTTGACTTGCGGTTGATCACGAAGTCCCGGCTCCTGGTAAACACCTGCCAGTTCTGCTGGTGCTGTGTCATCGGCAATCGACCGGGCGACAGCCGGTCCGCCGAGTACGTGAACACCGACATCTCGTATGAACTCTCGAACTTCCGAAACACATCACGCAACTCGAACTGATCGATCGGAGTCTCGGCACGATCGACCTGCTCGGCGTCCTCTGGGCACGCGGCGATCGCCTCTTCGATGTTCCCAGACATGTAGTCCAGCATCACCAGATGGGAGAACCAGAGCTGCACCATCCAAGGGTTCCGCCGCGGGATGCCATCGAGCCCCGTGCGGACCCGCATGATGTTGATCGCCTGGTTGGTCGAACTGAACAGATCGTCCGCGCCTACACGGAGATCGTCGTACGCCGCACTCGCAATCGGGCGCCCGCCCTTCCAGGAAAGCCCGGGGAGCGTCTCACGAAAATCGTTCGAGTACAGCGCGCCCGCCAAACCCATCTGGCGGAGGTTGGTCCCGCACAGCGTGGTCCGCGCCGTGGCCCGCGCGCCCGCGATCGCCGGCAGCAGGAGCCCGATCAGCACCGCGATCACCGCGATGACCACCAGCAACTCGATGAGCGTGAAGCCGGGCATCGCCCGACGCTCACACCCCCGCGTTGTGGTCTGCTGCGCCATGCGTCCCTTAGCCTCCCGCACCGCGGACAACCCCATCCTCCGCCCCGGCGCCCGACCCCCCGAGTCCCGCCGACACGCCCGGCTCCCCGCCCCGCGCGCCCACGAGCCCGGAGTACGCCAGGCTCGCCAGCACCACGAGCGACGCGAGCACCAAGGCGATCACGCCGCGCTGCCGATCCTTGCGTGACTCCTCGCGGTACCGGGCGACCCGCGCCCGTGCGTGCCCGACCATCTCGTC
Organism: Phycisphaerales bacterium UBA6054; assembly: GCA_002429045.1. Taxonomy (GTDB): domain Bacteria; phylum Planctomycetota; class Phycisphaerae; order Phycisphaerales; family UBA1924; genus UBA6054. The sequence continues at coordinate 10,578 of DIYM01000089.1, forward strand.
GGCGTCGCCCGCCCCGGCCAGATCCCCCGCAACGATGTCGCCGGGAACGCCCGCCTGAACGCCCGCGGGCCCCGCCTGCATCGCGAGCACCTCCGGCGCCCCCTGCCCGGGCAGCGGGCGGGTCGGCCCGAGCCCGAGGTGCTGACGATCGCGATCGATCGAGAACGCCGCGTGGCACTCCGGGCACTGGAACGCGTCCGGGCGGACCGACGCCCGGCAGTTGTGGCATACGCCCAGGCGGTGCGACACGCCCGGCGCGTGCCGGGCCAGCATCCAGAACTGCCTGGTGCTCGGACCCCGGATGACCGAGTCCAGCCCGATCTGCCCCCCGTCCACCATCCGCAGCACCGTCTCGTAGGTGCATCCGGGGCGGTGCGGCGAGCCTTCGTCCCGCACGAACCACGGACCCATGTGGTTCTGCGTCGCCTGTCGCGACAGCGGATCGAACCGCCCGCCACACCCCGCGCACCGGTCGGCACCCGGCGTCACAGACCCGCAGAACGGGCACAGCACCGATCGCGGCTGGGGGGTCGGCAGGTCGCCCGCGATCCGGAGCGCCTCGGCCATGACCCCGGCGCGGACCTCCGATACCGCCGCCGACCCGCCGCCCGAAGGCACGGGCTCATCCGGCGCCCGATTCCAGAAACACTCGGACATCGGAGTAATCTACGCGAAGACCCGCCCGGGGGTTGACCCGACACCACGATTCGCATCGGATTCCCGATGCGAAACACCCCGATCGCCTCTGCCGTCATCGCCTTGCTGCCGATCCTTGCGGGCTGCACGACCGACGGTGCACGGAAGGACAACCCCGACCCAAGCCGGGCACGCCTCCAACTCGACCGCACCGTCGGCGGCTCGCGCGACGGGGCCCCACCGAGGGAGCCCCGATCTGGACCGGACCGGGCGGCCGTCATCGACGGGTCGGTGGTGACCTGGGAAGCGCTCCGCGCCCCGATGATCGAAGCCGCCGGCGCGGTGGTGCTGGAAGAGGTCGCGCTCGATCGCGCCCTGAGACGCGCCCTGGACCGCGCGGGACTGCGGGTGACCGACGCGATGATCGAGACCGAGGAGCGGGCCCTGCTCGACGAGTTGGCCAACATCGCCGACGGGGCGAACCGCGCCGAGTTGCTCGACGGGGTCAAGCGGGCCCGCGGGCTCGGGCCCGAGCGATTCGCACGCCTGCTCGAACGCAACGCGGGGCTGCGGGCGCTGATCTTGGACGCCGCCGAACCCGAAGCGGGCGAGTTGCGGCTCGCCCGGGATATCGCGTTCGGGCAGACGTACCGGGTCCGCCTGTTCGTCGCCGATTCGGACGACGAGGCGGCACGAGTCCGAGCGGCCGTTTCTCTGGCCGAGCAGCAGGCCCGGCGGTGGATCTTCGCGGACGCGTGCGCGAGGGCTTCGACGCACCCGACCGCCGCGCGAGGCGGGCTGATCGAGACGCTCAGCGCGAGCGACCCGGCGTACCCCGATGTGCTCCGCGACGCGGTGCGCGGGCTGGACCCCGGACAGGTCTCTCCGGTCCTGGTCACCAGCGCGGGCTTCGCGTTGGTCATGGTCGAGTCGATCACCCCCGCCCGATCGCCGAGCGCGGCCGAAACGTCGCGCGTGGAGCAACGCGTCCGATCGCGCAAGCAGCGGGTCGAGATGGAACAACTCGCCCGACGCCTGCTGAACGGCACGAGCGTGAGCCCCGTCGACCCGGGCTTGGCCGGGGCGTGGCGCGATCGGCGCAGATAGCCCTCGCTCAGCGCTTGCTCACGAGCAGATCGAGAAACTCGATGACGTCCTGAACATCGCTGATGCCAGACCCGTCGATGTCCGCCGCATCGCTCCCCTGGGCGTACAGCGAGAGGTACTCAACGAGATCGAAGAAGTCGTGCGTGCAGTCGCGATTCAGATCCGCGCGGAACCGGTAGTAGCCCGCAACAAACTCGCCGTGGTACAGCGACGCCGGCAGCGACTCCTCGACCAGCAGGCGCATCTCGGAGGGCTGCTCGTCGAACCGGCGACCGAGCTCGTAGGTGTAACTGAGCACACCGAGGCGACCGTAGAACCAATCGTTGGACGCACCGCTCGTCGGATAGATCGTCGTGTACCCGGGCCCGACCTCGTACGACCGCCCGCGGTACTGGTGGATCAGGCCCGCCATCCGGTCCCCGACCGCCTGATGCAGCGCTCGATCCGGGGACGCTTCGGGCGTGTAGCCCCAAGCGAACAGGATCAGCTCCGAGAAGGAGTGCATGTCGTTGTGGATCCGGAGCTGCGGCATCGACTCCGCCAGGTCGCGGAACGCGGCGGTCTCCGGCTCCGAGAACGGCGCGACCCCGCGATAGTTCCCCGACCTCCGGCTCCCGGAAGACCCCGGGCTGAGCCCCCACTGGTACCCGTAGTTGCGGTTCAGATCGACGCCCTGGTTCCTGACGAGATCGGAGTTGTTCGGGTTCCTGTTCTTCCGCCAGAACCGGTCGTCTGTCCACGAGAACGCGTACCCGTCCGGGTTGAGCACCGGGACAAACACCCACTCGACATCATCCAGCAGCCCGGTCAGATACGGGTCCTGCCCGTACCCGTTGATCAGCGTCTCGGCCACGTACATGTTGGCCATCGGGGGCACCCACTCGCGGGCGTGCGTCAGGGTGTTGAGCAGCACCGCGGGGCGGCAGGCCGCGTCCGCATCCATCGGCGCGGTGATCCGCATCGCCAGCAGCGGGCGGCCCTCGTACGAACGCCCGAACTCGAACACCTCGACCAGATCGGGACGCCTTGCCTGCATCTCGAGCATCTTGTCGTAGAACGCGTCGAGCGGCTTGTAGTCCGCCCACCAATCCGCGTCGTCCCCGCGGGCCAGCGTCGCCATGGCGCGCCGGCGGACCACGCGGTGCGTGAACTCCGGGTTCGGATCGACGAGAACCGGAGCCAACCCCGCCGCTTCCAGCACCCCGATCGAATCCCGGGGCACGAGCACATCGACCGGACCGTCTCGGATCTCGCACGCCAGCACGCTGGCGCCGAGCGCGGACAGCGCCGTCAGATCACCCGCCCCGCGCACCTCGATACGGACGATCTGCTCTTCCTCCGGCTCGGGAAGACCAGCCGCGGCCGAACGTGCGACCGACGCGAACAACCAGACCGTAAGCGCCATCCAGCGTGAGACCACCTCGAACCTCGATTCTTGAATCCCGTGCGAGCCGTCCCGCCGGGTTACCGTATCGCCAATGCCATCGAAGCGACTGTATCCGAACGCCCAGGGGCACCGCGAACGGCGGCACCCCCCGTTCTGGGCATGGCCGGGGCACCTCGCGGTGTGGCCGGCGCTCTACGCCGCGGGTGCGCTCTGGTTGCTCGATCGTGTGCTGGGGACGCCGATCACGAACCAGACTCCGGACGCCGGCGGGAGGTCCGCGCTGTTCGTCATGCTGTGCGCACACGCCGGATATCTCCTGGATCGGGCCAAGCTGTCCGGCGGGCTGCTCGATGCCGCCGATCGAGCCGCGAACGCCAGTCGGCACGGGATGATTTCGGAACTCGGGCCGGCGATCCGGGCGCTGATCTGGGTCGAGATCGCCGCAGCCGGGTTCATCGGATACACGGTGCATCCCTGGCTGGCGGCGGTCCCGCTGGGGGTGGCGACGGGCGTGGTCTGCTACGCGGGACGCCCGGCGCGCGCCGGGCGCCCGCGCCCCAAAGATGTCCGCCTGCTGAAATCGGTGTTCATCGCGACCGCGCACACCGCGCTCGCGGCGGCGGTTGTGCTGGCGGTTGCCGGGCCGGGGTCGATCCTCACCCCCCGGGCGGCCGCGCCGATCGGCTCGGTGTGGCTGATCGTGCTCTCGGACGCGGTCGTCTGCGACCTCGATGACATCGAAGCCGACCGGGCGTTCGGCACCCGGTCGATCCCCGCGCTGCTGGGCGAGGGCGTCGCATGGGCGATCGCCTGGGGCTCGCTCGCGATCGGGTTGCTACTGATGGCTGCCTCGCTCGGCGTGCGTCCCTCGCTCGCCCCCTCGGCCCTGCTCGGCGCGACGCTGGTCCTCGCGGCACGCCTCCCGAGGAGGAAGGACTTCATCGACGCCCGGCTCCCCGCGATCGCGCTGGTTTGCCTGCTCGTCGCCTGAGCCGTGGATTCGTCAGTTCGCGATCTCGATCGCCCGGGTCTCGCGGAGCACGGTGACGCGGATCTCCCCCGGGAAGGTCATCTCGTCCGAGACACGCTTGGCGATCTCGTGGGCGATCAGGTAGGCCTCGTCATCGCTGACTCGGTCCGCGTCGATCATGACCCGCACCTCGCGTCCCGCCTGCACCGCGTACGCCTCGGTCACCCCGGGCTGCGCGAGCGCGATGTCCTGGAGCTCGTTGAGGCGCTGCACATAGCGCTCCATCGACTCGCGCCGGGCCCCCGGGCGGGCGGCGCTCACGGCGTCGGCGGCCATGATGATCGGCGTGTACCACGTCGTCGCGGGGATGTCGGCGTGGTGCCCGCCGATCGCGTTGAGGACCGCCTCCTCCTTCTCGCCGTACTGGCGTGCGAAATCCATCCCGATCTTGGGGTGCCCGCCCTCCATCTCGTGGTCCATCGCCTTGCCGATGTCGTGGAGGAACCCGCAGCGCTTGGCGAGCTTGCCGTCGAGCCCCAGCTGATCCGCGATCAGCTGCGAGAGGTACGCGACCTCCACCGAGTGCTTGAGCACGTTCTGCCCGTAGCTGGTCCGGTACGACAGGCGCCCCATCGCCTCGATGACCTTGGGGTGCATGCTCTTGAGACCAAGCTCGACCGCCGCGTCCTTGCCGGCCTTGACGACCTTCTCGGCGATCTCCTTGCGGACCTTCTCGACGACCTCCTCGATGCGGGTGGGGTGCATCCGCCCGTCCGCGATCAGACGCTCGAGCGACTCGACCGCCGTGGCCTGACGCACCTTGTCGAAGCACGACACCACGATCACGCCCGGGGTGTCGTCGACGATGATGTCCGCCCCGGTCGCCTTCTCGATGGCGCGGATGTTCCGTCCCTCGCGGCCGATGATCCGACCCTTCATGTCGTCGGACGGGATCGCCACGGTCCGGACCGTCGACTCGCTGGTCATCTCGTTGGCGTACCGCTGGACGGTGTTGATCAGGATCTCCGTGGCCTCCTTGCGGGCGTTCTCCTCCGCGTCCTCGACGATCTGACGCGTTACTCTGCCCATGTCGGCACGTGTCTTCTCGGCAACGCGTTCCAACAGCAGTTCCTTGGCGGCCGGCGCGTCGAGCTGGCTCACACGCTCGAGTTCCTGCTGCTGCCTGGCCAGGAGTTGCTCGACCTGCGATTCTCTCGTTTCGAGCCGTTCGGTCTTCTCGGCCAGCCGTCCGACGCGTTCCTCGAGTCCCTGCTCCTTCGACGCCAGCGTCTCCTCGCGTCGATCGAGCAGGTCCTCCCGCTTGGCGACACGCCGCTCGGTCTCGCGGATCTCGGCCCGGGCGACCTCGAGTTCCTTGTCGGTCGCCTCTTTCCGTTCGAGGGCGCGGCGTTCGGCGTCGAGCTTGAGCTTCTCCGCCGCGTTCTTCGCGTCGTCCTCGGCACGCCGGATCAGGTCGGCGCGTTCTGCCTTCGCACCCGCGATGGTGCGCCCGGCCAGGATGCGCACGCCGAGGATCCCGACAACCAGCCCGATGACCAGACCGGCACCGGCGGCGACCATCTGGCCCGAAGAAAGACCGCCCGCGCCTCCCGTGGGAATCGCAGAAAGTGTTATCAATACTGTGTTTACATCGACCACGACCGGTCCTTCGCGGCGGCTCTACGGGCGTCAAGCACACCCGGAGCCCTTGTTGGGCCGTCCCACGGGGGGCGAACGCGCTGCCGAACGAGTCGTCCGGGTCCCGTTTGGACGCGGACAGTTCGAGGATGTCGCGAACCCTTCTGAAACCGGCGCGTATGAGGAACCGATAGAACAGACGAACGACACGGACAGCACGCCCTCCGATCCGGGGGGCGGGGTAGGCAGATCTCGGGCGGGCCCGGCTACGACCGGGC
>DIYM01000090.1 GCA_002429045.1 Phycisphaerales bacterium UBA6054
TCCATCGGTACAACGGTGTGCCCCCCCCGCCCGCCCGGGACGGCGGTGTCCAGATCCGAGAGCGTGGCGCGCTGGGCTTCCGCGAACACGCGGATCCGCTCGGCGGTGCGCTCGAGCAACGCCCGCGTCGCGGCGTCGATCTCCCCGAGCGCCGACCTCAGCCCCTCGGGACCGACCACGAGGTCGTCGCCGGGGTTGAGCTCACCGAACCGCTCCGCGTGGTCCCGCACCGCGGGCTCGCCGCGGGCGCGCACGTCATCGACGATCGCGCCCGCGCCGGACTGCGTCTCCGCATCGAACGGCGACGCGATGCCGCCGAGAATCCCGTCCGCTGTCACTGCACGGAGCATCACGCGTTCTCCTCGGGTGCCGGCTTCGCGTTCCCCGGGCGCCGCGTGACCTTGAGCGACCGCCGATCGAGTTCCCGCTCTGCGTCCTCGAGTGTCAGCCCCCGCTGGCGGAGCTTGGCGATCGTGAAGTACAGCACGTCCGCCGCCTCGTGGATCACGGACGGATCGGTCTCGGCTCCGATCAACTCGCGGGCTTCCTCGAGGATCTTCGCATCGAGCAGGCCCCGCTCGGTCATCAGGCGTTTGGTGTACGACCGGGAGTCTGTCCCCGCGGACTGGCGTTCGATACGCCGATCCAGTGCGCCGAGACCGCCGGCGGCGCCCCAGCAGGTCCGCGTTCCGAGATGGCAGTTCCCACGCCCCCGCTGGCGCACCGTGAACCGCAGGCAGTCGCGATCGCAATCCCAATCAACACGCAAGAGTTCCTGGACATCGCCCGAGGTTTCCCCCTTGACCCACAGGCCGCGCTGGCGCGATCGGTACACCCCGCGTCCCCGCGCGACCGCTTCGCGGATGCTCCCGCGGTCCGAGTACGCCATCCCGAGCGCCACGCCGCGCTCGTCGACGACGACCGTGGGAAGCAGGCCGTCTTCGCGGTCGGACCCGCCCGGTGCCGCGATCGCGTCCCCGAGGTCCATGCGCCCGGTGTAGAGCGCCATGCCGACCTGTGCGTCGCATCCGATGCGGTCCAGCTCAGCGATCTCTGCGGCGCTCGCGACGCCACCGGCCAGGGTCACGCGGGATCCGCCCGCAGCTTGGGCCAGCCGCCGCGCCATCCCGATGTCCGCGCCCCCGAGCCGCCCCTCCCGCTCGACCGTTGTGACCAGGAACCCGCCGACGGAGGCCCGCAACGACTCCAGGCGCGCGAAGATCGTTTCGCCGGTCCGACGCGTCCAGCCGTGATCCACGACCTCCCCGTCGCGGGAGTCCAACGCCGCGATCGTTCGCTCGCGCGGGAGCTCGGAGAGCAGCCCGGGCGTCGCCGCGGTGCCGAGGATGATCTTGGACGCGCCCGCGTCCAGCCACCGGATCGCGGTATCGAGATCCCGGATCCCCCCGCCCACGCGGCACGGGCCCATGCGGCACAGGTCCTCGATCACCCCGGCGTTCGAGCCTGTCCCCAGCGCCGCGTCGAGATCGATCACCGCCACCTCGCCCGCGACCCGGAACCGCTCCATGATCGGGCGGGGATCGCCCGCGTCGATCTCCATCCGCTCGCCGCCCACGAGTTGCACGGCGTTCCCGCCCATCAGGTCGATCGATGGCACAATCACGACAGCCCCTCCATACGCACCGGCACACCGGCACGCTCAAGATCCCGTTTCACGTCTCTGACCGTCAGCACACCGTCGTGGAAGATCGACGCCGCGAGCACCGCGTCGGCGCCCGCGTCGCACGCCTCGGCCATGTGCCCCGGCCCGGACGCGCCGCCCGACGCCACCACCGGGATCCGGACCGCCCCGGCGACCGCGCCGAGCAGGCCGAGGTCGTAGCCCGACCCGGTCCCGTCGCGGTCCCAGCTCGTCAGCAGGATCTCGCCCGCGCCCAGCGACGCGCATCGTTGGCTCCACGCCACGGCATCGATGCCGGTCCGGTGTGTGCCCGCGTTGGTCACGACCTCCCACCCCCCGGGGCCGGTCGCTGCCGCGTCGATCGCGACCACGCAGCACTGCACCCCGAACCGATCGGCGATCTCGCGCACCAGCCCGGGGTTCGCGACAGCCGCCGAGTTCACGCTGACACGGTCCGCGCCCGCGTCGAGCAGCCGCCCCGCGTCATCGCCCGTCCGAACACCCCCCCCGACCGTCACCGGGATCCCCACCGCGTGCCGGACCTCCGCCACGGTGCCGCACGCCGCGGCACGCTCTTCCGCCGTCGCGCTGACATCGAGCACCACGATCTCATCGGCGCCCTCCCGCTCGTACCGCTCGGCCAACTCCGCGGGATCACCCGCATCCCGCAGGCCCTGGAACTTGACACCCTTCACCACACGCCCCCCCCGGACATCGAGGCATGGGATCACACGGACGGTCAGCACGGCACACCCCCCGCGATCTCGATCCAACGCCCGAGCATGCCGGCGCCGAACGCGCCCGAGAGTTCGGGATGGAACTGGCACAGCACCACCGGGCCGCGTTCGATCGCCCCGACGAACCGGTCGCCGTGCGTGGTCATCGCGCCACGCCACCCGACCGGCACCGCGTCGAGCTTGTACGAGTTGGCGTAGTACACCTCGCCGTTGCGCAGAATACGGCAGCCCGGGTCGGCCTCGATCCGGTTCCATCCCAGCTGGGGGACCGAGACCGAGCCCGGCAACGCCGTCGCGTTCGCGTCGATGACGCCCAGGCCCGCCACGCCGGGCGACTCGTCGCTCGACCCGGCGAACAGCTGCATCCCCAGGCAGATCCCCAGCGTCGGTCTGTTCTGATCGACCCGCCCGATGATCGCCCGATCGACACCCGTCGCCGACAGGCGCTCCACGCCCGCCGAGAAGGACCCGACGCCCGGGAGCACGACCATCGGCGCCCCCGCGATCGCGTCGGGATCATCGGAAAGCACGGCCCGGGTCCCGAGACGACCGAACGCCGCCACGACCGACGCGGTGTTCGCGGTCCCCGTGCGCACGATCGTGACCGTCGGCCCGCCCATCAGAGCACCCCCTTCGTGCTGGGAACACCGTCCTCGCCGGTTATCGCGACCGCCTCCCGCAGGGCCATCGCCAGCGCTTTGAACGCGGCCTCGGCCTTGTGGTGATCGTTGGAACCCCTGAGCACATCGACGTGCACCGAGGCGCGCAGGCTGACCGTCAGGGACTGGAAAAAATGCGTGATATTCTCGCACGCGATGGCGCCGATCGAGTCACGGGCGAGCCCGAGATCGATCACCGGGGACGGGCGTCCCGACAGGTCGACCACCGCCCGAGCGAGCGCTTCGTCCATCGGCGCGTACGCCGACCCGAACCGCGCGATCCCCCGACGCTCGCCCAGCGCCACGTCGATCGCCGACCCGAGGGCCAGCGCGCAGTCCTCGGCCGTGTGGTGGTCGTCCACCCCGAGATCGCCGCTGCAAGACAGCCCGATGTCGATCCGGGCGTGCTTGCCGAGCGCGTCGATCATGTGATCCAGGAAGCCGATGCCCGTGTCGACCGTGACCGAGCCCGAGCCGTCCAATCCGACGGAAACACCGATCCGGGTCTCGTTGGTTGTGCGTTCGATGTTCGCCGTCCGGTTCATCGGGCCCCCTCTCGCGTCCGCAACACCGCCGACAACCCCTCGGTCAGGCGGGCAAAGTCCGCCGGGTCGCCCGGGCATCCGATCCGCAGCCATCCATGCATCGCGGGGTCCGCGAACCGCTTGACCCGGATGCCGCGTTCGCCCAGCGCCCTCCAGACCGATTCGGCGTCGCCGAACCGCGCGAGCAGAAAGTTCGCCTGGCTCTCGAGCACCTCGGCGCCACCGGATCGAAGCAGCGACGCCATCTCGCGCCGTTCCAGGCGGACACGGTCGAGACCGGCCCGGACCGAATCGGGCGGGATACCCAGCGCCGCCCCCCCCGCCGCCAGGGAGAGCGCCGAGCACGGGAACGGCCCCCCCGCCGCACGCATCGCATCGACGACGTGCCTGGGACCGACCGCGTACCCGAGCCGCAACCCCGCGAGCCCGTAGGCCTTTGAGAACGTCCGCACGATCACCGCGTTGGGGAGCGACAAAGCCGTCCCCGTCAGGTCCACGTCGGCGAACTCCGTGTACGCCAGATCGACCATCAGCAAGACGCCCGGCAGCGACCGGCCGAGATGTGTCAGCGCCTCGGGGGAAACCACCGCCCCGGTCGGGTTGTTGGGTGACACCACCGCGACGCATCGCGTGGTGTCGTCGCACGAATCGATGACCCGTTGCACGGGGAACACCCCGCCCATCCAAGGCACGCGTTTGACGGCGCCGCCCGCGAGGCCCGCCGAACGCGCGATCATCTCGAAGCTCGGCGTCGGGAGCACGATCGAATCCCCTGGGCCAAGGCAGATCCTGCAGATCCGATCGATGGCGTCGTCGCCGCCGTTGGTGACGACGACGCCATCTTGTTCAACACCAAGCCGCCCGGCAAGCTCGGATTCGAGCGCCGAAGCGTCGGGGTACCGGCGCACCCCGCGGGCTCCGAGCGAACGCGCGACGCCCGCGAGCCAGGCGTCGGACACCAGCGGCGCGCCCTCGTTGAGATCCAGCAGGAGGTCGTTGGGCCCGCTCCGCGCCGGGGCGGCGTAGGGCTTCACGCCCCGCATCGACGGCTTGACCAGCGCGTTCACGGCACGAGCCTCGCGATCTCCGTCACGATGATGTCCGTCCCGCCGCGTGCTCTGATCTCCGGGATCAGCTCGGCGAGCGACTCACGAGGCGCGGCGATCTTCACGGCATACCCCGCGTCGCCTCCGAGCACCGAGACCGTCGGGCGGCGCATGCTCGGCAGTACCCCGACCACCGCGTCGAGCTTCTCGCTGCTGACGTTCAGCTCGAGCATCATCCGACCCCGCGCGTCCAGCACCGAGCCGAGCAGCAGCACGAACCGGTCGATCGCCTGCTTCTTGATCGGGTTCTCCAGGGCGGCCGGGTTCGCCCACAGGCGTGTGGTCGAGCGGAGGATCTCCGACACGATCTCCAGACCGTTCGCGCGGAGCGTGTCGCCCGTCTGCGTGACGTCCACGATGCAGTCGGCGTCGTCTGGCGGGAAGACCTCGGTGGCGCCGCGGCTTTTCACAAAGGCCGCGTCGAGCCCGGTGCCCTCGATCCAACCCCGGGTGATGGCTTCGTACTCGGACGCGACGACCAGCTTCCGGTCCGTGGGCAGCGCGCCGTCGACCAGCAGTTCTTTGGGCGCCGCCGCGACGAGGCGGACCGGATCGAAGCCCAGGTCCAGCAGCTCGACCAGCTCGACGCCCAGCTCGGTGACCCAATCCACGCCGCCGAATCCAAGATCACGCGTGCCGCTGTGCATCATCTCGAGCGCGTTCTGGGGCTTGAGGATCTTGGCGTCGAAGCCGGGCAGCGAGAGCCTGGGGCGGTATCCGCGGCTCGACAGACCGAGCTCGATGCCCGCGTCCTTGAGCAGCCTGAACACACGCTCCTGCATGCGTCCCTTGGGCAGCGCGAGCTTCACGATGTCGTTCGATTCGGTGACCATGCTGATGCGTCCGTTCTTGGGCTCCGCGGAGCCGGGTTGGGAGTCTCGTTTTCGTGCGAGCGGCGTCCCGGGGATGCATCGGCGGGTTGTTTGGGCCCTGAACCTGGCCCGGAAACAACAACGCCGGCCCGGGGGCCGGCGTTCCGTCTGTCAGGCCTGATGGGGTCTCAGGTCAGCGCGACAGCGTCATCCGGCCATCCACATGGGCGTGGACGTGGGCGGCGTGATGATGCTGATGGTGCCGAACGAGTTTCATGCGTTGGCAGGCTAGGCGCGGTCAAGACCAAGAGGCAAGAGCCGGACTCTACGATCGCTCCGTGGGTCTCAGCGGGAGGAATGGGCATGGGCAGACTGGAAGGCAAGACGGCGTTGATCACGGGTTCCGCCCGGGGCATCGGGCTGGGCATCGCGCGGGCATTCGTCGCGGAGGGCGCGGGCGTTGTCATGACCGATATCAACGATGACGAGGGACGGGCACGGGCCCACGAACTCGGCGCTTCCTACGCGCGTCTGGATGTTCGTCGCGAGACCGATTGGGAACGTGTGATCGGCGGCATGCCGCGCCTCGACATCCTGGTCAACAACGCTGGCATCACGGGTTTCGAGCCCGAGAACGACGAACCACCCGAGGCGCACGATCCCGAGCACGCGTCGCTGGACTCCTGGCACGGGGTGCTGGCGACGAACCTCGATGGGGCCTTTCTCGGGTGCAAGCACGCGATCCGGAAGGCGCGTGAACAGGCGCCGGACTCCGGCCCGGGCTCGGGCTCGATCATCAACCTGTCGTCGCGGTCGGGCGTGGTCGGCATCCCGCGGGCGGCCGCGTACGCGGCGAGCAAGGCGGCCGTACGCCATCACACCAAATCCGTCGCGCTGTACTGCGCCGAGGAGAACCTGGCGGTCCGGTGCAACTCGATCCAACCCGCGGCGATCATGACCCCGATGTGGGACGCGATGCTCGGCACGGGCCCGGAGCGGGAAGCCAACATCGCGACCTTCGCCGCCGGGGCCCCGCTGAACCGGTTCGGGACCGTCGACGAGGTCGCCGCCTTGGCGGTGTACCTCGCGTCCGACGAGTCGGGGTTCACGACCGGAGCCGAGTTCAACATCGACGGGGGGATGCTCGCCGGCACGACAGAACCGCCCCGCCCGGCACGCTGAACGCTTGGTCCCGGCCGCGGCTCCCCCAGAAGCGGGCCTGGCGGGGCGCCCCGGGCTCCTGCCGGGGCCTACTGAGATTGATTCTCAACAACACGTGACTTTCCGCCCGATCGAAGAAAAGATGGTTCGGTCGATCGTCGAAGGGCGGCCGGCCGGATTTGACCACGGTGCGCAACTCCATCCGGACCACGCCCATCGCGTTGCCGACCCCGCGTGCGGTCGACGAGGCGAAGCCGGCGATCGACCAGCGCCGGAGCATGCCGGAACGCGCCAAACGCGCGCTGTTCGCGGGGTCCGGCATCGTGTGCGTCGGGCTCGGCGGCTTGGGCGTGATCGTGCCCGGGCTGCCGACCACGGTGTTCCTGCTGATCGCGTCGTGGTGCTTCGCCAGGTCGTGCCCGTGGCTGACGAACAAGCTGATCCACAACCGCGTCTTCGGGCCCTTCGTCACGTACCTCGAGCCGGGCGCGGTGATGCCGCTCAAGGCCAAGCTGATCTCGCTGGCGATGATGTGGGGCGCCATCGGAGGCTCGTGCTGGTGGGTGACCTACCGGGGGGCCCCGTGGTTCGTGCCGGCTACCATCATCCTGGCGGGGCTTGCGGGAACGTGGTTCATCGCACGCCAGGGGCGCAAAGCCCGGCCCGCCGGCGCGCACACAATCGATGAAACCGGCGCCCGTTCGATGCGTCACGCCTCCGGGCGGCGTCCCCGTGTGCATACCAATGGTCCATGCACCACGCCGACCTCGCCGCCATCGAACACGCGCTGACCGTTGCCTGCGAGCGCCGCGGACTCGACGGGGCGCTCGACACCAGCCGATCGATCGCGGATCTGTGCCGCTCCGCGGGCGACGCGATCGACCACGACGCCTGGGACCGAGCCGCGGAACGGATCTCCGGGCTGGGCCTCGGGGGGATCTTCGACCTTGTCAGGCTGGGGGCGGCGCGCTTCCACCTGCTCAACCAGGCCGAGCAGCTCAACATCATCCGAGTGAACCGCGAGCGCGAGCGGGCGTCCGACAGCGGGCCCGCGCGGGCCGAGTCGATCGACGAGGCGTTCGAGCGGCTGCGCGACGCGGGGACCACCCCCGAACAGGTCGCCGGCCTGCTCGGGCGGATCGACATCCAGCCCACGCTGACCGCCCACCCGACCGAGGCCCGCCGGCGCACGGTGCTCGAGAAACAGGCCGACATCGCCGAGTGCGTGGTGCGCCTCCGCGACCCATCGCTGACCTCGAGGGAACGCGCCGAGACCACCGCCCGGTTGGACCGGGTCATCGCCATGCTGCTGGCGACCGACGAGGTCCGCGTGAAGCGTCTGGGTGTCGGTGACGAGGTCCGCAACGGGATCTATTTCATCAAGACGACGATCTGGGAGACGATTCCGCGCCTGTTCCGGGACATCGTCCACGCGGCCGAGCGTGCGTTCGGCACCGAGCACGCCGCGATCGTCGCTCAGGATCTGCCCCCGCTGCTGCGGTACCGGTCGTGGATCGGTGGCGACCGAGACGGGAACCCCAACGTGACGGCCGAGACGACCGCTTGGACCGTCGGTGAGATGCAATCCGCGGCCAGGGCGTTGTGGGACGCGGAGCTCGAACGCCTGCGCCGGGCGCTCTCGGCGTCGACCCGCCGGGCCGATCTGGGCGAGGAGATCCGGCATGCCATCGAGTCGATGCCCAACTACCGGCGCGACGACCCGAGATTCGCCCAGCGTCTGCACGAGCCGTGCCGCATCCTCCTGAGTCTGATGCGCGAGCGCGTCCGCGCCGACGAGACGTACCGGACCGCGGACCTGCTGGCGCACCTGCTCGTGATCCACCGATCGCTGGGGCACGCGGGGCTGGGCGCGTCGGCGGACGAGGGCAAGCTGTTCGACGCGATCGTCCGCTGCCGCGTGTTCGGGCTGCACCTGGCGACGCTGGACATCCGCCAGCACTCGGGCGTCCACGAGGAGTGCGTCGCGTCCCTGCTCCGGCTCGGGGGGGTCGAGCCCGCGTTCGCGTCGCTCGATGAGCCCGCCAGGGTCGAGCTGCTCAGACGCGAGCTCTCGAACCCGCGCCCGCTGCTGCCTTCCGGGTGCGAGCCGGGCGACGCGCCCGCCGAGTTGCTCGCGACGCTCCGTGCCGTGCGTTCGGCGGTGGAGCGCGAACCGGACGCCGTGCGGTGCTGGATCATCTCGATGACCCACCGCGTCAGCGACATGCTCGGGCTGCTGCTGCTGATGAAAGAGACCGGGCTGTACCGCCCCCCGATGGGGGACGGGCCGGCCCGCAGCGCCCTGCACGTCGTCCCGTTGTTCGAGACGGTCGAGGACCTGGACCGCGCCCCGGGGCTGATGGACGAGATGCTCGGCGAGCCCCTGTACCGCGCCCACCTCGGCGTGGTCTCCGGGGGGGCGCCGGAGCAGGAGATCATGCTCGGGTACTCGGATTCGAACAAGGACGGCGGTTTCTTGATGGCCAACGCGGCGCTGCACAAGGCGCAGCGAGCCATCAGCGCGGTGTTCGCGCGGCATGGCGTGGCGCTGCGCTTCTTCCACGGACGCGGTGGCACGATCGGTCGGGGGGGCGGGCGTGCCGGGCGGGCCATCCTCGCGGCACCGCCCTCGTCCCGGACGGGCAGGCTGCGGTTCACCGAGCAGGGGGAGGTCATCACGTTCCGGTACTCGATGCCCGACATGGCCCGGCGTCACCTCGAGCAGATCGTCCACGCCGCTCTGTTGGCCGAGGCCGACCCCGGCGCGGGCGATCCCGACAGCGGGTTCGAGGACGTGCTGATGCGCTTGGCCGGCGATGCCCGGGAGGCGTACCGATCGCTGATCGACGACACCGGTTTCTGGGAGTGGTTCACCGGCGCGAGCCCGATCGAGCACATCGGCGGGATGCCGATCGCGTCGCGCCCCGTGTCCCGGGCGACGGGGTCGGCGCTGACCTTCGATCGGCTCCGGGCGATCCCGTGGGTGTTCTCGTGGATCCAGATGCGGGCGTTGGTCCCGGGTTGGTTCGGGCTGGGCTCTGCCCTGGCCGGCGCCGCGGACGCGGACCGACGGGCGTTCGGCGAGGCGGCCCGGACCCGGGAGTTCGTGGCGACCGTCATCGACAACGCCGCGCAGGAGATGGCCCGGGCGCGCATGCCCATCCTGCGTCGCTATGCGATGCACGCCCCCGGCGGCGGGCCCATGTTCGAACGGATCCGTGCCGAGTTTGAGCGCGCACGCGCGGGCGTGCTCGACGCGACCGGGCGCGAGACGCTGATGGACCATTCACCGGTCGTGGGCGCGTCGATCGCGGACCGCAACCCTTGGACGGACGTTCTCAACCTCGCGCAGATCGAGTTGCTCAAACGCTGGCGGGAGGGCGATGAACCCGGGCGTGCGGCGCTGCGTCCGGTCCTGCAGTCGAGCATCAACGCGATCGCCGCAGCGATGCAATCAACCGGCTGAACCGTCGGCGCGTGGCAAAGAGACAGCCGCCCGCGTCTCCAGAACGCGGGCGGCTGTGCGTGCGCGGGGATCGCGATGTCTTAGCGCCGACGGCGACCGGCGACCAGGCCCCCGAGCCCGAGGAGCGCCACCGCGCCCGGTGCGGGGATCACGCCGGGCGAGCCGATCAGCGAGATCATGTTGTCGTCGCCGCCGATGTTGTCGTTGAAGAACATGGCGGACTCGTACGCTCCGTCCACGCCGAGCATCGCGCTGGATGCGTTGCCGGCGGCGTCGAAGACGATGGTCGCGCCGCTGTTGGCGAAGGAGCCGTCGAAGGCGACCGACGCGATCACGTTCGCGCCGGGGAGGTTGCCGTCGAAGAGGAAGATGCCGTCGCCGTTCTGGCTCAGCCCGCCGCCGCCCGCGGCGATGCCGACGTTGGCGACCGGGCCCCAGATGTCGAGGAACGTGGTGATGGCGGCGGCGTCGCCGTCCTGCAGGAACACCGCGGACTCGCCGGTGTTCAGGACGAACGAGTCGAGCGGGGCGTTCACGGTCGGATCGGCGGACTCGTCGTCGTAGAAGAGGATGCCGGTGTCGAAGGTGCCGGCGCCGGTCCAGGTGACCTCGAACCAGTCTTCGGTGCCGTCCTCGCCGGTGATCCCGGCGTAGACCTCGGTGATCAGCAGGTCGGCGGAGGCGGTGCCGACGGCGCCGACGAGCGCGAGCAGTGCGAGCTTGTTCATCTCTGTTCTCTCTTTCAGGCAGTTGGTCTCTCTCCTCCCGGTCAACGCACGCGCGGAGCACGGGAGCGCGAGAAACCTAGCCGCCAGCGCGACCCCCCCGGATGAAGAGCGGATCAACAGTTTGTTCAGATCCCGTGTGCTCGTAACAACAGGCATTCCTCTGACGAAACCTGAACGCAATCTTGACCGCCCGTTAACCGTCCCCGAACGCAGGCTTGCGTTTGCTTGGGCCGTCTGGAGGCCGGTCCCAATCTCCGGACGAATGGGGAGCACACGCATGCCATCAACTCCGCGCCGCCGCTGCCGAACGCCGAACGGCTTCACCCTCATCGAGTTGCTGGTGGTCATCGCGATCATCGCGCTGCTGATCGGCATCCTGCTTCCCGCGATCGGCCGCGCCAGAGACACGGCGAAGACGGTGCAGTGCCTCTCGAACCTCCGCCAGATGGGTATCGCGTCGGTCACGTACAGCGTGGACAACAGGGGCTACCTCAGTTCGGGCCCGTTCGACAACCGTGCCCGCAAGCACAAGGACGGGTTCCGGCCCGGGTTCGGCGAGTTGGGCATCGAGGGCGTCGGATGGATCGCAGACCACGTCAACGGCGGGTACGGGCTCCCCGGCGAGATGCTCTGCCCCACCGCGCTCGGACGGTTCAACCAGAACCTCCGCATGTCGCGTCTCAACGACGAGCCGCTGCGCGAGTTCACCGTCGAGGAACGCGACCGCCTGATCGAGAAAGGCTACAACTCCAACTACACCCAATCTTGGCACATGGCGTACACCCAGTGGCGTAACCCGCGGATCGGCAACCAGACGCAGCCCGCGGACGGGGCGACGGGCGTCATCGGGCCCCTGCGTGAATCGGCGATGGGCCTTGTGTCCTCGTCCTCGGTGATCCTCTTCGGCGACAGCGTCCTCGAGTTCAACTCGGGCGACCCGCAGGACACGATCGACCTGAGCACCGGCGAGGAGCCCGCGATCAAGTCCGTTTCCGACGGGCCGACCTGGCGCATCGGGCTCGACCTGGTCTCGCACGACTTCGACGACTTCGGGCCCGCCCACGGCGGCGGCGGGCTGATCGGCACCAACGGGCACGACCGGCGGATCGGCAACTTCGTCTTCGCAGACGGGCACGCCGCGAGCTTCACCGATGTCAACGGCGACCAGCACTTCAGCTATCCCGACCAGCCCGAAGACTTCCGCAACAACGGGGTGCCCGTCTACCCGGACTTCCCCGAACGGAACGTCTTCACGGGCGAGCTGC
Organism: Phycisphaerales bacterium UBA6054; assembly: GCA_002429045.1. Lineage (GTDB taxonomy): Bacteria > Planctomycetota > Phycisphaerae > Phycisphaerales > UBA1924 > UBA6054. Next base: position 12,122 of record DIYM01000090.1, read on the forward strand.
TGTCGGGGCGCTTCAGCAACTGAATCCGATTCCCAGCGGGGCGTGCAGAGAGATCCGCCCCGCCGACGTGTTTTTACGAGTTCCCCAGGAGAGAGACATGCCCAAGCCCGTCACCGCCGCGCTGATCGTCGCGGCCGCCGCAACCACCGCGAACGCACAGGTCGTGATCAATGAGGTCTACGAGAACCCGCCCGGATCGGGCAGCAGCAACGACGCCTTCCTCGAGTACATCGAGCTGTACGGCCAGCCAGGCATGGACCTGACCGGCTACCTCATCGGGCAGTTCAAGGGCGGGGAAGACCCCGACGGCGACGACATCCCGAGCGAAGCCGCCGAGATCGACGAGGCCTTCAGCCTCGACGGGCTCAGCCTCGGCTCGAACGGGTACCTGGTCATCTACAACGGCACGGTGTCCCAATCCCTGGTCCCGCTGTTCCTTCCCAACGAGGGCGAGAACTCGGCCAGCTTCTTCGACACCCACGCACCCTCCCCGTTCGACACCAACGGCAACCTGAACAACGACGGCTCGTCCACCTACCTGCTGATCCGCAGGCGCCCGTTCCACTCCGTCGTCGACGGGCAGAGCGTCTACGCCCCCGGGTACTCGGTCTGGAAGGACGTCGACATGGACGTCGATTACGACGGAAAGCTGGACTTCGGCTTCGAGGTGCCCGGGCCCGGCGCGACCGACCCCGTCTCCGTCATCGACCCGCTCCAGATCATCGACGAGCTCGCCTGGTCGAACGCGGGGGGCAAGGAGTACGTCCGCTCCTCCGAGCAGGAGCTGTCCGAGACGCCCAACTTCAACCCCGACGCCGCCAGCCGTATCGCCTACTACGGCGAGAACCCGATGCTCGGGCTCCGCATCAACTCGGGCGGCGAGACCGTGCCGACCCGCACGGCCGACGAAGAGTTCATCTACGGCGACATGATCGGCGCCTCGATCGACTTCACGTACGACCCCGCCCGCTCGGGCGCCCCCACCGACCCCGACGGCGACGGATTCCAGGACATCGCCATCAGCAACGGCGACGACCTCTACACCATGACCCCGGGCACGTTCAACGACCACGCGCCCACCGGGATCACGCAGTTCCGCTTCGTCCCGGGCGACCTGGACTTCGACGGCGTCGCCGGCGCTTCGGACCTCGCGCTGCTCGACGCGCGGCTGCTCGGAGCCGATTTCGATGCCACCGAGGACTTCATCGACGACGACACGGGCCTGCCCGTCGCCGACCCGATGAACCCGGGCAGCAACCTGCAGTCGTATGTCTTCCAGGGGCGTCTGGCCAACGGTTTCCTCGCGGCGCGGAACCTCGATCCCGACGACGGCATCGCCGGCGCGAACAGCGAGACCGTGACCGACGACGACCGGGCGGCGCTGCTCGCGCTGGTCGGCCCGGTGCCGTGCAGCGCGGCGGACACCGCCCAGCCGTTCGGGACGCTGAACTTCTTCGATATCTCCGCCTACATCGGGCTGTTCAACGCGGGCGACCCGGCCGCCGATCTGGCGGCGCCGTTCGGGAGCCTCAACTTCTTCGACATCTCCGCCTACATCGGGATCTTCAACGCCGGCTGCCCGTAATCGGCCGGTCACCACCCGGATCTCCCCAAGGACGCTCCCCACAGGAGCGTCCTTTTTTGTGCGCCCGACCTACCCTGACCCATGGCGAACAGCGGCACGCGCGAGGTGAACTTCGACGGGATCATCGGCCCGACCCACAACTACGCCGGGTTGAGCCCGGGCAACGTCGCCAGCGCTTCGAACGCGGGGGGGACGTCGAACCCGAAGGCCGCGGCCCTGCAGGGCCTGTCCAAGATGAAGTTCCTCATGGACCTCGGGCTGACCCAGGGCGTGCTGCCCCCGCAGCAGCGCCCGGACATCGACGCGCTGCGTCGCATGGGCTTTGCTGGCGACGACGCGGGCGTCCTCGGCGACGCCCGCGACGCGGACCCGACGCTGCTCGCCGCGGTATGGAGCGCTTCGGGCATGTGGGCGGCCAACGCCGCGACCGTCTCGCCATCGCCCGACACCGCCGACGGGCGCGTGCACATGACGCCCGCGAACCTGGTCAGCAACCTGCACCGCTCGCTGGAGGCGGACACGACGACGCGCGCGCTGCGCATGATCTTCGCGGACGCGGACCGGTTCGCGGTCCACGACCCGCTGCCCGCGCAGATGCGCTTCGCCGACGAGGGAGCCGCGAACCACATCCGGTTCGCGCCGTCGCACGGCGAGCCGGGCGTGGAACTGTTCGTGTACGGCGTGACGGCGCACGACCCGTCGATGACGACGCGGAAGCACCCGACGCGTCAGAGCCGGGCCGCGTGCGAAGCGATCGCACGCCTGCACGGGCTCGATCCGACGCGGACCGTGTTCGCCCGCCAGCACCCCGACGCGATCGACGCGGGCGTGTTCCACAACGACGTCATCGCGACCGGGAACGAGCGGGTCTTCCTGTTCCACGAGCAGGCGTTCGCGATGCCGAGTTCCCTGATGACCGATCTGGCCGCCCCGATCATCGAGAGCGGGGGCGGCGGGCTGACGATCGTCGAGGCGCAGAACTCGGACTTCTCGATCGACGACGCGGTCAAAAGCTACCTGTTCAACTCGCAGATCGTCACGCTCCCGGGGGAAGGCAGCCAGGGGTCGATGTGCCTGATCGCGCCGATCGAGGCCAAGGAGAACGGCCCCGTCTCGGCCTTCATCGAGAGCATGGTCGCCGACACGTCCAACCCGATCAATCGGGCCGAGTTCCTGGATGTCCGCGAATCGATGCGGAACGGGGGCGGGCCGGCGTGCCTGCGCCTGCGTGTGCCGCTGAGCGGCCGCGAACTCGACGCGACACACCGCGGCGTGATCCTCACCGACGACCTCCACGCCAGGCTGGTCGCCTGGGTCGAGGGGCATTACCCCGACCGCCTGACCGCCGAAGACCTGGCGGATCCGGGGCTGGCGAGGCGATGCCTCGACACGCTCGACGAACTGACCCGCATCCTCGATCTGCCCGGGCTCTACCCGTTCCAACGCTAACATCGTGTCGCCAAATCCCGACGCGGCGGGCGAAACACGCCAAGTCCGCGCGGATCGGATATCCGGATAAACACACCCGGTCGTCCGGACCGATACCCTGCGATGCCGATCGGCGCGGGCCCG
>DIYM01000009.1 GCA_002429045.1 Phycisphaerales bacterium UBA6054
ACCTGGGGCGTGGTTGGGGTGCTGGCCTAGGTCCCGGCCTAGGTCCTGGCATGGTAACCGGTTGTGGCGTGTGCGCGGGCGCAATTCGGGCCCGCGCGGGTCGGGGTTGACATGATTATGCAAGAGATGTATAATCATGTCATGTCGCGAGATCGCCGCCGGATGCTGATTGTGGACCTGTTGGGTCGCGGGCCTGTGCTGACGCAGGAAGAGTTGGCCGCGGCGCTGTCGGATGCGGGCGAGCCTGTGACGCAGGCGACGGTGTCGCGGGATCTGGCGGCGGTGGGTGCGGTGCGGACGCGTGACGGTTATCGGTTGGCGGGCGGTGGCGCCGCGGGCGAGGGCGAGCGTGAGGCGGAGGAGCTGGGCGGCGTGGTGCGCCGGCATGTGATGTCCGCGGCGGCGGCGCACGCGATGGTGGTGGTTCGGACGGCGCCGGGGCATGCGCAGATGGTGGCGAGCGCGTTCGATCGCTGGCCGCCCGACGGTGTGGCGGGGAGCGTCGCGGGGGACGACACGATTTTTCTTGCGACGCAGAGCCCGGCGGGAGCGCGTGCGTTGGCGGAGCGGCTGCGTGCGTCGATGCGGGGGGGCGTGGCGTGAAGCACTTCATCACGACGCAGGACTGGGGGCGGGCGGAGTTGGACGCGTTGCTGTCGCACGCGCACGGTCTGAAGGCGTCGCCGATCAATCGGCTGCTGGAGGGCAGGGCGGTTGCGCTGGTGTTCTTCAACCCGTCGTTGCGGACGCGGGCTTCGTTCGAGGTGGGGGCGTGGCAGATGGGCGGGCACGCGGTGGTGCTGGAACCGGGCGGGTCGGGCGGCACGGGCGGGGCGTGGGGGATGGCGTTCGAGCCGGGTGCGGTGATGGGCGGCGACGCGGAGGAGCACGTGCGTGAGGCGGCGCGGGTGCTGAGCCGGTACTGCGATCTGATCGCGGTGCGCGCGTTTCCGCGGTTCGTGGACTGGTCGGTGGACCGGCGTGACCTTGTGATCAGGGGGTTCGCCGAGCACGCGACGGTGCCGGTGATCAACATGGAGACGATCACCCACCCCTGCCAGGAACTCGCGCACGTGATGACGCTTCAGGAGCGTTTCGGGGTGCCGGATCTGCGGGGGAAGAAGTACGTGCTGACGTGGACGTACCACCCCAAGCCGCTGAATACGGCGGTGGCCAACTCGGCCGCGATGATCGCGACGCGGTACGGGATGGATGTCACGCTGCTGTGCCCGGACGAGCGGTACCGGCTCGACGAGCGGTACATGGACGCGGCGTGCTCGAACGCGGCGGAGAGCGGCGGTTCGTTCGCGGTCTCGCACGACATCGCGTCCTCCTACGACGGTGCGGACGTGGTGTACGCGAAGAGCTGGGGGGCGTTGCCGTTCTTCGGGAAGTGGGACGAGGAGAAGGCGGTGCGGGACGCGAACAGGCATTTCATCGTGGATGAAGAGAAGATGGCACGCACGAACGGGGCGTTGTTCGGGCACTGTCTCCCGGCGCGGCGGAACGTGAAGGCGACGGACGCGGTGATGGACGCGCCGTATTCGATGATCGTGGATGAGGCGGAGAACCGGCTGCACGTGCAGAAGGCGTTGATGGCGTCGTTGGTCGGTGGCGGAGGTGCGGGATGAGTGGTCGCAAGCTGGCGGTGCTGGCGTTCTCGGGCGGGCTGGACACGAGTTTCTGCGTGCCGTGGCTGATGGGGCGCGGGTACGAGGTGATCACGCTGTTCGTGGACACGGGCGGTGTGGGCGATGAGGGTGCGGCGTCGGTCGCGGCCCGGGCGGAAGAGCTCGGGGCGGTCGAGCACGTTTCGGTCGATGTGTCGGATCGGTTGTGGGAGACGTTCGTGGTCCCGTTCGTGATGGGTGGGGCGAAGTACGCGGGTCGTTATCCGTTGTTGTGTTCGGACAGGTATGTGATCGTGGAGGAGATGGTGCGGCTGGCCCACGAACGCGGGGCCGACGCGGTGGCGCATGGCTGCACGGCGATGGGAAACGATCAGGTCCGGTTCGATCACACGATCGGCGCGTTGACGGACCTTCCGATCGTGGCGCCGATCCGGGAGATCCAAGGCGAGACGGGCACGCCGCGTGCGTACGAGATCGAGGATCTCAAGCGCCGGGGCTTCTCGGTGGACGCGGATGTCAGGCGGTACACGATCAACGAGAACATGCTCGGGGTGACGGTGTCGGGATCGGAGATCGATGGGATGGGCGTGCCGGGGCGCGGGACGTACCGGCTGACGAAGCCGGAGGGGGAGCGTGACGGGGGTTCCGAGCGGGTCACGATCGGGTTCGAGTCGGGCGTCCCGGTCACGCTGGACGGGGCGGCGATGGGCGGGGCTCCGATGCTGCGTTCGTTGAATCGGCGTCTGGGCGCGTACGGCGTCGGGCGGGGGGTTTACACGGGCGACACGATCGTGGGTCTGAAGGGGCGGATCGTGTTCGAGGCGCCCGGTCTGGAGGGGTTGCTGGTCGCCCACAAGGCGTTGGAGGAGTTGACGCTGACGGCGGCGCAGAACGCGTTCAAGCCCGGGGTTGCCGGGCGTTGGTGCGAGTTGGTGTTCGGCGGCGGTTGGTGCGAGCCGCTGCGTGAGGATCTTGAGGCGTTCGTGCGTTCGACGCAGTCGGAGGTGACGGGCGAGGTGGTGCTCGGGGTGACCGCCGGTTCGTGCGAGGCGGTCGCGGTGCGCACCGGTCGGGCGCTGGTCCGGGAGGGGGCTGTGTACGCGCAGAACGCGGATTGGTCCGCGGGCGACGCGGAGGGCTTCATCCGGTTGCACGGCCAGTCGTTGCGGCTGGCCGCCGCTCGGTCCCGTGCGGGCGTGGGCGCGATGGCGGGGGGTGTGTGATGGGCGGGGTGGTCGGTGCGGCAGCGGATGCGTCCGCGGGCGGTGTGCGTTTGGGGCGGGTGCTCAGGCATCTGGAGCGGTTGGTCTCGTGCCCGACTGAGAACCCTCCGCGTTCGATCGGGGGGGATGACCCGGCGGTTCGGTATTGCCGCGGGGTGCTCGGGGAGGCCGGCTGTGCGGTCACGGTGTCGGACGCGGGCGACGGTTGTGTGACGCTGCTCGCGACGCGTGACGGGGCGCTCGGGGCGGCGCGGACGGTGGTGAACTGCCATCTGGATACGGTGCCGGCGGATCCGTCGTGGACGCGGGACCCTTTCCGGCTTTCGGTCGAGGGCGATCGGGCGTACGGTTTGGGTGCGTGCGACGTGAAGGGTGCGGCGGCGTGCATGCTGGCCGCGGTCGAGGAGAGCGCGGGCGCGGTGGCGTTGCTGCTGACGACGGATGAGGAGGCGGGGCGGAGCCGGTGCGTGCGGTCGTTTCTCGGGGGGGGGATCGGGTACGACCGTGCGGTGGTCGCCGAGCCGACGGGGGTTCGTGCGGTCACGGAGCACCGCGGGCTTGCGACGTACGACGTTCGGTTCGAGGGGGTGGCGGCCCATTCGTCGACGATCGGGGCGGATCAGCGGAACGCGGTGCATCTGGCGGCGCGGTGGTGCTCGGAGGCGTTGGCGTTGGCCCGTCGGGCGCCGTTCGATGACATCCGGCTGAACATCGGGACGTTCCACGGCGGGGCGAAGGCGAACGTAGCGGCGTCATCGGCGACGGTAACGATCGGGATGCGTCCGCCCGCGGGGATGCACCCCGACGAGGTCGTCCGTGCGCTGGGGGGGCTGGCGTCGAGCGGGGAGCGATCGTCGTGGGCGGCGCGGTTCTGTGCTCCCGGGCTGGCTGAGTCGGCGGGGGCGGCGGCGCTGATCGAGGATTACGGGTTCGAGCGTGGCGGTCCGGTGGACTTCTGGACCGAGGCGGCGTTGTTCGGGCAGGCGGGTTTGGCGACGGTGGTGCTGGGTCCCGGTGACATCGGTCAGGCGCACGCCGCGGATGAGTTCGTGGCGCTCGAAGATCTGCGCCGGGCTGCGTGCGCGTACGGGCGTGTGTTCTCCGAGGCGGGCGTCGCGGCGGACGCTGGTGAGAAGGCGGTGTCGTGATGCAGCGGGAGATCATCGTGAATCTGCTCTACAACCTGGGCGGCAAGCCAGAGGTCGAGCGGTACTTGCGGGCGTACACGAAGCCCGGCGCGTCGCGGACGGCGGTGGTGAAGGTCGGCGGGGCCCTGATCTCGGGCGATCTGGACGATCTCTCGTCGTCGGTCGCGTTCCTCAAGCATGTCGGGATGTCGCCCGTGGTGGTGCATGGGGCGGGCCCGCAGCTGTCGGCGGAGCTGGAGGCTGCGGGGGTCGCGAGCGAGTGGGTCGACGGGCTCCGTGTGACGACCCCCGGGGTGCTGAAGGCGGCGCACGGTCTGTTCGTTCGTGAGGGTTCGCGTCTCGCCGGTGCGATCGATCGTCACGGGGTCCGGGCCCGTGCGATCCCGACGGGCGTGTTCGAGGCGGCGGCGGAAGATTCGGCGAGGCTCGGGCTGGTCGGTCGCGTGACGCGGGTGGACCTCGGGCCCGTTCGGGAGGCGATGGACGGGGGGTATCTCCCGGTGCTGTCGCCGATCGGTGTGTCGGCGGACGGGCAGATGCTCAACATCAACGCGGATACGGCGGCGCGGGCGATCGCCGAGGCGATGAAGCCTGGCAAGGTGATTTATCTGACGGAGACGGGCGGGATCCTCGACGGGCGGGGGGAGGTGATCTCGGCGATCAACATCGAGCAGGACCGGGAGCGGCTGGTCTCGTCGGGTGTGGTCAGCGGCGGGATGGCGCGGAAGATCGACGAGATCGGCGCCCTGCTGTCGGTGTTGCCGGGCAACGCGTCGGTCTCGATCACGAAGCCGGCGCGGCTGGCCAGGGAACTGTTCACGCACAGCGGGAGCGGGACGCTGGTGAGACGGGGCGCGGTGATCCGTTCGGCGGGTGATATCGCCGACCTGGACGCGGCGCGGGTGCGTGGGCTGCTGGAGAGCAGCTTCGGGCGCCCGCTCGGGGAGGACTACTTCGAGCGGGTGCGCGGGGCGCGGGCGTTGGTGGCGCCGTGGACCGCGTTGGCGGTAGTCCGGGAGACCGCGGCGGGCGCGTATCTGGACAAGTTCGCGGTGACGGCCGAGGCGCAGGGCGCGGGGGTCGGCGCGGCGCTGTGGGACCGGTTGGTCCAGGAGAACCCGCGGCTGTTCTGGCGGTCGCGGTTGGGAAACCCGATCAACCCGTGGTACATGCGACGCGCGGAGGGGATGCAGCGGACGGATCAGTGGCTGGTGTTCTGGCGTGGGTTGGGGTCTGGCGAAGAGATCGTGCGGGCGTTCCGGCACGCGGTCGCGGAGGCGCCGAGCTTCGGCGCGGTGAGCGAGGAGGTCGGCGTTGGCTGAAGGGGTCAGAGCGGTCGGGATCGTGGGGGCGCGGGGGTATGTCGGGGCGGAGTTGATCGGTCTGATCGCGGCGCACCCGGGCATGCGGCTGTCGTTCGCGGCGTCGCGCTCGCTGGCGGGTCGGGCGGTCGGGATCGCGGGCGCGGATGGGTTGGTGTATGCGGATGCGTCGGCGGATGCGGTGGCCGCGATGGACGCGGACGCCGTGGTGCTGGCGGTGCCGGACGGGGCGGCGGGGGCGTACGCGGGGGCGCTCGGGGACCGGGTGGTGCTCGATCTGTCGAGCGATCATCGGTTCGACGATGGCTGGGCGTACGGGCTGAGCGAGCACAACGAGGGGTCGCTGCGTGGCGCGACGCGGATCAGCAACCCGGGGTGCTACGCGACGGCGGTTCAGCTGGCGTTGAGGCCTCTGCTGGGCGTGTTGGACGGGGCCGCGTTCGCGTTCGGGGTGTCGGGGTACTCGGGGGCCGGGACAACGCCGAGCGTGCGGAACGATGTCGCGATGCTCGGGGGGG
>DIYM01000104.1 GCA_002429045.1 Phycisphaerales bacterium UBA6054
GCTGGGCCCGCTGATCGAGCGGGCCCACGAGGGCGGGTGCCACCACGTCGGCAAGTTCCCCCGGCGGGCGCTGCGGGACTGCCGCTCGCTGGGCGACACCGATCGGGTCAGGGTGCTGCTGGGTGACATCCGCGAGCGTGAGGAGCGGCTCGAGTCGATCCGCAAGTCGCTCGCAAAGGCCGTTCGTGACGAGGATTATGAGCGTGCCGCCATGCTCCGCGATGAACTCGGACGCGTCAGCGACCTGCTCGATCACACCGGACCGGACGGCAGCCCCGCATGAGCGAGCCCGACCCACCGACGGATCCGAGGACCACGCCCGGGCCCGCCCCCGCCGGCGAGCCGGCCGGGCTGGAGCGCGAGGCCGAATGGCTGCGTGGGAGGGGCGATTGCAGCGACGTGGTGATCTCGTCGCGGGTGCGCATCGCGCGCAACCTCGCGGGGTTCCCGTTCATGACCACGGCGGGGCGCACGGACAGACTGCAGATCCTCGAACTGTGCAAACGCCGTTTGCTCTCGCTCCCGATGGGCGCGGGTCAGCGGGTGCTTTGGGTCAGCCTGCAGGATGCGCGTGCCGACGAGCGTGATGCGCTGGTCGAGCGCCAGTTGATCAGCCGCAACCACGCGAAGGGCAAGCTGTCCAGCGGGCGTGGCTCCACGGACGAACCCCGGGGCGTCGCGGTGATCCTTCCTGAGGAGCGCGTCTCGGTGATGGTCAACGAGGAGGACCACCTCCGCCTCCAGTCGATCCGGTCCGGGCTGGCGCTCGAAGAGTGCCTGGCGGACGTCGACCGGCTCGATGACGAACTCGAGAAGGGCCTCGACCTGGCGTTCCACCCGCGGTTCGGGTATCTGACCGCGTGCCCGACCAACGTGGGCACCGGGCTGCGTCTGAGCGTCATGCTGCACCTGCCCGGGCTGAAGATGACGGGCGAGTTGGACAAGGCATCGCGGGCGGCGCACGACATGGGGCTCGCGATTCGTGGCTTCCACGGGGAGGGCTCGGAAGCCAACGGCGAGTTCTACCAGATCTCCAACCAGACCACGCTGGGCAAGTCCGACGCGCTGCTCATGCGGGAACTGAACGACGAGATCATCCCCACCATGATCGGGTACGAACGCCACGCCCGCGAAAAGCTGCTGGGGGACCGGCGGGACGCGACGCACGACACCGTCGCACGGGCGCTGGGGACGCTGCGGCACGCCCGCCTGCTGCGCGCCAGCGAGGCGATGGAACTGCTCGGGCTGGTGCGTCTGGGCATCGTCGGGGGGCTTCTCGATGGCGTGCCGATCGGGCGCGTGCACGGGCTCCTGCTGGGCATCCAGCCAGCCCACCTCCAGCGGATCACGGGAAAGAAGCTCCAGCCCAGAGAACGCCGCTCGGCCCGCGCGGAACTGTGCCGGGCCAGGCTGGCGCCGTGATGCACCGGGAGCCTCCGCGGGCGGACGCTGTCTCCGAGGAGCCCTCGCTGTTCGTGTGGCCCCCGGTTCACGACCGTGACCGACCGATCGCCGAGGACGAGCCCACGGACGACGCGCGTGCCCTGCCCGCAGCGACGCCGCCGCGATCGGGCGGGGATTCCGCATTGCCGGCCCGGGTCAGCGATGCGTTCCGCACGCTCGAGACCGAGCTGCTGGGCGAGCGCGCGGTGAGCTTCGGGCGCTGGGCCGACGCGCACGGCTGGGCCCGCGACGCGGGCGGGGCGTTCTGCTGGCGATGCGCAGGCACGATCGGGGCGTTCGAGTCCGACGGCGCGGGGTGCGCCGATTGCCGGGGCAAGCGGCTCGCTTGGGATCGGGCCCTGCGGCTCGGGCGGTACGAGGGCGGCCTGCGGGCCGGCGTGATGGAGCACAAGTTCGGGCGTTGGCGCCGGACCGGGCGTGAGATCGGGCGCCAGCTCGGGTTGGCCATCACAGAGCAACTCGTGTCGGGGCAGATCCAGCCGGGCGAGGCCGTGCTCGTTCCGGTGCCGATGTCGTGGCGCCGGCGCATGAGCCGGGGCATCGACCACACCGCCGTGCTCGCCCGCGCCGCGTCGGCGGTCTCGGGGGTCAGGACCGTCCGGCTGCTGGGACGCTCGCACCGCAAGCCGCAGGTCGGCCTAAGCGCTGGCGCACGGGCGGCGAACGTCCGGGGATCGTTCGTGGTGCGGGCCCGCGTCCGGCGATTGGCGGAAGAAACGCGCCTGATCATCGTGCTCGACGATGTGAGGACGACGGGGGCCACGATGACCGCGGCATGCCGAGCCGTTCGGATCGCGGTAGGGTCCCCCGTCGCGGTCTGGGGTGCCGTGGCGTGCGTGGCCGACGACCGCGAGGATCCGCGCCGGGAGGATCAGGGCGTCGGAGCACGCCCGCGGGGCGCAACGAGGACCCTCCCCGGCGGTTTCGATGAGAAATTCGACAAGACTTTTGGAGTCGTCGTTTGACCTTGAAGGGGTGCGGTCTATGCTCTCCCCCGCCGCTCATCGCAGCGGCACGCGAGGTTCGGCCGGGCGGATGCCCGCAAGAATCGGCTTCTGTGGCAAGTGAACAGTTGGGTCCACCGCGAGAATGCGATGGCGATCACACCGGTTGCATAGCCGGGTCCCCCCGGACGGTGGTCGCTGTACAAAGGGGCAGGCAGCGTCACAGCGTTGTCCTGTCTTCTGCATTCTTGTGCGAAGTGGAAGCCCTATTTCTTATCGAAGTAGATGTTACTACTTTGAGTGCAGAAACCCCGAGAACTTGCCGTCTCGGGCATCGAGGCTCGCCTCGATGAAGACCAACCCCGCGTCGCCCTTGGGAACAAGGCACGGGCGGGGGCAAGTCGGATCGGCCTTTATTTGATGCGTTTGGGTACGGCTCTCCGGAGATTCGTTTTCGGGAGCCGGGCCCTGCAACAATATTCAACTGAAGAGTTTGATCCTGGCTCAGATTGAACGCTGGCGGCATGGTTAAAACATGCAAGTCGAACGATCCCTTCGGGGAGAGTGGCGAAAGGGCTAGGAATACGATCGAACGTACCCCGAGGTGGAGGATAGCCTGTGGAAACGCAGGGTAATACTCCATGTCCTCTACGGAGAAAAGGTTTACCGCCTTGGGAGCGGCGATCGTCCTATCAGGTAGTTGGTGGGGTAAAGGCCTACCAAGCCGAAGACGGGTAGCGGGTGTGAGAGCATGACCCGCAGCATCGGAACTGAGACACTGTCCGGACTCCTACGGGAGGCTGCAGTAACGAATCTTCCGCAATGCGCGAAAGCGTGACGGAGCAATGCCGCGTGCAGGATGAAGCGTCTACGACGTGTAAACTGCTGTCAGGGTTTAGGAACAATGACCAGACCCAGAGGAAGGACCGGCTAATCTCGTGCCAGCAGCCGCGGTAATACGAGAGGTCCGAGCGTTAATCAGAATCACTGGGCTTAAAGCGTACGCAGGCGGACCGGTAGGTATCTTGTGAAATCCCACGGCTTAACCGTGGAACTGCAGGGTAAACCATCGGTCTTGAGGCAGGTAGGGGTCAGTGGAACCATGAGTGGAGCGGTGAAATGCGTAGATATTCATGGGAACGCCAATGGCGAAGGCAGCTGACTGGGCCTGTTCTGACGCTCATGTACGAAAGCGTGGGGAGCAAACAGGATTAGATACCCTGGTAGTCCACGCCGTAAACGATGCACACTAGGTCGGGGGAGCTCTCACGCTTTCCCGGCCGAAGGTAAACTGATTAGTGTGCCGCCTGGGGAGTACGGTCGCAAGGCTAAAACTCAAAGGAATTGACGGGGGCTCACACAAGCGGTGGAGCATGTTGCTTAATTCGAGGCAACGCGAAGAACCTTACCTGGTCTTGACATGTACGGATTAACCTTTGGAAACATAGGCCACGCCCTTTGGGTGGAACGTACACAGGTGCTGCATGGCTGTCGTCAGCTCGTGCTGTGAAGTGTTGGGTTAAGTCCCTTAACGAGCGCAACCCCTATCGCTAGTTACTAACGCGTCATGGCGAGGACTCTAGCGAGACTGCCGGTGTCAAACCGGAGGAAGGCGGGGATGACGTCAAGTCCTCATGGCCCTTACGACCAGGGTTGCAAACGTGCTACAATGGTATGGACAGAGCGACGCGAGGCCGCGAGGCGGAGCAAATCGCAAAAACCATGCCCCAGTTCGGATAGCAGGCTGCAATTCGCCTGCTTGAAGCCGGAATCGCTAGTAATCGGAGATCAGCTACGCTCCGGTGAATACGTTCCTGAGCCTTGTACACACCGCCCGTCACGTCATGGAAGTTGACAGTGCCCGAAGTCACCTCGATTCAGGGGTGCCTACGGCAAGGTTGATGACTGGGACGAAGTCGTAACAAGGTAGCCGTAGGAGAACCTGCGGCTGGATCACCTCCTTTCTAAGGGATTTCCTTAGGCTCGAATGTGCGGAACTCAATACCGAGAACCGCCCCGGAGCGATCCGGATCGAGATAAGTGAGCGCATTCTCGCCCGCCAACCCACTCCATCGTTCTTGGTTCAACCCGGGGCACGATGGAGCCGGCGGATAGCCGATCGGTAACGATCGACCAAGTTGGACCCAACTGTTCCTGGCCACAACGCCGGAAAGAACCCGCACTCGGGAGAGTGCGGGTTTTTTCGTGCGCACACCGTCAAGCATGCGCCCGGTGTTCGCACCGCCTGCTCCTTGGTGGTCCCCACCACCAAACCGAGACCGTGCCGTTGGCAGGCAGGCGATACCGGAACCGCGATCCCCGCAGACCATGCCGGATCTCGTCGGAGACCGAGAGACTCACACGGCCGGCGGGAGTTTCCGCGTGGTATGGCGGACGATCTCACCGGTCTCAAGGTAGATGATGTCCTCGGCGATGTTGCCGAGCAGGTCGCCCACCCGCTCCAGCTCACGCGAGATGCGGTACATCAGCATGCCCAGACCCGCGTTGTACGGGGCGACCTCGATCATCTCCCGGATCTCGTGGAACGCTCCCTTGTCGAGCTGGTCGATCGTCTTATCGCCCGCACGGATCAGGCGGGCGGTTTCGATATCCGAGTTGACGACCGCACGCACCAGCTCCTGGCAAGTCACGGGGATGCGGTCGGCCATCTCGCGCAGGGTCGTGGGCCATGTCGGGGTCGGGGGGTCGATCTTCAGGCAGATCTTGGCGATCGACGCCGCGTGATCGGCGACACGCTCGATGTCCTGATTCACCTTGAGACAGAAGGCGAGCTGACGCATGTCATGCCCGAATGGACGCTCGAGCGTGAGCAGACGGAGGCACTCCTGCTCGATCTCGACCTCCTCTTTGTCGATCTCGTCCTCGAGGTGACGGACCTTGCGTGCGAGTTCGTGATCGAGGTCCCAGAGACTGTCGAGGGCGGAGACCAGGAGGTCGATCGCCATCGAGGCCTCCCGCACAAGCCGACGGCGGAGCGCGGCGAGTTCCTCGTCAAACTTGGCATTCGGACTCGCGACCGGCTTGGGGATGTGCTCGTTTGGATCGGGCTGGCCGGGCATGTGGTCGCGTCCTTGCGTTCGGGGGCTCATCGGCCGCGCCGAGCCCGATCGTGAGCATCTTAACCGTTTGTCCGGGTCAATGCGAGCGGCGAGGGGGCATCCGGCAGCCCCACCACCAGCGCCGCGAGCAGCGACTTGGCGAGCCCGATGGGGTCGCCAAGCCGCTTCGGGGGAGGTCGCACGTAGACCTCCGAGAGGTGCTGCCCGCCCGCGGTGGCGTTGGTCTGCGCGAGTTCGGGCCTGACCGTGCGCACCGCGCCGATGCCCGCGGCCTCGATCGCCCGTGCGACCCCGTCGGGACGCTGAGCCATCAGGACAACGTCGTCGTTGCGGACGGACACGGCACGCACCCCCCACCGCTGGGCGACCGCGCGCAGGCGTGCGAGCAGGACGAGGCGCTCGGCGGGCGCGGGCGGTTCCCCGTACGCGCTGACGAGGTCCGCGCGGACGCGGTCGACCTCTTCGGCGCTGCCCGCGCCGGCGAGCCGGCGGTAGGCTTCCAGCCTCCTCTGGTCGCTGGGGATGTAGGGCTTGGGCAGCAGACCGTAGAGCCCGATGTCGGCGGTGGTGTGTTTGACCATCTCCTCGTCCGTGGAGTTGGTCAGCTGATGGACCGCGTGATCGAGCAGCCGGCAGAACATCTCGTACCCGACCGCGGCGATGTGCCCGGACTGCTCGGCGCCCAGCAGGTTGCCGGCGCCGCGGATCTCCAGGTCACGCATCGCGATCTTGAAACCCGCACCGAGCATCGAGTACTCCTCGATGGCGCGGAGACGCTTCTGCGCGACCTCCTTCACCGAGCGGTCGGGGGGGAGCAACAGGTAGCAGTACGCCCGGTGATGGCTCCGCCCGACCCGTCCACGCAGCTGGTGGAGTTCGGCGAGACCGAACCGGTCCGCGTCGTCGATGATCATGGTGTTCGCGGTGGGGATATCGATGCCCGCCTCGATGATCGTGGTCGAGACCAGGATGTCCGCCTCCCGGCGCATGAACCGGAGCATGACCTCCTCGAGCTGCTTGGGTTCCATCTGCCCGTGCCCGACGACGACCCGAGCGTCGGGCGCGAGCGACCGCACGCGTGCCGCGGTGGAGAGGATGTCGTGGACCCGGTTGTGCACGTAGAAGACCTGGCCCTCCCGGGCGATCTCCCGCCTGATCGCGGCCGACACGCGTTTCTCGTTGTACGGGATCACCTCGGTCACGACCGCCCGGCGGTCGACCGGCGCGGTGGTGAGGCTCGATATGTCGCGCAGCCCGAGCATGGACATGTGCAGCGTGCGGGGGATGGGCGTGGCCGACAGGGTCATGACGTCGACGGTCATGCGGAGCTGGAGCAACGCCTCCTTGTGCTCGACGCCGAATCGCTGCTCCTCGTCGATCACCACGAGCCCCAGGTCGGCGAACCTGACGTCCTTCGACAGGAGGCGGTGCGTGCCCACGATGACGTCGACCGCCCCCTTCCGCACGTCCCTGAGCGTCTCGTTGATCTGCTTTGTTGACTTGAAACGCGACAGGGACTCCACCCGGAACGGGTAGTCCGCGAAGCGAGACCGGAACGTACGCTCGTGCTGCTCCGCGAGGACCGTGGTCGGCACGAGCACCGCGACCTGCTTGCCGAACTCGCACGCCTTGAAGGCGGCACGGATCGCCAGCTCGGTCTTGCCGAACCCGACATCGCCGCAGACCAGACGATCCATCGGGCGGTTGCGGGTCATGTCCTTCTTGATCTCGATCAGGGCGGCCAGCTGATCCTCTGTCTCGTCGTACGGAAACTCGGCCTCGAACTCGGTCTGCCACGCGGTGTCGGACGGGTACGCGATACCCGACTGGTGCTCGCGGGCGGCGCGGACGCGCAGCAGCTCGCTCGCCAGGTCACGCACCGAGTCGGCGACGCGCTCCTTCTGGCCCTTCCATTTCTTTCCGCCGATGGTCGAGAGCTGCGGCTTGCCCCTGGAACCACCGACGTACTTCTGGACCAGATCGATCTGCGAGCACGGCACGTGCAGGCGCGACCTGCCGGCGAACTCGAGTGTCAGGTACTCCTCCATCGGGGTTTCATGCTTCTTGGCGGGCTTGCTCGGCAGGAGCGTCTGGGTCGGACGCCCGGGCTTCTTCTTCGACGTCGTCCCCCCGGCGGGCAGCACGGAGAGCCCGGTGAACCTGGCGATCCCGTGATCGGCGTGGACAACGTAATCGCCCTCGGCGATCTCCAGGAACGTGTCCATCGCACGCCCGGCCCGGAGCTTGGCGACCCGCCGACGCACCGCTGACCTGTGCAGCAACTCGCCCGACGGAACCAACGCAACGCGTTGCCCGCTATCCCCGTCGCCCCAGACCATCCCCCTGCGGATATCGAGGACGCGACGCTCGATGTCTGCGCCCGGTGCGTGCAGCGAGATCAGTTCACCAAGGCGCGCCGATTCGGCTTCGGACGCGCACGCGAGCACCACACGGCTGTCCCTGGCAAGATCGCCAAGCTCCCCCACCGCGGTCGCGGTGTCCTTATCGAACGCGGGCACGGGCGACGCCGGCAGGTCGATCCGGACGTCCGCCTCGGCGGCTGATGACGAGAACTGGTTCAGTTCCGCCAGACCGTGCGAGACCTCGGCGAGCTTCTTGAGCACCGCGGGCGGGCCGTAGATCGTCCGACCGTCGCTGACCCGCTCGAAGTATCCGCGGGCTTGCTCGACGACTTCGAACGTCTCGGCCACCATCGCCAGCGAGCCCGGGGGCGCGTAGTCCAGGATGGAGGTGTCGTCCCGGGCCTCCGCCAGGGCCTCGCCGCCGGCCGCGGTCAGTGTGCATGTTTCGATCGCGCGATCGGAGCCCATCGTGGTCAGGTCGAACTCGCGGACCGACTCGATCTCATCCCCGAAGAAGTCCATCCGCACCGGCATGGGCGGGGCGCCGTCGCCCGACACGGGGCTGAAGACATCGATGATGCCCCCGCGAACCGCGAACTGCCCGGGCTCCTCGACGGTCTCGACCCGCTCGTAGCCCGCGGCGGCGAGCCACCCGATCAGATCCGACGGGCCGGGCGTGTCCCCGCGTCCGATGGATCGGACGAGCGCGTCGAGACGGGTGGGCGAGGGCGCGGGCTGCATCAGCGAGGCGACCGGCGTGATCAGCACGCGCGGCATGCGCCCGTCGCGCAGCATCTTCAGCACGGCCGCACGCTCGGCGAAGAGTTCGGCCGATACGCCGGACTCGCCCGGGGACAGCTCCAACGCCGGGACGATCAACGCGGCACCGGTCTCCAGTGTCCCCACTTCGCCCGCGATGTCCTCGGCTTCGTCCGCATGGGCGCACGCGACGACCACGGTGCGCTCGGTGCGGCGGGCGACGCCGAGAGCCGCGAAAGACACGGACGGCCCGACGTTGCCCGTCGCCACCACGCGTCGACCTGCGCGCAGGGCATCACCCAGTGCGCGCACCGGTGCGACCCGCTCGGCGATGTGGACGAGGTCCCGCAAGGCAACTCCGTTGTTCGCCGGTTGAACCCACCGGCGGTGCCCGATGCTAATCGGGCGTCTGGGTTTCTGCTCCGAAGGTCAGCATCGGGGCGATCCGTTCCACGGTCTTGGGCCCGATCCCCCGGACCCGCTGGAGATCCGACGCGGATGCGAAAGGCCCACGCTCGGCCCGATCCGCGACGATCCGCTCGGCCAACACCGGGCCGATGCGCGGAAGCAGCGTCAACCGCGCCGCGTCGGCAGCGTTGGGATCGATCAGCCCGAACAACGCTCGGGGATCATCGATCACGGCCCGGGAGACCTGCCGGGCCTGTATCAGAGACCCGCAGAGCCCGATCAGCGACAGCACGGTGATGCCTGCCGCGGCAAGCACGCGGATCGATCTCGACAGATCGTTCTGGACGGGGCGGGGCAGACGGGATCGGGCGGGCGGCACGGGCACGGATCAGCCCGCCGCGGGAGCGGTCGTCGAGTTGCCCGATCCGCTCCGGAGCGATGCCAGCGACGCGGGGATCGCCCCCCGGGCGATCCCGCCCCGGAGTTCGGCAACGCGCGTGTGCGCCGCCCGCGGGTTGAGGTCCGAGTCGGCCAACGCTCCCGAGACCATCTCGGCGCGGGCCGGGCTGTTCTCGGGGCGATCGAACAGGTCCTGCCAGCAGACCGACTGAATGTACGGCTTGGATAGCGCCACGGATAAGAACGCGCTCGCCCAATCCGCCTGCGCTTCGTTCGACCACGGTCGCCGCCAGAACCCCGCGGGGGCTGAGGGCTGATCGTCGCCCGGGGGCTCGATCGACGCCGCGGGCACGCCCGCGGCCGACAGCACGACCGGGCGGTCCAGCGTCGCGTACTGATCGAGCATCGCGCTGAATGACATCAGGTCGCGCGTCGCCAGCCCGGCGGCGGGCACGCCCATCTGGACCCGCAACGCCAACGCGTCGAACTGGATCCCCGCCTGCGCGAGCATCTCGGCGTACAGCGTCGGCGGCAGGGACCGGCGGTCCGAGCTGTGGTGCTCGCCCCAGGGCTCGACGATCTCGACCTGCACCTTCGCCTTGGGGTGCAGCTTGCGGACCACAAGCACACAGATGCGCGTCAGATCGATCATCTGCTCGAACGAGAACTTGAAGTTCCGATTCGCATGCAGGCCCGAGCACACCGTCCAGCGGGACACGGTCCGGCGATACCGCGTGACCACCGCCTTCATGTGCTCGTACACCAACTCCCGCAGCGTGTCGTAATCGTTCTCCCAGATGTAGAGCCAATCCGGCACCGACTGGGGCCGGAAGTCCACCACGGGTCCCGCAACGACCGGGAGCTTGGCGGTGCGGATCGCCCATTCGATCCAGCGGTCCGTGCGTGCGAACGCGTACTCGCCCTCGGCAGGCTCCATCTCGATCCACCGCATCGGCAGGGTGATGAAGTCGCCCGCCTGCTGGGCGAGCGATCTGGCGGCGTCGGATGAGACGCCCGGCCACACCGCGGCGCCAACCGTGGGTGGGGTGGGCAGCACCAGGCCCGAACGCGTCGGGTGGAGCACCGGCTGCGTCGAGCCGAGGTCCTCGGCCGCCTTGGCGTGCATCGCGGCCCGCGCGGGGGCCCCGAAGTCCAAGGATGTCTGCGACACCACGAGCCGCTCGGACACCTCCACGCAGACCCAGAGCGCACGCAACGCCAGACGCTCCGCCTCGGAGTCCGTTTCGGACCCGGACCTGGACGCGACCAGCGCCCGCGTGAAGGCGTCGCGTGCGAACTCGACCAGCCGCATGTCCGGGCTGCCGGTATCGATCTCGAACGAGCGCCACTCCTCGAGCTTGTTGAGGATGAGCATCATCCGATGCCTGGCCAACTCGAGGGTCAGCGTGTACGGGTGGTCGCGTTCGGGCAGCAGGCAGGTCTGGAGCACCAACCCGCCCAGGGACGACAGCGCGGAATCATCGGGGAGGGTCACAGCGCCGATCGATGCGAGAGCGGCCGCGTCGAGCACGACCGCGAGGGACAGCGCCGCCGCCTCGGTCGTGGTCTTTTCGCATCGGATCAAACCGCCGGACATCGAGGCGCTGCCGGTCGCCGGGACCCCGTCCGGACCGACGATCGACGCGCCCGGGACCTTGCCCTCGGCGGCGGGGATGATTCGGTCGGTGGCTAGGAATGACAACATCGTGGGCAAGCACCGCCATCCGGTTCGTGCGTCAACTCCCGCAGAGGCGACGGGCCGGGCACGGGCAGGAAGGGAGTTTACGGCCGATCACCCCCCGGGGCGACCCCCGCGCCGAGAAGGGATACCCTCGATCATGAGCACCGATGCACCACGCCCGCAAGCCGTCAGAACCCCTGCGGCAGTCTCCCGCCCCGGAGACGCGGTCGCCGAGACCCGGCTCGCCCTCGGTGATCGGAGACGCGGCAAGGTCCGCGACACCTACCTGCTGCCGGGTGCGGACGGCGGACGGGACGCGATCGTGATGATCGCGACCGACAGGCTCAGCGCGTTCGATGTCGTGCTGCCCACACCGATCCCGGGCAAGGGGCGGGTGCTCACACGCATGGCCGAGTTCTGGCTCCGCCTCATCGAGGCCCGAGGGCTGGGGCCCACCCACCTGATCTCCACCGATCATCACGCCATCCCCGAGTCCGCGCTGACCGAAACGACGGGCCGGGACCACCTCGCCGGGCGCACGACGATCGGGAAGCGGTGCGCGGTGATCCCGGTCGAGTGTGTCGTTCGCGGGTACCTCGAGGGCTCGGGATGGACGGACTACCAGAGCACCGGGCAGGTCTGCGGCGTCTCGCTGCCCCACGGGCTCGAACGCTGCGCCCGGCTCCCAGAACCGGTGTTCACCCCGGCGACCAAGGCCGAGACCGGGCACGACGAGAACATCGGCTTCGACGCCGCCTGCGCACACGCGGCCGGATTCGGGGGACGCCAGATGCTCGGGCGGCTCCGCGACCGCTCGATCGCGATCTATCGCATGGCATCGGATCACGCGCGTGAACGCGGCATCGTGCTCGCGGACACCAAGTTCGAGTTCGGGCTCCCGCTCCGCGACGACGGTTCCGCGGACACCGAAGCCGAGCCGATCTTGATCGACGAGGCGCTCACGCCGGACTCGAGCCGGTTCTGGCCCGCCGACGGGTACAAGCCGGGACGCACCCAGCCCAGCTACGACAAGCAGTTCGTCCGCGAGTACCTGCAGTCGCTCGTTGATAGCGGCGCTTGGGACAAGGCGCCACCCGGGCCCGCGCTGCCGTCGAGCGTGATCGACGGCACCATCGAACGGTACCGCCAGGCGCTCGAACGACTCATGTCCTAGGCGGGATCCCGCGGCTCTGATCAGTCGACGAGCAGGCCCTCGACGCCGCGATCTTCTTTGCTGCGCAGCTTGCGGTCCATCATGGCGCGGTGCTCTTCCATGCCCTGCGGTTCGGGGAAGAGGATGTCGAACGATTCGCTCTCGCCCGCCTCGGCCATCGCCGTGATCCCTTGGCGGAAACGGAGCTCCAACGCGTCGTACGCGTACCGCCGCAGGTCGTCGGGTGTGTAGGTATAGAGCAGTTCGGCTTCCCGCGGGCCGAGCAGCCCGATCGTGTTCGTCAGCGTGTAGCCCGCGACGAACGTGAAGTCCCTGTCCATGAACTCGGTACGCCCGCTGGCCTGAGACGCGACGACGTCGCCGGGGTGCTGGGCCATGAAGTACGCGTGGACCTGGCGGGCGTAGTTGAACGCCCCGCGGAACTTCTGCTCGTCGCCCTGCATGAGGCCCTCGAGGTAGGCCGCGCGCAGTGCGCCGAACACCTCGGACGTGGCGACCTGGGGGGCGCCGTAGCTCTCGAAGAGCTGCTTCTCGACGAACTCGTTGAGCGGCAGCGACATCTCGACGACGCGCATCATGTCGTTGATGTTCTGCCCGTGCCATGTCCTGAGCCGGTCGTACCAGAACTGGGCCTGTGCGATGCTGCCGCGCCGATAGAAGAACCGGATCACGTCGCGGAGGAAGTTCTCGTAGCCCGAAGAGAACGGCCGGAACGCACGGCTCGGATCCTCGAAGGTGCCCGACGCGTTGACGACCTCGTCGAGCATCTGCCCGTAGATCGGGATGAAGTGCTCGTTGGGCGAGACGAAGTAGATCCCCGCCTGGCCGTAGTGCACATCGAGATAGTTGAAGTACATGTCCCCGAAGCGCCACAGCTGCTGCACGGATTGGAGCACGAGGCGGTACGAGTTCACGAAATCGAGCGCGTCGGCGTTGCCGAAGGTCACCTCCATCTTGCCGACGTCCGTGCCGCGCGCCCCCCAGTAGAGCGAATGCGCCGCGGGCATGCGCCAGTCCGCGGGCCCGAACTTGCGCACCGTCTGGAGCATGCGGACCGGTTCCATGTTGTACGCGTCGATCAGGACACGCTTGCGGACGTGCTGGCGGGCGGCGAACCAGTCCTCTTCGCTTGTGAACCGATCGAACAGCGCGATCACCGCGGTGGTCTTCGGGCCGGCGTCGTCGGCGATGAACGGGAGTCGCCCCGCCCGATCGAGTTCGATGTGCAGCTGCTGGCGACGGAGGAAGTCGTACCCCGCCGGCTCGCCCACGGTCGCCTCGAACGCGTCGAGGATCTCGGCCGCGCCCGGTCGCTGCGCGCGGAGCGCCGAACGGGTGTCCGGCGCATCGACGATCGACTGTAGGAAATCCGTGTGGGCCTTCATCACGGACTGGCGGTCGCGCTGTCCCACGGGCGGATCGATCCGCCCGCCCATGACATTGGTCCACTCGTACGCGATCTGACGCTTGTAGTAGAGGTTCGAGTCGTCGGTGTACCCGCCGATTTTGTGCATGAAGATCCACGCCAGTTCCTTGTGCAGGAACATGTCGTTGGGGTTCGCCCGGATGCCCTCGTCGCGGAGCAGGTTGACGCCCGCGCTGACCCATGTCCACCGCTCCTCGGGCGTCTGGGTGGTGACCGAGATGTTGTACGCGAGGTTCCATGCGTGGAACACCCAAACGCGGGGGAAACGCGGCTGCAGGCGTGTGATCTGGCGTGCGAGTTCCACCGCTTCGAAGTACCGCCCGTTCTCCTTCGCGTCGTTGGCGCGGATCCACAGGTAGTTGACGAACATGCCACGCAGCGCGCCCATCGCGATCCCGATCGCGACCTGCGGCGGATCGCCGTCCTCGGCGCGATCGGTGTAGGAGAGTTCGTGCCGCCCCACCGACGCCGCCACGTTCGCGTTCATGAACACCGAGCCGCCCAGCCCGGCGAGCAGGGTGATCACCGCGATCAGCCTGGTCTTCGTGTTCGCGTCCATCCGATTCCTCCGAGAACCTCAATCCGTACGCGTTCCCGCTGCCCGGGGTTCGGGCGGCGTCAGTTGCCCGAGTACACCGCCAGCTGGCGCGAGCGGAAGGAGTACACGCCCATCGCGTAGACGACCGCGCTGACCAGCCCCAGCATCGCGACGCCGTTGCCGACCATCCACCAACTCAGCAGGCGGCCGTCGGCCAAGCGCTGCGTCGGCTGCAGTTCGTGGTAGACCGTGAACAGCCCGCTGATGAAGTCAGAGAAGTGGTAGATCGCCCAGCGGAACGGGTCGAAGTCGCCCTGTACCGTGGTGGTCCCCCACCCGGGCAGGGCCCCCTGCACCCAGCCCGAGCTCTGGGCCAGGAAAAACACGCCGACCGAGATCAGGCACGCGACGGGGAAACTCAGGAACGTCGCCGAGCACACCGCGACCATCGAGAGGAAGGCGAGCTTGACCCATTGGACCGCCTGCACACGCAGGAAGTTGCCGCGGAACGAGCCGACCTGGTACGAGACCTCGAGCCCGTCGGGCGGGATGACGATCGAGTTGGTGTTCCCGACCAGCCCGACGCCGCCCGTGCGGATCGCCTCGAGCGCACCGTTGAACAGCGAGAACCGCAGCACGCCGCGGTCGTCGATGTAGCGGGGCGAGACCGTCATCGTGTGCGCGAAGCCCAGCCCGGTGCGGCGTGGGCCCTCGATCGATCCGTCGTTGAAGACGAACGTCAGGTTGTAGAACACATCCGGGCGGTTGCCCTCGGCGTCGATTTTGTACGTCAGCGTCAGCGGGATGTTGTCCCGCTTGGCCTCGCCGAGCCCCCCGAACACGAACTCCTCGCTCCCCTCGGTGCGCGGGTCGATCGAGCGGTACTCGGCCGCGGCCTGCTGCACGGCCTCCTCGCGGAAACGCTGGCGGTCGGCCGGGCTCGGATTGAACGGGCCCTGCCGCTGCTCGTCGGCGATACGCTGCTCGACCGCGTTGTCGAAGCGTTCATCGCCCGCGTTGAAGGGGAGCACCGGGTACACCGACCGCCGGGCCGTGAGCACCCGGGTCTCGACGATCATCCGGTCCTCGGTCATCGCCTGCGAATCGTCCATGGGCTCGTACGCCCGGACCTCACCCACGGCGGGGGTGCGGCGGAGGCCCTCGGTGAACAGGAAGACACCCGCCGCGCTGACCAGGAGCAGCACCGCCGCCAACGACACGACGCCGAGCCACTTGCCCAGCACGTACTGCCAGGGCGCGACAGGCTTGGTCATGGTCTGCCAGATGATCTTGTCGCGCTGCTCGAACGCGACGGTCGCAACGCCGAAGAACAGCACCAGCATGGCGACCAGCCCGAAGGTGATCATGTTCGCGTACTGCAGGAAGCCCTGGATTCGGAACCGCAGGGGCTGCTCGCCGTCGAGCACCACCGGCAAGAAGATCAACCCAAGCACGAGCATCGCGATGAACAGCAGCGAGAGCTTCATCCGCACCGCCTCGCTGAGCACGTTCCGCGCGATCGCCAGCACGGGATGCGAGCCGGAGAAGAGCAGCGACGCGCCCCGCAGCAGCACCATGAAGCTCAGCACCAGCTGCCCGCCGGCCGTGATGATGTACCCGAAGGCTGCGGTCGGCCCGTACAGCGAGAGCGGCACACCAACCAGGCCCACCGCCACCGTCACGCCGAGGTAGGTCAGCCCAAGGCCGAGCCAGACATAGAGCAGCACCACCGCCGAGACGAGACCGATGCCGAAGCTGAGCGACACCGGCGAACGCGCCGCGGCGATGGCGTCGTCGATCGAACGGAGACGCGCGATCTCCTCGCGCAGACCGCTGTCGCGACCGGCCTCGATCGTCGCGGGATCGGACGCCAGCCCCTCGAACTCCGCGATCCGATCGGCCAGCGTGGTGCTCACCCGTCCCGGGTCCGTCGACGCGGAATCCAGAAACACGTACCCGATCACACCCAGCCCGAGCAGCACGACGGTCGCCGAGGCGATCACCCTGAACACCAGGGACTTCTGCAACCGGTCGAGCCGCCCCAAGCGATCGGACATGCTCACCGCGACCCCTCCCGGCCATCGACCGCGTCGCCGTCGGTGTCATCCGGACCGCCGAGCAAGTCGCCGATCACGCCCCGATCGATATCGTCATCCGCCCCCGCGCCATCGCTCGGCCCGGCCTGGGCCTCCGGATCGGGCGCCCGGGCGGGTTCGTCGGCGCCGATCAGCCCATCGATGAGCGACGCGTCCGCTCCCGAAGCAACGGGGGAGTCCGCGGCATCGGGCGCCTCGGCCGACGGGCCGGTCGGCGTTTTGCCCGAACTGGCCGCCGGTTCCGCGGCGGGGTCTTCGGCGCGGAGCAACCGGTCGATGACCGCCTCGCCGCTCTCGTCCGGAGCGGCTGCCGCCGCGCCGCCCGAGAGGAACGCCGCCGTCGCGCCGCCCTCGGTAGCCCCGGAGGTCGAGGTCCGCTCGGTGCGGGCCTTCTCGACGATGCCGAGGAAGAGCTCTTCGAGCTTCTGACGGGAGGCGGCGACCCGGCGGATCGACTTGTTGCCCCCGGTTCGCCGGCGGATGACCTCATCGATCTCGGCGATCGTCGCCTCGTCCAGCTCGTCGGTCTCGATCGTCGTCCGCTCGTGGCTGGCGAGCAGTTCTTCGCAGGTGCCCTCGCCGCGGATCTTCCCGCCATACAAGATCACCATGCGGTCCACCACGTCCTCGACGTCGGCGAGCAGATGGCTGGAGAGGATGATCGACTTGCCCCGCCGCCCGAGGTCCAGGATCAGATCCTTGACCTGCCTCGTCCCGATCGGGTCCAGCCCGGTCGTCGGTTCATCGAGTATCAGCAGGTCGGGATCGTTGATCAACGCCTGCGCGATGCCGATACGGCGCTGCATGCCCTTGGAGTACTCGCGTACCGGGCGGAACTGGGCGTGCGCCAGACCGACCATATCGAGCAGCTCATCGATGCGCTTCTCACGGGTCTTGGGGTCGATGCCGAAGAGCTTGGCGTAATAATCGAGCGTCTCCCGCGCGTTCAAGAACGGGTAGAGATAGCTCTCCTCGGGCAGATAACCGATGCGCTTCTTGATCGCGACATCCGTCGGGGGCTTGCCGAACACACCGACCCGCCCGCCCGTCGGCTTGAGCAGCCCCAGGATGAGCTTGATGGTCGTGGACTTGCCCGAGCCGTTCGGTCCGAGCAGCCCGAAGACCTCACGCTCCTTGACCACGAAGTCGACGCCGTCCACCGCACGGGCCCGGTCGCGCAGCCAGAAATCCTTGAAGACCTTGGACAGATTCTGGCACGACACCACCGCCCGACGCTCGTCCGCCACCGGATCGGACTCTGTTGCCCCGGATGCCGCCGCGGTCTGCTCGCTCATTCGGTCTCTTCCTTGATGCCACGCCGAGAACGGAAGGCCTCACGCAGCTGCTCCTGTGCACGCCGCTCGTACGCTTCGAGAGCCTCGCGGCGCTTGCGCTCCCGGTCGAGCTCACGCGTCAGCGCCGGGTCTTCAGAGATCAGCAACTCCGCGAGCGACACGCCCTCGGGCAGCACCATCGCCTGGACAAAGTCCTTGTCCATGAAGCTCGTCATCGCGCCCGACCAGTCACGCGCGATCATCAGTCGGGGGTTGGACTCGAACTGGTCCTGCTTGGCAAGGAAGTAATCCCGGTCCGCGATCGCCTGGGAGATCATGGTCGAGACCCTGCCCTCGGCGTCGTTGATCACCTGGGCGACCTCCCCCGAGATCAGGCCCGCCTCGTAGACCCGCCCCCGGAACTCGGCGGGACGCCCCTCCAGCACCGCGTCGATCGACGCCAGCAGCACCTCGGCCTCGTCCTCCAGACCGAGCTCGACCAGACGCTCGTACTCGTTGATCTGCTCGATGAGCAAACTCGCGGCGGGCCCCGCCACCTCGTTGAGACGCTGGTCACGCCCCAGCAGCGCGTCCTCGCGCTCCTTGGCCGCGTCCTGGGCACGCGCCTGCACAGACGCGAACCGGTCCAGCAAGCCGACCGGGGGGATCTTGCGGCTGAGCGTCACGCGCTCGATCGTGATGCCCGAGCCCATCTCGTCCAGGGTCTGCTGCGCGGCCACACGCACCTTGGCCGCGATCCCGTCGCCCGAACGCTTGAGCAGACCATCGATCGTGACGCCCGCGATGGTGTGGACGACGCCTCGCTGCACCGCGACGCGGACCATCGCGCTCTCCTGGTCGGGGGTCACGTTCCGGGCCCACTGGCCGTGATTGGTCCGTTGGTAGTTGATCGTCCACTGCGTGTGGGCGATGTTCAGATCCGCGGTGATGTTCGAACCGGCTCGGCCCGGCACGAGCTTCGTGGTGCTGCTGAAGCTGTCCGCGGCCGCGCCCATGGCCTCGGCCTGCGTCGACACGCGGTTGTTCACCGGCATGAACGCCGTGCCCATCTTGATCTCGACCGTGCCAACACCCACGCGGACCATCTCGCCCACCGGGTATGCCCAGTTCCAGTGAAGCCCCGGGTTGAGGTTCTGCGCGACGATTCGGCCGAAACGCACCTTGGTGCCACGCTCCCCCTCGTTCACCGTCTTCATGCCCGAGAACACGAACATGATGATCAGCGCGACCATGCCCACGCGGAGCAGGCGGTAGGTGAACCGCAGGGCGTCGGCGAGCGATTGGTTCGCGGGGTCCATACGCGGCCCCTGCGTGCCCCCGCCCCCCGGGTCGCGGAGCCGGACCGACGCGCCGCGGGCCGACGCTTCGGGTGCGCCAGCCTCTTGCGGCGTCAGCTCGCCGGGATCAACGTCCCTGGGATCCGAATCTCTAGGATCGGTGTCGGCCATAACGATCAGCCCTCCCCGCCGGTGCCAGTGAGCCCGGTGCCCAGCCCGGCGTCTTGCACCGACCCGGGGATCGGCAGGCGCCCGCTGGTCTTGTTGAGAATCTCTGGATCGAACAGCTGCATGCCGAAGTCCGAGGTCGAGAAGATCAGCGTGAACTTCTTGCTCATCGCTTCTTCCATCAGCTTGATGTTCTGGATGAAGACCGCCAGATCGGGGTTGATGTTCTGATCGGCCAGGTACGGGGCGGCCTCGGCCTCGCCACGGGCGAGGATCTCGTCGGCCCGACGCCGCGCGAACGCGAGGATCTTCTCGGCGTTCGAGTTCGCCTCGGCCGTGATCGCCTGGGCCTGCGAACGCCCCTCGGACTCGAACCGCTCTGCGAGGCGGTCGCGCACCGCGCCCATCCGCTGGATCACCGAACTGGTCGTCTCCTCGGGCAGGATGATCCGATCGATCCCGACCGCGACCACCTCGATGCCGTACTTGCTCAGCGCTTCGCCGGACTCGCCGCCCTCTTCGAGCAGCGTGCGAACGCTGGACTCGAGATCGTCGAGCTTCGAACCCTCCCCGTCCGGCGAGAACAGATCCCCGATCTCGAAGCGGCTCGTCTCCCCGAGCGCCGAACGCAGCAGGTCACGCATGACCTCGTTCTCCGCCCGACGGTAGTGGTCCACCGCACGCGGGCCCGCGCCCGAGAACGCCTGGAAGAACGCCAGCGGATCTCTCACCCGGTAGCTCAGGAACGCCTGCACGATGATCTGGAAATCGTCGGCGGTCTGCTGCGTCTCGGACTGCGCCTCGACCAGGCGGATCCGCGTGTCGTACTTGGTGATCTGCTCGATCGGGTACGGCCACTTCCACTTCAGACCCGGCTCATCCAGGATGTCTTCCGGGCCGCCCGCCTTGCCGAAGGTCGTCTTGACGCCAACCTCCGTGAACCGGATGATCGAGGTCGTGCTGAACAGAAGCAGGCCAACCGCCAGGGCGAGGCCGACGAGCAGGGGCACGTTCTTAAACAACTTGGTCACTTGATCGGCTCCTCGCCCGCTCGCGCGGGCACCGTTCTTCGCATCTCACCGCCGGGTCTTTCCGGGGTCGGTCATTGCATCACATCACTGATTGAACTCGGCACCCGCCTGTTCATCGAGAACATCGGTGCCAAGGGTGTTGTCTTGGAGTTCGAGACGGATGTTGAGGGACTCCAAGTCCCCCGGTGTGAGGTAGACACGAGCGTTGGCCATCGCACCGCCGAGCGCCTCGAAGTACCGCTTGGACCGGAAGAGCGCCGGCGACGCGCGGAACGCCGCGTCCTGCCCGCGCAGCAAGGCGGCCCGCCCGCGCTCGGACATGTGGCGTGACCACCTCCGGGATCCCGCCGACAGCAGCATCTCGCCCGCCAGGCCGCCCGCCTGCTCGAGCAGGCGCTGCACCTCGATCTCCAGCTCCGTCTCTTCCTGGGTCCCCGACCCGCGTATCAACGCGATCCGGTCCAGCTTCTCGACGATCTGGTCCGCCAGATCCACGGACCCCACCACCTCGGTGAGGATCGTGGCTTTCTCTTTGAGGCCGGTCTCGATCGTCGACTCGCGGTTCTGGCGCGCGATCACCGTACGCTCGAAGTTCGGCGCCACCTTGAGCGGCGGATGGACACCGTTCACACCCACGAACTGGATCTCGATCCCGGCACCACGCCCGCCGTTCAGCTCCGCAAACGCCCCGTTCAGAAGGGCCTCGAGCTCCGCGGGCATGGTCGTCCGCGACGTCGCGAGCGCCTCGTCCACAGTGACCTCGGACAGGTACCGAGTGACCACACGACGCCCCACCGCGGAGAGCAGTCTCTCGCGTTGCCCGGGACCCGCGAACTCATCGAAGAGCTTGAAATCGGTCACCACATACTGGACCGGGACCTCGGCGACGATCAGCGAGAGCGACCCGGCCCTTCCCCCCGCCGATTCCACCTCGACGCGTCGGCTTCCGCCACCGGCCTGCACGATGTAACGGAACTCTTCCGCCGCGTGTTTCTGTGTCCAGAGAACCGGCTTGCTCGGGTCGTCCGGGGGGTTGCTGGCCAGATGAAGCACCCGCACACCCGCGGTCGCCTCATCGGTCGAGCGGTCGCTGGCGACCGAGGTCTCGACCGTGGGGATCTCGAAGGTTCCGATCGGCCACGGGTACTTGACGTGCAAACCGGGTCCCACATCGCCGCCCTCGCCGCGGTCTCCCAGGCTGACCAGCGGCCTGCTCACATCGCCCAGGGTCAGGATCAGCCCACGCTGGTGCGGGCCGACGACCACAAGGCTCGTCATCAGCCACGCGATGAGCAGGCCCATCCCCGCCAGCAGCACAAACCGGCGAACCAGCAACTGATAGAACCAGGAACTGGTGATATCGACACCGAACTGATAGTTGACCGCCTCCCCGACCGACTCGGCGATGCGGTCCGGCGCCGCGATCAGCCCCAGCAGACGCGAATCGAACGCCGGACGCGGCTCTTCCCCCGGGGAACGCGGGCGGTACAGGTCCAGCACCAGGTTGAGAACCACCTCGGCGCCCAGCGCGATCATGATGATCGGCACGGCGTAGGGCACGACCTGCGCAAACCAGTCCTGCCCGAGAGCCATCTCGAAGAACGACGCGATGCCGATCAGCAGACCCGTGATGGACACCCCCACCGCGACGGCCGCGCCCGCTCTCAGGCTCGACCAGGGCTTGAGCGTGCCCATGCCGGACACGAACCGCGCGAACACGAACATCACGATCGCGATGCCGAACCCGATCGCCAGCGACGGACCGCTCGCGTCGGGCAGCGCCGCGATCGGATCGCTCACGCCCCGCCACGATGCCAGGCCCAGAAAACCTCCGGACAGCAGCAGCGACGCGACGACGATCCCCGCGACGGGCACGATGAACTTCTGGATCGTC